>JAICQL010000118.1 GCA_025937895.1 Polyangiaceae bacterium | reverse complement strand
AGCGCCATGGCGAAGTTCAGGCCGATTTCATCGTGCATCTGCACCTGGTTGATGCCGTGCAGGTTATATTCAACCGGATCTTCCGCAGTGCTGATGTTCGTGTCGGGCTGATTCAGCTCGGAGAGCGCGGAGTACAGGGTCGTGGTCTTGCCGGAGCCCGTCGGTCCCGTCACCAGCACCATGCCCCAGGGCTGATTGATGGCCCAGCTGAAGTCCTTGAGCGGGCCGGACTCGAAGCCCAGCTTGGTCATGTCGAGCTGCAGGTTGCCCTTGTCCAGGAGGCGCAGCACGATCTTCTCGCCCCACAGCGTGGGCAGCACGCTGACGCGGAAGTCCATCTCGCGGTTCTTGCCCATGCGCAGCTTGATGCGCCCGTCCTGCGGCAAGCGGCGCTCGGCGATGTCCAGCTGGCTCATGATCTTGAGGCGGCTCGACAGTGCGTTCTTCAGCTTCAGCGGCGGCGTCATCTCCTCCTGCAGCACACCGTCCACGCGGTAGCGCACGCGCATGCGCCGCTCGTACGGCTCGATGTGCACGTCGCTCGCGCCCTTGCGGATTGCGTTGAGCAGGATCACGTTGACCAGACGCACCACGGGCGCGTCTTCGCTGGCCTTCTCCAGCTCGACGGCGTTCACGTCCTCTTCGTCGGAGCTGAAGTCGATGTCGTCGTCGCCGAGATCGAAGTCCGCCATCACCTCGTCGTAGGAGGGGCCGGTCTGCGCGTAGTAGCGCTCGATCGCGGCCTGCACGGCGGTCTCGCTGGCGACTACCGGCTCCACGTTGAAGCCGGTCAGAAACTTGATGTCATCGATGGCGTGCAGGTTCGTCGGATCCGCCATCGCGACAATCAGCGAGGAGCCCGAGCGCGACACCGGGATGACCCGGTGCTTCTCGCAGACATCCTTGGCCACCAGCTTGATGACCTCTTCCTCGATGTCGTAGTCCTCGAGCTTGACCGCGGGCAGCCGGTACTGCGCGCTCAAAAAATCGGTGATTTCTCCGTCGGAGATGTAACCGAGCTTGGCCAGCGTGTAGCTGAGGTTGCGGCCGCTCTTGGCCTGGTCCGTCTGGGCCTGCTTGAGCTGTTGCAGGCTGATTAGCTTTTCGCGAACGAGCAGTTCACCAAGGCGGTTGGGCGAAGAATTCGACATGCGAGGTAACTCGGAAGGAACTGAGAGGCTGACGAAAGGACTGGCGTTGTCGGGCTGATGCCGGGTAGACGGCACCGGGTCGGGGTCGGCTCGGATAGCCAGTCCCCTCTGCAGTAACGACCAGTTGCGGCGGATGGTGCACCAGCCCCGGCACGAACTCGGTGTTCCGGCCGACTGTTCGACTCGGCGCCTCCGCGCCAGTTGACGCTGCGCTTTTCCGCAGCATATTGCGGGAACCCCGTTCTTTACTCAGCACATCGGAAATAGAAGGAATCTACGATCCCATGGCCAAGAGCTACGCCGAGCTATTCGCCGACGTCCGCGAGCGCGTGCGGACCATCTCGCTCGACGCACTGAAGACGCGTCTCGAAGCAGGTACCCCGACCACTCTGGTGGACGTGCGCGAACAGCACGAGTTCAACGCGGGCTATATCCCCGGCGCGATTCACATTCCGCGCGCTCATCTGGAGTCGCAAGCCGAGGGCAAGCTGCCCGACAAGCACGCGCCGATCGTGCTGTACTGCGCCGCCGGCACCCGTAGCGCCTTCGCCGCCAAGACGCTCGGTGAGATGGGGTACGACAACGTGCTCAGCGCCAACCCAGGGTTCACGCGCTGGAAGGATCTGCGCTATCCGATGCAGACGCCGCCAAACCTGAGCGAGGCGCAGCGCGATCGCTACTCACGGCACCTGATGTTGCCGGAGGTGGGTGACGTCGGACAGGCCAAGTTGCTCGGCAGCCGCGTGCTGTTGCTCGGTGCGGGTGGGCTCGGCAGCCCGTCGGGGCTGTACCTGGCGGCAGCGGGGGTCGGCACCATCGGTCTGGTTGACGCAGACGTGGTCGACGCGTCGAACCTGCAGCGCCAGATCATGCACGCCACCTCGCGCCTGGGCCTGCCCAAGGTCGACAGCGCGGAGACCGCGCTGCGCGACCTGAATCCAGACGTGAACGTCATCAAGTACAAGGAGCGGCTGACGAGCGAGAACATCGACCGCATCCTGGCCGACAAGTGGGACGTGATCGTCGACGGCTGCGACAACTTCCCCACTCGCTATCTCGTCAACGACGCCTCGCTGTTCCACAAGGTCCCCGTCGTTCACGGCTCCATCTTCCGCTTCGATGGGCAGGTCACCACGTTCCTGCCGTTCCAGGGCCCCTGCTACCGCTGCCTGTATCCAGAGCCCCCGCCCGCGCACCTTGCTCCCTCCTGCTCGGAAGCGGGCGTGCTGGGCATCCTGCCCGGCATCATCGGCGTGCTGCAGGCCACCGAGGCGGTGAAGATCATCCTCGGCATCGGTGACACGCTCTCGGGTCGGCTGCTGCAGTACGACTCGCTGAGCATGACCTTCCGTACGTTCAAGCTGCGCCGCGACGACAGCTGCCCTGGCTGCGGCAAGAACCCCAGCATCAAGGGCTACATCGACTACGAAGGCTTCTGCGCCAACGTCTGAGCCCAGAGCTCGCAGCGCACAAAACGAGGGCCGCATCCAGCTGGATGCGGCCCTTCTCGTTGTGGCGCCTAGGGCTCGCCAGCCCGAGCGGGCCGGCGTGGCGTGGCGCTGCAGCTCAGACGGTGCACTCGACCTGAACGGTGGCGCCGGGCTTTGCGTAGGGGACGCAGTTGCCCGCCAGGGGCTTGCCGTCCACCACCAGCTTGGCCTGGCCACCCTTGCCCGAGTTCTTCACGGAGATCACGTAGGTGACCCCGCGGATCCAGCGCGAGACGGTGAAGGTGGGTACCTCCGCAGGTAGACACGGATCGACCACCAACCCGTCGTAGTCCGCGCGCACGCCCAGCAGGTGCTGTGACACCGCGACGAAGTTCCAGGCTGCCGTACCGGTCAGCCACGAGTTCTTCGCTTCTCCCGGCTTCACCGCGTCTTTGCCGGCGATCATCTGCGAGTACACGTAGGGCTCCATCCTGTGGACCTCGCTGATGTCCTCGATGTAGGCGGGCGTGATCTTCTTGTAGTACTCGAAGGCCCGCTCCGGCCGCCGCACCACCGTCTCCGCGATCATGATCCACGGATTGTTGTGGCAGAAGATGCCGGCGTTCTCCTTGTACCCGGGGGGATACGAGCTGATCTCGCCCAGCTCCACGTGGTAGCGGGTGTACGCGGGGTTCACGAGCACGATGCCGTATGGCGTGTCGAGTCGCTCCTTCACCGAGTCCAGCGCCTTGAGCGCGTGCCCGCTCTCCTTGCCGATGCCCGCCATCACGCAATAGCCCTGCGGCTCGATGAAGATCTTGCCGTCCTCGCACTCCTTGCTGCCGACCTTGTTGCCGAAGAAGTCGTAAGCGCGCAGGAACCACTCGCCGTCCCAGCCGTGCTCCAGCACGACCTTCTCCATCTTGGCGATCTCGCGCCGCGCGCGCTGCGCCGTGTCCTGCATGCCCTTGCGCTCGCACAGGGCCGCGTACTCCGGACCGATGTGGCAGAACATGCCGGCAATGAAGATGGACTCCGCGGTGCGCCCCACCCGGTTACCGGTGGTCTGATAGGACTCATCCGGCGTCTCGCTGAAGCAGTTCAGGTTCAGGCAGTCGTTCCAGTCGGCGCGGCCGATCAACGGCAAGCCGTGCGGACCCAGGTTGTTCAGAACGTGCTCGAAGGAGCGGGTCAGGTGCTCCATCAGCGAGGCGCGGTTGTTCTCGTCGTTGTTGAACGGAACGCTCTCGTCCAGGATGCCGTAGTCGCCCGTCTCCTTGATGTATGCAGCCGTACCCAGGATCAGCCACAGCGGGTCGTCATTGAAACCGCTGCCGATGTCGTTGTTGCCACGCTTCGTGAGCGGCTGGTACTGGTGATAGGCGCTGCCGTCGGGGAACTGCGTCGACGCGATGTCGATGATGCGCTGCCGTGCGAGCTCCGGCAGCAAGTGGACGAACCCGAGCAGATCCTGGTTCGAGTCGCGAAAGCCCATGCCACGACCAATCCCCGTCTCGAAGTACGAGGCACTGCGCGACATGTGAAACGTCACGACGCACTGGTACGGGTTCCAGATGTTGACCATCCGGTTCAGCTTCTCGTCGGGCGACTTCACCGTGTAGCGACCGAGGAGCTCGGTCCAGTGGCTGCGCAGCGCTGAGAGCGCGGCATCCACCTGCTCCGGCTTCGAGAACTGCTCGATGACTTGCAGCGCTCGGCGCTTCTGGATCACGCCCGGCTTCTCCCACTTCTCCTCCGTGGGATTCTCGACGTAGCCGAGGACGAAGACGAGCTTGCGCTCCGCGCCAGGCGGCAGCGTCACCTCGAGGCAGTGCGAGCCGATCGGCGCCCAGCCGTGCGCCACCGTGTTCTTCGGCGTGCCGGCGCGCACCACATCCGGCTCGCCCAGGTGGTTGTACAGGCCGATGAACGACTCACGGTCGGTGTCGAAGCCAGCGACCGGCGCGTTCACGTGGTAGAACGCGAAATGGTTGCGGCGCTCGCGGTACTCGGTCTTGTGATAGATTGTGGAGCCCACCACCTCCACCTCGCCCGTGCTCAGATTGCGCTGCAGGTTCGTGGCGTCGTCGTAGGCGTTCCAGAGGCAGAACTCGACGAAGGAGAACAGCTTCAGCGTCCGCGGGCTGCTCGACTTGTTCCGCAACGTGACCTGGTGCACCTCGGCGTTGTGGCCGCGCGGCACCAGATACAAAAGCTCCGCTTCGATGCCCTTGCGGGAGCCGGTGATGCGCGTGTAGCCGAGGCCGTGGCGGCACTCGAAGGCGTCTAGCTCCGCCTTCACCGGCGCAAACGTGGGCGTCCAATACTCGCCATTCTCGTGGATGTAGTAGAAGCGCCCGCCCTGCTCATTCGGCACGCTGTTGTAGCGATAGCGAGTCAGCCGCCGCAGCCGCGCATCGCGGTAGAAGCAGTAGCCACCCGCCATGTGCGAGATGAGTCCGAAGAAGCTCTCCGAGCCCAGGTAGTTGATCCAGGGGTATGGCGTCTTCGGCGTGGTGATTACGTATTCCCTCGCCGAGTCATCAAAGTGACCGAATCGCATTCTTCCTCTTCGTCGGGCTCAGCGCCCTTGCTCATCCATGAATGAAGTGACCCACGCGAACGGTGAGTTCCAGTTGATTGTGATCTCGTTCACAGACCACGCCTCGATGTTATCGATGAAGCACTTCTGCGGCGCGCAACCCTTCTTCTTCAAGCCAGCTGCCTGAACGTAAGGATCCTGAAGGAAGGAGTTCGGACCTCCCGACAGGATTCCGGGTGGCGCCTCGGGAAAGTCGGGGTTGACTTGCCTGGCCCAGAAGCGGTGGTGTGGGTTGACCAGCGGCTTCTCGCCGTAGCCGGTGACATAGGACTGGGCGAGCGGGTTCGTACCCAGCAGGTAGTCGAGCCCCGCTGCGACGCCGTCGCGATACTTGGCCTTCTTCGTGAAGTCGTAGGCGAGACCCAGGATCATGCCATTCGTGGCCACGAAGGAGTTTGAGCCCCAGGGGTACGTCGGCTCGGTACGACCCTGGTTACCGGGGTCGAACGGCGGGCGGTAGCCCTCCTTCTCCATGTGGCCCAGGTACGCGTCGGCCATTTCGACCAACCGCTTGCGCTGCGCATCGCGCTCGTTCTTCTTCAGCTCGCTCGGCACCACGCTCAGCGAGATCACGCCCAGCGCATCCACGTCCTTCCACGTCATCACCGAGGAGCTGGCGTCCTTGTGGTTGAAGGCCGTGTAGTGCGGGCTGGCCTCAACGTCCTGGCGATAGCGGTCATTGCCGGTGGTGATGAACAGCTCGGCCGCCGCCCAGAAGAACTCGTCCAGGACATAGTCGTCCGAGTAGTCGCCGCCGCCGCTGTTGTTGTCGTTGGGGTCGGCGTACTTCTGGGGATGCTTTTTCGCGGCAGCGTATGCCTTCTCGGCGGCAGCCAGGCACTTGGCGGAGAACGCCGGGTCCTCCTGCATCCAGATGCGCGCCGACTGCGCCGCCACGGCCGCCATGTTCAGCGTTGCGGCCGTGCTCACCGGTCGCAGAGAACGCTTGAGGGTGTCTTGGTCAGGGCGGGTGGGGATGGCCGTCCAGCCCTCGTCGTGCATCTTGTGGTGCACCATCCCCTCGAACTCCGTGCCGTCCGGCGCCTGCATCGCCAGTAGGAACTGGACCTCCCAGCGCGCCTCGTCGAGCAGGTCGTCCACTCCGTTGCCCTGCTCCGGGATGTTCAGCTTGCCGTCCCCGAAATCCTTGATGGACTTGCCGAGGTGCTTGGTTCGCTCCCACTGGTTCAGCAGCACCCAGGCAGAGAAGCCGCCGTTCACCACGTACTTGCCGTGGTCGCCCGCGTCATACCAGCCGCCCGTCACGTCCAGCGTGTAGTTGCAGCCCAGATCTCTGCCGCAGGGAGCCTTGTCGGGCAGGTGCCCCGCCGGACGTGTCCAGCGCTCCTCCCCCGCGTAGGGCATCTTGATCTCGATGCCGCTGCGGTCATGATAGAAGAACGCGAGCGCGTCGTACTTGAGCTTTCGGTATACGTTCTTGCCGATGTCGAAGGGGTAGCTCTTCTCCTCGCCGACGCGCAGCACGTAGCCCGATCCTTCCTTCTTGAAGGACGAAAAATCGATGTGATGCACCGAGTTGCCCGAGTGGCGGTCGGCGCCGAACGGCTTGGTTTTGCCGTCCTCCACCACCTTGCCCGAGGCGTCCAAGAGCTCCCACTTCTGAGGCTCGCTCGCCGAGCTCTCCAGCACCGCCACCTTGCTCAGCTTGGGCAGGTACCCCAGCTGGTTGACGGCGACCTTGGGTGGCGGCAGCACCTTCTCTGGAGGCGGGGCTGTATATTGCGAGTCCGTCAGGTAGATATCATCGATGCAGATCGTGACCGGGACCGTCTTCACCAGCGACCCGCCGAGATGAAACGTGAGCTCCGCGGTCTTGTCCGTCGGACTCGTCATCAGGAAGTCGCTCTGAAAGCGCTGCGGCTCGGCGCCGATCGTGAGCGGCGCGACCCAGTATTCGCCGTAGGGCGGCCCCGCCTGACCGATCTTGGGCCGAATCGTGGTGGGCGCGCTGGACCAGGCTCTGAAATCCAGCGTGTACGTGTGCCCCTCCTCGATCACGAGGGCACGATGAGCCACGAGGGCGTCCCAGTTATTCTTGCCCTTGTCCTCGATGGTCACGCACAGCGCGCCATCTTTCACCTCGGAGGAGCCGCGTGCCGGGATGGTCAGCGCGGTGGTCCAGGGCAGACTACCCTCGGCAAATTCGGCGTTCCGGAGCAGGTTATTGGACGGGTTGGGTGGAGCAGCCTCAACCTGCACCGGAGCCTGGGCTCCGCCCGCCTGCGCCGGCCTCTTGCAAGCCGCCGTGGTGAGCAGCCCCAGCAAGGGAGCTACGACGCTTGCGCTACCCAGCCACCAGCCCGCACGGAGCCTCCGCCCCGCCAGGTGGCTATTCGAGCGCGGTAGGATCGTGGAATCTTGCCTGGTCATCCTTCACTCCTTGGCTCGGCTCTGGCCTCCGCTGCCGGCGGCTCCGCGCGAAGGCTCGCACGCGGCTCCCCACATGTCAGGGACAGCCCGTGAACGCGAGCTCGTCGATCCAGATGTCGAAGTGACGGCCCTTCTCGTTCACCTGAAATTGCGCCGCAAAGACTGCATCGGTCGCTAGAGAGCGCGGACGCGGATTGCCCCAGCCGGACTCCTGTCGCAAGGAGCTGAACGGCACGATGAACTTCTGCCATTCCTCGGTCAGCATCAGATCCTTGCCGAAATCATTGCTACAAGCAGCGCAAATGCCACCGGCTGGATCGGTGTTCTTGTCGGGGAACTTCAGGCGGACTTTGCTGGTGCTGCCCGGGCCCTTCTTCGCAAAGAAGGAGATGCCCTGATACTTGGACAGGTCGTACGGCCCCTGAGGATCCGTGAAGTTCAAGCCCATGGCCGCGAAGACGGTAGTGCCCGAGCCCAGATCGCCGGTCATCCGCAGCGCATACTGGGTGCCGCTGGCACCCCCGGCGGCCATTGGGAACGGCGCTCCGGCGGCTGGATCGATCGTGGAGCCGGCAGCGTCCACGTAGGTATAGACGTAACCGCTGCGGCCGTCCTGCACCAGCACCTGGTTGTTGCCGTCCTCACCGTCCTCAATCTTCGCGTCCGGTGGACAGGCCTTGCCCTCGGCGGTGTTCTCCATCTCCGGCGAGGTAGGATTGATGCGGCACCCGCTGGCGAGCAAACACAGAGCAGCCAGGCGCAGCAGCCATCCCCTGCCTGGTACGACCAAAACTCCCACTGACGTCATCGCTTCAGTCCTTACCACCAAATGGTGGCTTGCAAGGTCAGCGTGTTCTCCTGAGGGGGCATGTACAGGCCCTCCGCCTGAGGATCTAGCGGGCCGCCGCGCGTATTGACGGGCTGAGTTACGCCTGCGAACGCCCCGAACCCATCGGGGAAGTTCGGCCCGTTCGCCACCTGCGCGCAGTACAGATCCTGTGAGGTGCGGCACACGCGCCTGGCGTAGATGTAGTGGTGAAACAGCAGGCTAATCTCTTCGTGGCTGGCAAAATCCGAACGGAACACCAGACGCGGAGACAGGATGCTGAAGTTCTGCTCCTCGATCGTGGAGTTGGGCCGCAGGTGATCGGCACGGAAGCCCACCGCGAACCAGCCGACGGGAGAGAACTCGAGATCGGCACCGAACTTCAGCTTCTTGACCCCGTCCGCTTGCGGGTCATCGTCGCTGCTGACTGCATTGAACATGCCGAACAGGGAGCCATCGAGGGTGGCGTTACCGAACACGTCCGGACCGATGATGGTCGACAGGCTGAAGTCGTACTGCGCCTGCGCGTTGTGAACGTGGCCGTTGCCCTGCATGTCGCCGGCGTTATTGCCGCGCTCGTTCAGGTAGATGCCGGTGATGCCCGAGTTGAAGAAGCCACCGCCACCGGCGTGCGCCACCTCGATCGCGGAGTCGACCGTGGAGGCGTATTTGGCGACCACCAGCGAATAGCCGACGTAAAACTCACCCCAGGCGTCCATCTTCAGGCGCAGGTCAGCGCCATACACGTCCACGCTACCGTCGTTCGGATCCTCACGGATGGTGCCTTGCCACGGACACGCGCCCAGCTCGGCGTTGGCGTTGGGGTCGGTCACGCACTGATGATCTTGCTCCTGAGTCCACGAGTGCAGGTAGTGGATCCCGAAGAGATACGTATCCTCCAGGCTCGTGCCCAGATGGGCGTGATGCAGCAGCGTGTACTTGGCGTTGCTGGAGACGCTGGGCGCTGGTTGCTTGGTACCAACGCCGTGCTCCAGCCAATACGTGTCGCCATCCACATCGTAGTCGAGGCGATAAGTGCTGCCGATGATGTGCGTGCGACCGATGATGTACGCATCGTAGGCACCCGCGTCGTATTTGCCCGCGCCACCATACTGATTCCAGAAGGCGCCGACCCGCACGTTCAGCCGCAGGTTGTCGACGTAGTCGCTGATGTCTGGAGTCAAGCTGACGAAGGCTTGCGAGATACCGATCTGCGCGCCCTGCTCGTCGATGTCGTTGAACGACGGATCAGAGAGGTTGAACGCTTGAATGGCGATCTTGCTCTCCACCGTGCCGTTGCCATAGCCGAAGAACATCTCCGTCCATGGCCCCTGGGCATTGGGCGTGGCCTGCCAGCTGTAGAACTCGCGCCCGGGGACCTGCAGGTTGCTCAGCGTGGTCTTGCTTTGCCCGACGAACGGGGCCGTTCGCTCCCCAAAGCCGATGTTCATCGGAGCGCGAAAGTATCCATTATAACGGAACCCCCACTCCCCATCGCTCTCCGTGGCTGCGCCACCGTATCTGCCGTACGTCGTTCCCGCAGCGCTCACCGCTCCGCCCGGGCGCTGGCCCATGGCCGCGGGCGCACCGGGTGCTGGCGCGGAGGTAGCGGCCGGCGCTTGCGGAGGACGCGCCTGATTCTGGATCCGAACCACCGATGAGGAGCTGCCCGTGCCCGCGCTCTCGCTCAACGTCACGCTCTTGGATCCGCCAGCGGAACCACTCTCCGAACTACCCTGCGAAGAATTGTCTTGAGCGTGAGCGGACGTGGCCAGCAACGTCAGTGTGCTGGTGAGCGCACTGCACACGAGCAAAGAATGAATCAAACGCCGCATACTGTTCCTGGACTGTCCATCGCGCAGCGGCGATGGCACCGGCCGCGCATTGGGCACGGCTCGAGCGAGCGGGAGTCAATCACACCTGCTCGCTCGAAGTCATCCCTATATTTGGCTGGCGCAGAGCAGCGCAAAGGCTGAGATGCGCGCCATTCCGGTGAGCAGCCCGAGCGTGCCGCGACGATGCGGGCGGCTCCTTCGTGCCAGCTCCCGAGCAACGTTGGAGCCACGTGCCGAGCAGCCTTGGAGCGAGCACGCGAGGGGCGCGAGCCGCGATCCTGACGCAGACTGCAAACGTTTTCACAGGTGCGATCCGAGGATCGCACTGCTGCTCCTCCAGGGCTCCAGCACCAGAAAACGGCAGAGGGCAGCGCCGAGCGTTCGCGAGACCTCAGGTGCCCGCTCGTCTCGCAGCGCCTCGCGCACAGCCGTTCGAGGGCCAGCCGCGCTGGGCCCCTCAGACCGCCCCACTCCGCTCCAAATCGGGCAACGCCACGGCCCCGCTGACGCATGACAGCAACTCGCCAGCCGCCGAAAATCTCTCCCGCGCACACAGGGCGTGGCGCTGTTGCGCGAGCGCGCCGCGGCCTCTAGCATCCCGCGCGCGGTCGGCATAGATTAGGTGGCGCCCCAGAGAAGCCGGCCAGCGGTTGCAACCTGCGCCGCGGTGTCCCGGCAATCGGTCTGGGCAATCGGTCTCTATAGAGTCCTTGGAAAAAGGGCTGCGCAAGAGCCACTTGGTGCGATGGAAATGGTGCCGGAAGATATGACGATGCGAGAGGCGAAGATGGCGATGGCTCAAAGGGCTCGCGCGTGCGGCGGCAACTGGGACGGCGAACTCTGCGAGCGCCTCATCTCCACGGGGCGTGTTGCCATGCGCGGTGTTGCGGGCGGTGTCTCCGTGCGCGTACTCTGGGCTCTGGCGGCGATTGTCTCCGCTCAGGGCGCGATTGGCTGCAGTGATCCAGCGCGCATCCCGGACGGGGAGCGGCTGTCACCAGAGGTCTCGCTCATTGACGACATGGAGGATGGTACCCAGTACATCCTCTCCGACGATGGCCGCGTGGGCCTCTGGTACACGTACAACGATATGAGCGCCAGCGGCACGCAGGAGCCTGCGGTCGGGTTTCCGATGTATCGCACGCGCATGCCTGACGGCGAACCAAACCCAGCCTCGGAGATCCCGCCGCGTGAGTGCGGTGGCGGGGTGGAAGCCCCCTTCTTCGCCGGCGAGGAGAGCTGCGCCTTCGTGGCGCGCACCGCCGGTAACGGCCAGCGCGGCTGGGGTGCCGGCATGGGCGTGGACCTCAACGGGGAGGGCGGCGCCAAGAACCCGGTCGACGCCAGCGAGTTCGGCGGCATCGGCTTCTTCGTCCAGGGCAACGTGCGCGGTGGCAGCATCCGCGTCAACGTGCAGGACGTGCGCACCACGCCCGAGTCGGCTACCGCTGCTGACCGGCGTGGCATCGCCCGTTGCACCGATGAGCCCAATCGGCGCTGCAACGATCACTACGGCTTCCTGGTCAGAGGAGTCCGCGCAGATGCATGGAGCTGGGTCTCCATTCCTTTTTACTGCCTGGCCTCGGGTGGCTGGGGTTTCCCCGCCATGGGCGGCACACCGGATGAGAATCGTCTGCGGACGGACGCTGTCGTGGGCATCCAGTTCCAGGTCGAGGGTGCAGATCCGACCGACTCGGGCACGCCCACCTTGCCCGTTCAGGCGTTCGACTTCGCGATCGATAACCTGGCGTTCTTGCGCAACGTCGACGCCAACACACCCTGCCCTGCACCCGCACCGTGATCGGACAGAGGTGTTGAAGCGCCGCGTCGTTCGCGGCGGCGGGCAGAGGTCTATCCATGCCGCTGCGCTGTCACGATGTGGCACGCTCGTTGGCCCCAGGTTTGGCTCGAAGCTCTCCGCGCTCCGAGAGCGCGGCCTCTGCCGCCATCGTCAGAGCCCTGGCGTCAATTTCGAGTTTTTCGAGCCCCGACCGGGGCGTGCAGCGCTCTTTCTCGTGGCAACGGGATCCGCAAAGCTGGATGCGCTGGACGGATCGTCGGTGTTGTCTCGTGGATGCCGTTGTTCTAGTAGAGGCGTAACCAACGAAAAGATCCCCTGACCGTCCCTCTCCCAGGCGACGCACTCCCGGGTTCGCTAAAAACCATGCTGCTGCCCAACCGTACAAAAATCGTAGCTACTCTCGGCCCGGCCTCCGACAATGACGAGGTCTTGGCCCAGCTCATCCGGGCTGGAACCAACGTCTTCCGCATCAACTGCTCGCACAGCGATCACGCCGGCATCATCGAGCGTATCCGGCTGGTCCGCCGTGTTGCTGCTGCCTGTAATGCTCAAATTGGGGTGCTGGCGGATCTGCAAGGGCCAAAGATTCGCATCGGGCGGCTCAAGAACGAGGAGCCCATCTGGTTGAAACCCGGAGCACCGTTCATCATCGTCTCCGACAAGAACGTCGTCGGCGAAGACGCGAAGCCGGGCGAGACGATTCGCGTTGGCACCAGCTACGAGCTGCTGTGCAAAGACGTGAAGCCGGGCGAACGCATCTTGATCGATGATGGCAACCTGGAGGTGGTCGTCGAGAAGGTGGTGGGGCGCGACGTCCACACCGAGGTCGTGTATGGCGGCCTGCTCAAGCAGTACAAGGGTATCAACCTGCCGGGTACGGAGGTCTCCGCCGACATTCTGACGGAGAAGGATCTCGGTGACCTGAAGGTCGCGCTCGAGCACCGCGCGGACTTCGTGGCGCTGTCGTTCGTGCGGCGCGCCAGCGACCTGCGCTTGCTGGGCAAGCTGATCAAAGACGCAAACAGCAACGCGCGCATGATCTCCAAGATTGAGCGGCCCGAGGCCACTCAGAACCTGGAGGAGATCATCGATGAATCCTACGGCGTCATGGTGGCGCGCGGTGACATGGGCGTCGAGCTCGGACCTGAGGTGGTTCCTTCGATCCAGAAGCGAATCATCAAGCTGTCGCTCGCTGCGAGCAAGCCGGTGATCACGGCCACGCAGATGCTGGAGTCGATGATCACCAACCCGCGTCCCACGCGCGCGGAGGCCTCGGACGTGGCAAACGCCATCTACGACGGCACCTCTGCGGTCATGCTCTCGGCCGAGACCGCCTCTGGCAAGTACCCGGTGCGCACCGTGGAGATCATGAGCAGCATCATCCGCCGCACCGAGGAGGACGTGTTCAGTCACTCGGGCTACGCCCCCGGCACCAGCGCGGATTCCGTGATGCTAGCTCCCGCTCGCGCCAGCCTGGCTCCCAGCAGTGGCCGCCCCGACATCGCTCTCGCCACGGCGCGAGCAAGCGCCTACGCCGCCCTGGAGGCAGGAGCGAAGGTCATCGCGGTGTTCACCGACAGCGGGCAGACGGCACGTCACCTCTCGGGCGAGCGCATGTCCTCACGCGTCTACGCCTTCACTCCGCACGAGGAGACCGTGCAGCGCCTGGCTCTGAGCTGGGGCATCAACGCGCGCAAGATCAACAAGGGCATGACCAGCCAGGAGGAGACCCTGGAAGGTGAGAAGGTCCTCTTGCGCGAGGGCATCTGCCAGCCCGGGGATCGCGTGGTGATGGTGTTCGGCACCACCCGCGATCCGGGCATGACCAACGTCATGCACATCCGCACGCTGTGAGCGGGCCTTGCCGGGTGAGTCCGCCACGAGCGGCTCACCCGGGCGCTCGCCGGGCGTCAGCGTAGGAAAAAAGAAAACGCGAGCGGGCCCAACCGGACCGCTCGCGCTGCGCGGGCGCTGGCAGCTTTCCTCCAGCGCCCGGATCCATCCCGGCTGCCCTCGGAGGGCGAGCTCAGTCGTCCTTGCGCCGCTTCTCCAGCCTGGCCTTCAAGATCTGAAAGTAGCGGCGTGCCACACCGGCACTCTCGGCCGCGTGCGTGACGTTGCCCGAATGTCGATCCAGGACGCGCCGCACGTAGCGGCGCTCGAACTCCACCACGACGCGCTGGCGCGCCTCTCCCAGCGGCAAGGTCAGCGCCTGTTCGATGATCTGATCCACGCTGACGGGCTCGGTGCCGTCTGCCGGCTCTTCCGTGCTCAGATCTGCCAGCTCTCCCAGAGCCAGGTGCCGCGCCACGGTGCTGCGCAGCTCCCGTACGTTGCCCGGCCAGGGGTGATCGTCCCAGCCCAGCCGCATGGCTTGTGCCAGCGCCTGGTCACTGCCGCCAAGCTCCTGGCAGAAATGGCGCGCCAGCACCAGCACGTCGCCCTTGCGGCGGCGGAGCGGGGGTAGCTCGATGCGCGCCACGGCGATTCGATGCAACAGCTCCTCGCGGAAGCGGCCGGCGGCGACCTCGCGGTCGAGATCCGAACGGGTGGTGACCAGCAAGCGAAAGTTGGTCTCGATCGACTGATCAGAGCCGATGCGCCGCACGCTGCGGCGCTCCAGCACGCGCAACAGCTGGACCTGCAGGGACGCTTCCAGCTCGGCGATCTCATTGATCAACAACGTGCCGCCGTGCGCTCGCTCGATGACGCCGGCGCGGCCCTCGGTCAGGCCGGGGCGAGCGCCCGCGACGTACCCGAACAGCTCCGCCTCCAGCAGCGGCCCCGGCACCGCCGTGCAGTCGAGCACGACGAACGGACCATCACCGCGCGGCCCTTGCTCGTGAAGGCACTCCGCCAGCAGCTCCTTGCCGGTGCCCGCATCACCCTCGATGATGACGGGAACGTCGGACTGCGCGAGCTTGTCGCACAGCGGATATAGCCGCCGCATCTCCGTGCTGGCACCGATCATGCGCCCCCACGAGGTGGCCGGCGAGAGCGCGACCTTGACCCCGGACGGCATGCTGTCCAGGCGAAACACCGTCGACCCTGCCTGGATCGTCTCACCCCCCTGTGCCCAGGCCTCCACGATCTTCACGCCGTTGACCCGGGTGCCGTTCTTCGAGCCCAGATCGCTGACGCGTACGCGCCCGCCCTCCACGTCCAGGGCCACGTGCCTGCGGGACACGGTCCGATCGCTCAGGCGAATGTCACAGGCCGGACCCTGACCGAGCAACAAGCGCGAGGGTTGACTGCCATCGAGCGCGAACGTTTGTCCCTGATCCGGACCCTTCACCACGGTGAGCACGAACGGCTCGGGCACGGGCGTTGGATCGAAGCTTCCATGAAGACGGGTGGTGACGTCTTCCCCACGCGGGGCATTCGGCCCGGCGCCGCTGATGTCGAATCGGTCGTTTGGCATGAAAGGCTCGCTGCTTTATACGGGGATACCACGAATGGCGGCAAAGACCCGGCGCACTGGCAAACCGGCGGACGACGGACCCATGGGCCGAGAATGCCAGAGAGACAAACTCGGGGTGGCGGGAGGGAACGGCTTACATCGCGCTCGCCGGCAAGGTACACGGATGCCGCTGGGAACTTCCGAGGTGCTCCGAGTGCACACAGGGCATCGGCTTCCGTCAATGATGAAGTTTGCCAACAGCGACGAACGACGGAGGAATCACCCGCTGGGGTTGTCCGTACCGCGAGGGTGCGTTCAGCAATCTGAGGTGGACAGAGCGCTGCAAAATCAGCGACATGTATCATCACAGACCAAACAGCCGGTGGCTGAGTGAGTGTGTTAGACTGAGGGCTGGTGTCAGCGGCGTCATCCACGGCGAGTGCCTTCCCGGAACGGGTCGGCAAATACGAGCTGCTCTTGCCTCTGGGCACCGGAGGTACGGCAACGGTGTACCTCGCGCGGACCAGCGGTGTTGCAGGCTTCGAGCGCGAGGTGGCGCTGAAGCTAGTGCACGCGCACCTGCGATCGGATGAAGAGTCGCGGCTGCATCTGCTGGAAGAGGCGCGCCTGGCGGCCCGCATCCGCCACCCCAACGTCGTGCCCGTCACCGAGGTCGACGCGGATGCCTGTGGCGTGTTCCTCGTCATGGACTACGTGGAGGGCGAAGCGCTGTCGGGGCTGGTCCGGCTGCTGCGGGACCACAATCATCGCCTGCCCACGCGGCTGATCGCGCGCATCATGAATGACGCGCTGGCGGGGCTCCATGCCGCCCACGAGCTGCGCGACAAGCAGGGGCAGCTGGTGGGGCTCGTTCATCGTGACTTCTCGCCGCAGAACATCCTGGTCGGCATCGAAGGCGTGGCTCGCCTCGCGGACTTCGGCGTGGCCAAGGCCGCCAGCCGCACGGTGCGCACCAAGACCGGCCTGGTAAAGGGCAAGGTCGCGTACATGTCGCCCGAGCAAGCGCGCGGCCACAAGGTGGATCGCCGCTGCGATGTGTGGGCGGCGGGCGTGGTGGTGTGGGAGCTCGTGACGGGCCGTAAGCTGTACGATCACGAGGACGACGTGGCCACGCTGTTGAGCGTCGTCACTGAAGAGCCGCCGCGGCTCGCGCAGGTGCTGCAGGGGGTTCCGGCTAGCCTGGACGAGGCAGTGTCCTACGCCTTGACGAGTGACGTCACGCGCCGCTGTCCCAGCGCAGAAACACTGCGCTGCATGCTGGAGTCAGCCTGGGACGAGTGCGGCGGCATGGCCACGCCGGCGGAGCTCGGCGCATTTGTCCGGCAGACTGTCGGTCACAAGCTGGCAGAGCGCCGCGCGCTCGCCATGCGCGGCCGTTCGGCGAACGCGGAGCAGGTGCCACCCTCTTCGGTGGCGCCCATCACGCCAGGCACGGAGTCCGATGTCGTCGCGCCGCGTGAGGACGGCACGAAGACGGCCATCTCTGCCGCGGTGCCAGCGGCGGAGCACGGCTCCTCACCCAGCCCCGTCCGCAGGTGGCGCAAGCCCGGGGGGCTGGTGCTCGGTGGAGCTTTCACGTTGGCCGTGGCTGCGCTGGCCGTTGCCATCACCCAGCCGAGCGAGGTGCCGCGTGGCACTGCAGTGGCGCGTCCGGCGCGCCCCGCGGCGTCCGTCCCTGGCCCGGCCAAGCTGACCGTGCCCTCGGTTGCGCCGGCACCGGCGAGCGCCGCTGCCACGTCCCTGCCCACCATCGTGCTCCAGCCGCCACCGGAAGAGGCGGCCGAGCGCCGCGGTACCACGAGCCCCGCGCGGCTCACGGGCGAACGCGCCGGCAGTGACGCGGTGAGCGATGCCGTGAGTGAAGCGCTGAGCGAGGCGGGTGAAAAGCGCGACAGCGCTGCAGAGCCCGGCACGTACTCCGGCTCGGGCCGCTCTGCGGCGCGCCGCAGTGGCACACAGCGCAGCAAGTCGTCGGCGACGCGCTCGCGCTCGCGCTCCAGCGCACGCCCCGCCGCGCGTCCAGACAAGGCGAGCACCAGTGGTCCGCATCGGGTCTTGCCTCTGCCCGAGCCGTCCGAGCGCCAGCGCCGCCGTGGGCTGCCCTCTTCCACTCAACCGCTGCCCTTGCCGATCGCCCCCGATCCGTACGACAGCGAGAAGTGATGCGCTCGGCGTCCTCAGCGCGGCTCCACATCCTCCAGCGTCTCCTGTTGACCGCTAGCCTGCTCCTGAGCTTGCTCGCCGGTGAAGCGCGAGCGCAGGACCCGCCTCCGTCCACATCGCTGCCCGCCAACTCGAAACAGCTCGCTCGCCAGCGCTTTCAGGAAGCCACCGAGGCGTACGAGGAGGGGCGGTACTCGGCTGCAGCCAGCCTGTTCGAGGCGGCCGATCGTCTTCGGCCACACGCGAGCGTCCGCTTCAACGCAGCAGCGGCGTGGGAGCAAGCCGGTGAAGACGCGCGCGCGGCCACGGCCTACGCCGCCGTGCTGGAGCTGGGATCGCTCGATGCGAGTCGCCGCAAGACCGCTCTCGAGCGTCTGACCGGCCTTGCGCGGAAGTTGGGTCGCGTGCAGATCCGTGAGCCACTGGGAGCGCTCGTCACCGTGGATCACATCCAGCGAGCGCCAGTGCCATTGACGTTCTATCTGCGGCCCGGCGAGTACGACATCGCTGCCGAGTACCGCGGCGTGCGCACCCTCACCAGTGCCACCGTGGTGGCGGGTGATGAGCGCGAGGTGCTGCTGAACCTGCCGCTTCCGGAGCCGCCGGCTTCCGCGCCCACGGCTCCCGTGTCGCTTCCCCCTCCGGCACCCGCCACACCCCGTCCTGATGACTCGGGTCCGGGTCAAAAGACCTGGGGCTGGGTCAGCGTGGGAGCGAGCGTGGCATTGAGCGGAGCAGCCATTTTCTTCGGAGTGCGGGCGCTCTCCGCGCGAGACCGCTTCACGGAATCACGCAACACGAACGCAGATGCCCGCAAAGAGGCATCGAACTTGAGGCTGGCCACCAACCTGCTCTGGGGTGGCGCCACGATCGCGGGCTCCACCGGACTCGTGCTGCTGCTCACTGCACCTACCGTGGAGTTCTGAGTGCGCTGTAGCGCGTTTGCGCATGGTTCGAGCTGGACGCCAAGCGCGTGACACGCCGCAGCGCTGACGCCAGCGCAGCCACACTTCACGCAAACGACTGCAAGCGCAGCGAACGAGCGCGGCGCGCCGCGGTTGACGTTCCAGCGCCAAATTCGCAGCCGTGGCGCCCGACTTCGCAGCGCTGCTGCCGCCGCCTTCCAGGAAAAAGGACATGCCTGAGATGGCCGCGTAGCAAGTGTCCCAAAGTGCACGTGCACGCGTGGCTAGTTCCGTTTCAGCTCAAAATCCTGGCGTTCCGTTCCTGTCCGGCCGAAAGTTACTAATTTGACATGTCGGGGCTACGGATTGATGCTACCTCCGTCATTATCGTATGCGTGTCACCTGCGAGCGCTGCCTTCGTCGCTATGACGTGCCGGACGCCACCGTAAAGGGGCGGAAGATCCGGGCGCGTTGTAAGTGCGGCGCGCGCGTGGTGGTGCAGGATGAAGAGCGCGCAGCGCGCTCCAGCTCCGGTGGCTCGCAGACCACGGGCTCCATTCAGCGCCCGGTGCGTTGGTTCGTCGACATCACGAGCTGGGAGCCGATCGCAATGGATCTGCGACAGCTGGTGCGCGCGTTTGACGGTGGCCGCATTGACGCGGACACGCTCGTGTGGCGCAAGGGCATGCCGGACTGGCGGCGCTTGCGGGATGTGACCGAGCTGGCAGAGAGGCTGATGGGAGCGGACGCAGTGAAGGCGGCCACCCCCGAGCCCGCGTTCGAGCCACACAGGTCCGAATCCGCTCCGCCCCCACGGCAGCAGCCAGAGCGCTCGCGCACCCCGCCGGCAGATTACAAGGTGAGCGCCGGCCGCGGATCGTCGCCGCCGGTGGAGGGCGCCGACGCAGAGCACGGCGGCGACAGGGTTTCAGGCCTCAATCGCGCGGGCCTCGATCGGGCGGGTCTCGATCGGGCAGGCCTCGATCGAGCAGTCCTCGATCGAGCTGAGAGAGATCGCGCGGAGCGGATCACTGCTGACAAGATCACTGCTGACAAGGTCGCCGCTGACAAGGACGAGGTGGTTGTCGCCACCTTGCCCGGTGGTGGACCCGGCTCGGCCAGCCCGGGGGCGATGCCTGCGACGCCGACCGCTGGTTACCTGTCCCCGGTGCCTGCCCGCACCAGCTCTGCGCCCGAGAGAAGGTCCGTCCCCTCACCTGCTCCCGCCTCGCCTGCGCGCCGATCGGCCTTCGCGAGCGCGCCTCCGCGCACGATCACGCAGACGGGTCTGGCGCCCGCGCCTGATCCAGCACACCGCCTGGTGCAGCGCGCGGATGCGGGGGAAGCACCGATCACCGAGGAGCCGGAGGCCACGCGCGCGGGTGCCGCCGCCGTGGCCTCGCGAGCCTCGCGTACGCCAGCGCCGAGCCCTCGCCGGGTGCCGAGCAGCGATGAAACACCGGCGCAGAAGCCAGCCTCGCTCTCCGTTCGCTCGAGCGCGCTGGCGTCGGAGCCGTCATCGCGCATCGGTACCAAGCACCTGGTCGCGCTTGGTGGGCTGCTGCTCGGTCTGGGCTGGATCGTCAGTGGCGCGCTCTCGGAGCGCACGCCAGGCACGCAAGCGAGCGACGGCCACGGCACCTCCGCTGGTCAGGGCACAGCGGCTCCGGGCAGCGCCGCTCCCACGACATTGCAGGAGCCGGCGCACCTCGAGGGCCCCGTCGAGAAGCGGCGCGCCCTCGTTCCCGAGCCATCACCCGCCGAGCCGGCCTCCGCGGTCGCTCCAGCTGGCGCTGCCAGCGAGTCCAGCTCCCCGAGCGCTCCTTCGGTGCCCGCAGCTGCCGTGCGCCCAGCGCGCTCCGCTGCGCCGTCAGAGCCGGCACGGCCGGCGCCGGTGCGGCCAGCAGTCGAGGCGCCGATCCTCGATATCCGTCCCAGCAGCTCCGAGGCGGAGCCTGCGTCCCTCGCCCGCTCGGAGCAGGCAGTGCCCGTCACGGGGCGCGGTGAGCTGGGTGCCCCTGCAACCCCGCCACCGCCCAGCTCGGAGCCCACGCTGACAGAGCGTGCAGAGGCGCCTGCGGTGCGCACGGCGCCCTCGCCAGCCCCGCCTTCGGCTGCAGCTCCTCCTGCTCCGGCTCCGTCGGGTTCTGCGCCGCCCTCTGCCGCGCCGGCCCCTGCTGCGCCGCCCTCTGCCGCGCCGCCCTCTGCCGCGCCGGCCCCTGCTGCTCCGTCGGCTCCGCCCTCAACCGCTCCCCCCTCTGCGTCCGCCCCGGCGGCACCGCAGCCGTTCGATGTTCAGAAGGCGAAGGTGCAGCTCGGGATCGCGGCGTTCAAGGCGTCGACCTGCGGCTCGCTCGGCGGCGCTCGTGGCGCGGGTGACGTCACGGTCGTGATCGAGCCCTTTGGGCGGGTGAGCCGCGTAATTCACTCGAACTCCGCGTTCGTCGGCACCCCCTCAGGCACGTGTGTCACACAGGCGTACCAGCAAGTTCAGGTCGCTCCCTTCAGCGGCGGGGCGCAGACGCTGACGAGCTCGTTCGTGGTGCCTTGAGCAGAAATTTCGCGGCCGCCCGGTCAAATTCCGACGTCACGAGTAAACGTTTCCGGAGTGGGCTTCTCGGAAACGTATTAGAAACCTCGCCGACGCGCAGCTGACCACTACCCCCTCACGGTTTCGCACCGCAGCAGGTTGGGCTTGCGGTGTAGGCGGGGGCCGTACAGAATGGTCTCGACCGTGGACCAGTCGACCGGTGCCGTTTCGCCGGGGCTCTCAGCTGCTTTATCTTGAAGAATTTTTGAAGAGCCCAGCTGGGGAGGATGTGTTTGACGCCGCCCGGCCCCTCGCGCAAAACGCCCGAGGTTACGCTGGTTGACGTCGGACGCTCCACCCTGGCGCCCCGATTTGACCGCGATCGACCAGGGTTATGCCCTGGTGCTCGGGTGCCCCGCGCCCGCTGGTCTCAAACATCGTCAATCAATTCGAGAAGGACACAGCCACATGAGTTTGCCGGCAGCCTCGGGCCTCTATGACCCGCGCTACGAACACGATGCCTGTGGGGTGGGTTTCGTAGCGGCACTGAACGGTCAACCATCTCATGCGATTGTCAAGCATGGCATTCAGTTGCTGCTGAACCTCGTGCACCGCGGCGCCAGCGGCTGTGATCCGCTCACGGGCGACGGCGCGGGTCTCTTGATCCAGATGCCGCACGCCTTCTTTCAGAAGGAGTGTGAGGCGCTCGATCTGGTCTTGCCGCCCCCCGGGCAGTACGGCGTGGGCTTCGTCTTCCTGCCGCAGAACGCCGAGCAGCGGCGGCGCTGCGAGCAGATCGTGGAGGACAAGATCCTCGCCACCGGCCAGCGCCTGATCGGCTGGCGTGACGTGCCGGTGGACTCCAGCGCCTGCGGCCCGCTCGCTCGTCAGAGCATGCCCGTGATGCGTCAGGTGCTCGTCGGCTCCACGGCGCCGGAGCAAGATGCGTTCGAGCGGCAGCTGTACATCATCCGCAAGTGGACCGAGCGCACCGTGCGCGACAGCGATCTGGGCGAAACCGGCTTCTACATCACCAGCCTGTCCTCGCGGACCATCGTCTACAAGGGCTTGCTGCGCGCAGAGCAACTCGGCGGCTTCTACCTGGATCTGAATGATCCAAGCATGATCAGCGCGCTGGCAATGGTGCACCAGCGCTTCAGCACGAACACCTTCCCCACCTGGGAGCTGGCTCAGCCGTTCCGGATGCTGGCGCACAACGGTGAGATCAACACCTTGCGCGGCAACACCGCCTGGATGCGCGCGCGCGAGCAGATCTTCGATCGCGACGACGTCTTCGGCGAGGACATCGATCACATCCTGCCCATCATCTCCCCCGGCAACAGCGACTCGGGCTGCCTGGATAACGCCGCCGAGCTCTTGGTGCAGGCCGGGCGCAGCGTCACGCACGTGATGATGATGCTGGTACCTGAAGCCTGGCAGAACGACGAGCTCATGCCCCAGCACAAGCGGGACTTCTACGAGTACCACTCGTGCCTGGTCGAGCCCTGGGATGGTCCAGCGGCCCTGGCGTTCACGGACGGCAGGCAGATCGGTGCGATCCTGGATCGCAACGGCCTGCGCCCAGCGCGCTGGCTCATCACCAAAGATGGCATCGTCGTGCTGGGGTCCGAGACGGGCGTGCTCGATGTGCCCGCCGAGCAGGTGGAGCGTCGCGGGCGCCTCGAGCCCGGCAAGATGTTCCTAGTGGACCTCGAGGAGGGCCGCCTGGTCGAGGACGACGAGCTCAAGCTGAAGCTGGCGCAAGCCAAGCCCTACGGGCGCTGGCTGCGCGAGAACAAGATCAGCTTCGCGGATCTGGACGACGTCGATGCGGAGCCGCCGGTGGAGGCCCTGCCGCTGACCTCGCTGCAGAGTCTGTTCGGCTACACGCTGGAAGATCTGCGCATCCTGGTAGCGCCCATGGCCGAGAAGGGCGAAGAGGCCATCGGCTCGATGGGCACCGACACGCCCCTGGCCGTGCTCAGCGATGAGCCTCAGCTGCTCTACAATTACTTCAAGCAGCATTTTGCCCAGGTCACCAACCCCGCGATCGATCCGATCCGCGAGGAGCTGGTGATGAGCCTCAAGACCTACATCGGTCAGGAGGGCAACCTGCTGCGCGAGCTCCCGGATCAGGCGCAGATGCTGGAGCTGCCGCATCCCGTGCTGACGAACGAGGAGCTGGCGAAGCTGCGTCACGGCCACATCGGCTTTCAGCGCCAGCCGCACACGCTCAAGATGCTGTTTCCGGTGGCGCAGGGCGCCGCCGGTCTCAAGGCAGCCCTGGACGAGCTCTGCCGTCAGGCCTCGGTGGCCGTGCAGGCGGATCACAGCTTCATCATCCTGAGCGACCGCGGCTCCAGCGCGGAGCTCGCGCCGGTGCCCGCCTTGCTGGCCGTGGGCGCCGTGCATCACCATCTGGTGCGCAACGGCACGCGCGTGAAGCTCGGCATCATCGTCGAGACGGGCGAGGCGCGCGAGGTGCACCACTTCGCCTTGCTCACGGGCTACGGCGCGGGCGCCATCAACCCGTACGTCGCGCTCGACAGCCTGGCGGCGATGGTCAAGCGCAAGGAGATCCCGGGCGTGACCGACGTGCACGCCGCGCAGAAGTACTACATCAAGGCGCTGAACAAGGGCCTGCTCAAGGTCATGAGCAAGATGGGGATCAGCACGCTGCAGAGCTATCGCGGCGCGCAGATCTTCGAGGCCATCGGTCTGTCGTCCGAGCTGGTCGAGCGCTACTTCACTGACACGACCTCGCGCATCGAGGGCATCGACCTGGAGGTCATCGCCGAGGAGTGCCGGCGGCGTCATGCGCAGGCCCTGCCGCGGCGCGGCCCCACCCGGCTATCGATCGGCGGCAACTACCACTACCGCGCGCAGGGCGAGCGGCACCTGTGGAGCCCGCGCGTGGTGGGCGCTCTGCAGCGCGCCGTACGTCTGGAAGACGTCACGAGCTATCAGGAATACTCCGAGCTCATCAACTCCCAGGCGGACGGCACGATCACGCTGCGCAACCTCTGGCAGCTGGACTTTGCGGCGCCCACGGTCGACATCTCGGAGGTCGAGCCTGCGGCAGAGATCGTCAGGCGCTTTGCGACCGGCGCCATGAGCTTTGGCTCGATCAGCGCGGAAGCGCACGAGACCCTGGCCGTGGCCATGAACCGCATCGGCGGTCGTAGCAACACCGGTGAGGGCGGAGAGAAGCCGGAGCGCTTCACGGATGAGCGGCGCAGCGCCATCAAGCAGGTCGCGTCCGGCCGCTTCGGCGTCACCACGTACTACGCGGTGAACGCCGACGAGCTGCAGATCAAGGTGGCGCAGGGCGCCAAGCCTGGGGAAGGCGGGCAGCTGCCGGGCCACAAGGTGGACGCGATCATCGCCAAGACGCGCTACTCGACCCCGGGCGTCACGCTGATCTCCCCTCCTCCGCACCACGACATCTACTCCATCGAGGATCTGGCGCAGCTGATCTTCGACCTGAAGATGGTCAATCCGCGCGCGCGCATCAGCGTCAAGCTGGTGGCGGAAGCGGGCGTGGGCACCATCGCGGCGGGCGTGGCAAAGGCGCATGCTGACGTCATCTTGATCTCCGGCCATGATGGCGGCACGGGCGCCTCACCGCAGACGTCGATCAAGCATGCAGGCGTGCCGTGGGAGCTCGGTATCGCCGAGACCCACCAGGTGCTGGTGAAGAACGATCTGCGCGGCCGCGTCTCGCTGCAAACGGACGGGCAGATGCGCACGGGGCGTGACGTGGTCATCGCCGCGCTGCTCGGCGCAGAAGAGTTTGGCTTTGCCACGGCGCCGCTGGTCGCGTCCGGCTGCATCCTGATGCACAAGTGCCACCTCAACACCTGTCCGGTGGGCATCGCCACGCTGAACCCCGAGCTGCGCACGAAGT
>JAICQL010000044.1 GCA_025937895.1 Polyangiaceae bacterium | reverse complement strand
TTTGCCTTCGACGCGAAAGCAACACACGCGCCCGTAGCTCAGCTGGATAGAGCAGCGGATTTCTAATCCGCTGGTCGTAGGTTCGAATCCTACCGGGCGTGCCAATCCAGATCCCCGCTTACTTTCACAGAAGTCAGCCGTTTTCACCGCAAACGACGCTCAGGGGACGAGGGTCGGACGCGGCCGGCAGGGGGACGGACCGCGACGGAGAGGGACCTGTGGGCGCTTGCAACGTCGTGAACTCACCGGTGCTCCCCTCCGAAAGCACTCGGCCCGTTCGCTCGAGCCGTTCCCGTGTTTGAGCGGAAGCAAATGGAAACCCTCAGCGGTCGAGCATCACGTCGACGCCGCGCAGAACGACATCGGGCGCCTTCGGTGCTGGAGAGGGGCCGCCTGCTAGGCATCGTCACGCGCAGCGATGTGCGAGGTGTGCTGTGTGGCGTCCCCTGGCGCTCAGGCGACACCCCCCTGAGCTCCAGCACCCGCGGCAGAGTTGGCCACCGAGCGGCTGGCATGCCCCGTGCTCCTTCCAGCGCCATGGATAGCGTCGGCCGAGCTCCCGAGAGCCCTCCGCTACACCGGCTGGCGGCGCTCACAGCCGTGACGGTGGCCTTCTTTGGCATTCTCTTGCTGGTGATTCGCCCGTGGTACACGTCCTGGGGCGCCACCCCGGCAGAGCGCGCCGCCGCACTGCCGGGTGACGCCATCGTGCCGGGTGCGCCCAAGGCCACGCGCGCCGTCGCCATCGCGGCGCCCGCCGAGAAGGTCTACCCGTGGCTGGCCCAGCTGGGGCAGGATCGCGGCGGCTTCTACAGCTACGATCTGCTCGAGAACCTGGTGGGCTGCGAGATGCCGCGTGTCGAGCGGCTCGATCCATCACTGCAACAGTGGACGGTGGGACAGAAGCTGTGGATGTACCCGGAGCATGAGCTCGGCGGCGTGGGCTATGCGCGGCTGCTGGAGCATGTGCCCGGGCGTGCCCTGGCCTTCGGCACGCATCAGCCGGGCCAGCACGCGGCCCCGCCCTCGGGCAGCTGGTCGCTGATGGTGGAGCCGATGGCCGGCGGCTCGCGCCTCCTCGTCCGCAGCTCGGGCAGCGCCGCTTCGGGCCTGCTGGGCGTCGCCTTCCATCAAGCGGTCTTCGAGCCGCTGCACTTCGCCATGGAGCGCCGGATGCTGGAGGGGATCCGCGGGCTTTCGGAGGGGCGCCCGATCTCTGCGCTGCGGGACGTCTGCCTGCTGGTGCTCTGGGCGCTGGCGGCGGGGGCCCTGCTGTGGAGCGCGCTGCTGGTGCTGCTGGGGCGCTCGTGGCGCCGGCGGTTGCTCACGTTTGGGGTGGCAGGTGCGGTATTTCAGATCCTGACGTTCGTGCAGCCTGCGCCGGCTCTCGGGGCGGTGCTGGTGCTGGCCACGCTGGCCCTGGGTTGGTGGCCACTCGAGGCCAGCGCCAAGCTTGCGCCGGAGCCGCCCGGCAGCGCAAACGCTGCGCCTGCGGACGGCTGAGCGCTCAGGCTTCGGCATCCACGCGGATAGCGGGCTAGCCTGCCGTCACGGCCCGCAACCAACCGAGCGCGCTGGTGCAGCTCAGGTACACCAGCATTGCCGGCGCGGCGCGGCGGATGACATCGCCCTCGGCGCGGGTCAAGCCCACCACGGTGGAGGCAGCCACGACGTTGTGGATGCAGGCGATGTTGCCCGCCGCTGCGCCCATGCCCTGCAGCGCCAGGATCTCGATCGCGTCGTGCGCGTGCAGCCCAGCGATGGTCTGCTGGAGCCCCGCGAAGAGCATGTTGCTGAACGTGGCACTGCCCGCGATGAAGGCGCCCAGCGCTCCCACCCATGGCGCGGCGATGGGCCAGCTCTCGCCCGCCGCGCTGGCGGCCACACCGGCGAGCACGATCGGCATCGCCGGAAGCCCGGCGGTGTTCTCCCCGGAGTGCACGAAGATGCGCACGGTGAGGATCGCGGCGAGCAGCGGCAGCGCCGCCAGGCGCAGCTTGCCGAGCGACGCGCGAGCGCTGCTGGCCAGCGAGGTGGCGGGCAAGCGAAACAGCGGTGGCACCAGCAAGGTCACGGCCACGAACAGCGCGCAGGGCGAGTAGAGCGGCTGGATCTGAGCATGGATGTTGGTACCGAACAGCTCTCGCCAGCCCAGTGCTACGCTGGCCAGGCGCGGGCCAATGCCCAGCTCCCGAGTGCGAGTGAGCGCCAGCAAGACGACCAGAAGAGCGTATGGCGCCAGCGCCCGCCCGATGCCGACCGGAGCGCGCGCCGAGATCTCCGCGCTCCGGGTGGAGTGAAACGCTGGTGACCAACCATCGCGCGGCACCAGCCACCCGCGGCGCAGCAGGACGAGCGCCGCCAGCATCCCCAGCAGCGGCCCGACGAGGCTCGGCAGCTCGGGCCCCGCGGCGTGGGCCACGGCTGCAGCCGCCAGCAGGTGCACGCCGCCGACCGCCAGCGCAAACGGAGCCGCTCGCAGCCCCGGCAGCAGCCCGCGCCTGCCGCTGACCCCCACCGTCAGCGTCAGCACCAGCAGCACCGGCACCAGGCTGCCAACGAACAGATCATTGAGCGCGATCCGTTGCGCGATGGCCCCCACGGCGGGCACGGGACCGGGCGCCCCCTCCAGGCCTTGCGCCATCCCCACCAGCATCGGCGTGCCCACCGCGCCGAAGCTCACCGCCACGCTGTCGCCCGCGAGCGCCAGCACCACCGCAAGCACGGGCGGAAACCCGAGCGCCACCAGCAGCGGCGCAGTGATCGCCGGCGGCGCTCCGAAGCCGGCCGCGCCCTCGAAAAACGACCCCAGGAGCCACGCTACCAGCACCACCTGGATCCTCGGATCCGGGCTCAGGCTCTCGAGCGCCCGCTCGATGGCGCGCACCGCGCCCGCCGCGCGCAGCTGTTCCACCAGCAGCAACGCACCAAACAAAATGAGCAGCACCCCGACCGTGATGGCCACCGCTTCCAGGCTGGCAGCCAGCACCCGCAGACCGGGTACTCGCCAGTAAACGAGCGCGCTCAGCGCGGTCACCACACCACATACCGGCATGGCGCGCGCGGCGGGCAGGCGCAGCCCGACCAGCAACAGCGTCGCCAGCAGCACGGGCAGCGCGGCGATCCAGGCGTTCATCGCGGAAACGCTGCCTGCTCCAGGGGCGTGAAAGCAAGCGGAAGGCGAGCAGACCGCACGCCGCCGCGCGCTGCCGTACCGGCGAAGCTGGGGGTGGGCCGGGCCTCAGGCACACGCCCCTGCGCCATCTTCGGGGCCCTGGCCGCCGCCCTCACTACCGCAATCAGCGAGCGCGCGCGGGATACCTTGCAGGACAAGCTCGCACGAGGAGCTCCGCCGAATATGGACCGTTGCTCGGCCTCTACGGCTGGGTGCCGGCCGCACTGAGCCCCGCCAGGCGGACGACGGCAGTGAGCCGGGGTGGTGCAACTCGCGCGGGCGGGCGCGGACTCACGACTCTGTCTCACCGCCCACACCCTCGCGCGCTCATGGCGAGAAATGGCAGCGGGCATTGCAGTTGTGCGGCGGCGAGCCGAGTCTACACTGATGCATCCGGGTGGGCGCGAGCCAGCCCCGGCACTGCTGACCCGCTCTGCAAGGCTGCTGCAGCTGAGCTGCCACTTTCTCGTTCTGCGTCCTCGCTGCGGGCGACGCGACGCAATCGCGAATTCTACTCGCCTAAGATCCGAACGAGGTGAGCCGGAGGTCGCAACGCGGAAGAGCCGAGGTCACAATCGCTGCGATGTCTCATCGTGTTTGAAAGCGAGCAGCATGAGGAGATCGCGTCACGGCTTGCCTTCGCTTCCGACTCATGAGACTACTCGATGGGCGTAATTGATCCGGAGTACGTGCGGTGCTCCAGAGAGAGGAGCCTCATGCGACGTATCACTACGCTGGCGGCGCTCGCCATTGGAGCGCTAGCCTGCGATGGCACCCTGAGCGAGGGTGTGTCATATGATGAAACACCGGCGCTCTCGCCGCCGGACGAAGGCGGCAACCCCACCTCGCAAGGTCCCAGCGGTGGGGCCGATGATCCGGGCACACTTCCCGGCGTGGCGCTCGACGGAACGCCGGTGCGGTCGCGTATGGTGCGCCTGACGCATGCCCAGTGGGAGCGCAGCGTGCGGGACGTGCTCCAGCTCGACCAGGAGCCCGCGCTCTCGCTCAGCTTCACCAGCGATCCGCCGAACGGCTCGTTCTCGAACAACGAGCGCGCGCTGACCGTCACCCCGAACCTGCGCCTCGACTACCAGCGCGCGGCGGAGGCGTTGAGCCAGCAGGTCGCGCGCGATCCGGCGGCGCTGGCGCGCATCTTCCCGGGGACGGACGGCGGCGAGCTCATCGCGAGCCTCGGGCGGCGCGTGTACCGGCGCGAGCTCACGGCTGATGAACAGGCTCGCTATCGCGCCCTCTTTGACCTGGGGCCCAGCGTCCTCGAGAGCGGCGACACGCGTGCCGACGGCGCGCAGCTGGTGATCGAAGCCATGCTGCAGTCGCCGCACTTCTTGTACCGGACGGAGCTGGGCGCCGACGGCGCGCCGCTCTCGGGCTTCGAGATCGCCTCCAAGCTCTCTTTTCTGCTGCGCAACACCACCCCGAACGATGAGCTGCTCGACGCGGCCGCGTCCGGCGCGCTGGATGAGCCTGCCGGTGTGCTGGGGCTCGCCCGCCAGATGCTCGAGGCGCCCGACGCTGTCGAGGCCATTCAGCACTTCCACGACGAGCTCTTCGGCCTCGATCGTTACCTCTCGATCGCCAAAGACCCCGTCAGCTTTCCGCAGCACCAGGAGTCGCTCAATCCAACCCTGGCCCGTGCGGAGGCGCTCTTTCTGGAGCATCTGTTCCAGAGCGGCCTCGGCCTCCACGCTCTGCTCACCTCCACGGTCGCCTACGCCAATGAAGAGCTGGCGCCCTTCTACGGCGTCGATGTGGCGGGCGCCGAGCTGCAGCAGATTGACCTCGGGCCGGAGCGTCCCGGGCTGTTCACGCGGCTCGGCTTCCTCGCCTACAATGGCACGCTGCGCGATCCAGACTCGATCCATCGCGGGGTGGAGATCAATCGCACGATGATGTGCGCTGCGCTCTCCCCACCGCCCGGGATCATCCCGGCCCTGCCCACCGTGGAGCCAGGGCAGACGAACCGCGAGCGCGTCAACGCTCACACCGGTCCGGGCACGTGCGGCTCGGGCTGCCACACCACGATCATCAATCCCATCGGCTTCGCGTTCGAGAACTTCGATGCCATGGGCCAGCTGCGAGAGACGGACAACGGCAAGCCCGTGGACACGAGCAGCGAATACGACTTTGGCGCCGGCCTGGTGCCATTCGATGGCGCGGCGGAGCTCATGTCGCTGCTCGCGGAGAGCCCACGGGCACACGCCTGTTATGCGCGGCACCTGGCAGAGTATGGCCTGGGGCGTGACATCGACGCGGCCGACGCGGCGCTGATCGCGGGGCTGCAGCGCGCGAGCGCTCTGGAGGATGAATCGATCAAGGAGCTGTTGCTGACCGTGGTGGCGAGCCCTGCGTTCGGGCAACGCAGCCCGCTGGGAGGTGCACTGTGAAGAGTCAGAAGCTGCGTACGGGCCGGCGCGCGTTCTTGCGCACCGTCGGCGGGCTGGGGATTGCCCTGCCGTTTCTGGAGGGCCTGCCCGAGCGCTCGGCGTTCGCCCAGGATGCGGCCGCACCCGCACCCGCGCCCCCGCCCACCTTTGGCATGTTCATCTGCACCGCCAACGGGGTCGTGCAGGCGTTCCGGCAGGAGCCGGAGAAGTTCTGGCCCACCGAGCTCGGCCCGCTGACGACCGGGGGCATGAGCTCCTTCGCCAGCGACCGTGCGACGGGCTTGCTCGCTGACTACGCCTCGAAGCTGCTCATCGTCCGCGGGGTCAACTATCCGTTCTCCAACCGAGGTTGCGGGCACGCGCTGGGTCTGGTCCAGTGCCTGACCGCCGCACAACCCGCGGGCGATGCCCAGAGCGCGGTGGCCACGGGCATCTCTGCCGACACGCTCATCGCCAGCGAGCTGCACCCGGCCGGCGTGGAGCCGCTGACGCTCTATGCGGGCCGCAAGGGCGGCTACATTGACGAGAAGCTCTCGTTCCGCGCTGCGAATCAGGTGCGGGCCGCCGAGGGCAACCCCTGGAACGTGTACCAGCGGCTCATGGGGCTGGTGCAGCCCGGGACCGGCGCCAACAGCGGCGAAGCCGAGCGGCTCGCGCTGCGGCGGCGCAGCGTCAACGATCTGGTGCGCGAAGAGCTCAACAGCCTCATGAACCTGCCGTCGCTCAGCAGCGAGGACCGCAGCCGGCTCGATCTCCACTTCAGCAGCGTGAGGGACATCGAGAACGCCATGATGGCCATGGCCGCTTGCAGCGCGGAGCGGCTCGACGTCCCCGCCATTCAAGCCTTGAACGAGGGCAGCGCGTTCCGCCGCACCGACAACACGATCGAGGACGTGGCGAAGCTGCAGATCGATCTCGCCGCGTTCGCCTTCGCGTGTAACCTGAGCCGGGTGGCCACGCTGCAGATCGGCGACGGCACCGACGCCACACGCTACACCGTCAATGGCGTGCAGTCCGAGCGCTTCCATTGGATCAGCCACCGGCAGACCAGCGACGGGAATGACGGCCAGCCCATCGCGAACGCGGTCGAGGTCCACGTCGAGATCGATCGCATTCGCATGCTCACCTTCAAGCACCTGCTCGATCGCTTCTCTTCTTATGGCACCCCGTCGGGCACCTTGCTGGACGCCTCGTACGCGCTCTGGACCTCACACGTCGCGATCGGCCCCTCGCACTCCTTCAACAACCTGCCGATCATCATCGCGGGCAGCGCAGGCGGCTTCCTGCGCACCGGGCAATACGTCGACGCCGGCGGTGCCGGCAATAACCGCCTGCTCAACACGCTGATCACTGCCAACGGCGTTCGCCGCCAGGGCGGCCCCGTCGTGGACTTTGGCGCGCCAGGGCTGCAAGGCGGCCTGATCGATGCGCTCGTGGCTTGAGCCAGTGCTGCCGCGGTCACATGTTGCCCTGAGCTCCCCGCACTGACGCGGAAGATTCACCCCGCAGACGCGCGCAGTATCGTGTTTGCCCGGGGGCGCTCGACGAGCTCTCGCTCCTGCTCGACGAGCGCCACCTGCCCGCGCAGGTGCGGCGCGACGCCTTCGTGGCGTGACTCACTGCAGCAAGCTGAGCGCGCTCTGCGGCAGCTGGTTGGCTTGTGCAAGCACCGAGAGGCCTGCCTGCGAGAGCACTTGATTGCGCGACATCTGCGAGGTCTCGTTGGCCACGTCCACATCGCGGATGCGGGAGTTCGCAGCCGAGAGGTTGAGGCGCATGGTCTGGATGTTGCTCTGCGCAACCTCCAGGCGGTTCATGGCGGAGCCGAAGCTGGAGCGCGCGGTGGAGATGTTGGTGATCGCCGTGTCGATGGTGGACAGCGAGGCGAGGGCGCTGGTGGCGCTGGTGCCGGCCAGGCTCACCCCGGAGCTGGAGATGGTGGTGAGCGCCACGCCGCCGAGGGTGAGCTGGATCTGGTCGGCGCTGACGGAGTCGAGGCCGACTTGCAGGGTGATGGCGGTGGGGGCCGCGCCGAGCAGGACCTTGCCGTTGAACTTGGCGGAGCCCTGGATACGGGTGATCTCGGACTGGAGCTCCGAGAACTCGGTCTGCAGGAAGCTGCGATCGGTGTCGGTGAGGCTGCCGTTGGAGGCCTGCACCGCGAGCTCGCGCATGCGGCCGAGGATGTTGTGCACCTCGCCGAGCGCGCCTTCGGCAGTCTGAGCCATGGAGATGCCGTCGCCCGCGTTGCGCTCGGCAACGGCGAAGGAGCGCACCTGGCTCTTCAGGTTTTCGCTGATGGCCAGGCCGGCGGCATCATCCTTGGCGGAGTTGATGCGGAAGCCGCTGGACAGGCGGTTGAAGCTGAGCTGGAGCTGACCTTGGTTGAAGCCAAGGTTCTTCTGCGCCTCCATCGAGGAGACGTTCGTTTGAACGGACAGTGCCATGTGGCCCCTTCCCTGGGGTGTTCGGCGCCATCGGGTTGGCGCACAGCGTGCACATCCATGTGCCCGCAGCCCAGTGAACGGGAGTGAAACAGGCGCCTTGAACGATCTTTCGCGGCTAGCCGGTGGCTGCACCGGAATGGGGCGCGCCCTGCACGGGCGGGGGCAGCTGCGCCGGGCTCTCCAGGCTGATTTTGCCGAGGGTGCCGTCGCGAAACTCGCCGAGCAGGGTGCGCGCGGCGCGGGCGAGATCCGGCACGCCACCCTTGCCGAGCAGCGAGCGCAGCCGGCCGATCTCGGCGATCAGGTCCGGGCCGCTGGCGCTGGGTGCTGCCACGGGGAAGCGACGGGTGAAGAGCTCGGCGTAGTTGTCGAGCAGGTAGCGAGCCAGCTCTGCGGCGACCTCCACCGGATCGTACGCGGCGGGGCCAATGCTGTGGGTGGCGGCGAGCTTGAGCGCGGCGCGCTGCTCGATGTCTGGCCAGAGCATGCCGGGCGTGTCGACCAGCCACATGTGATTGCCCAGATCGTGACCGAACTGATGCTTGGTGAGCGCGGGCTCGTTACCCACCTTGCTCACGCTGCGGCGCAGCAGGCTGTTCATCAGGGTGGACTTGCCCACGTTGGGGATGCCGAGGATCAGCATTCGCAGCGGCTTGGCCGGCCTGGCGCGATGCGGAGCCAGGGCGAGCGCGCGCTCGGGCAAGCGCTTCACGCTGGGGCCTTGCTTGGCCGACAGGGCCACGGCGCGCACGCCGGGTTGGGCGTTGTAATACGCCAGCCACTCGCGGGTCCGCTCGGGGTCAGCCAGGTCCTGCTTGTTCAAGATCTTGAGCGCCGGGCGCTGCAGCTTGCGCCGCAGCTCCTCGATGCCTGGATTGCAGCTGGAGAAGGGCACACGCGCGTCCAGCACCTCCAGCACGACGTCCGTCTTGCGCAGCGTCTCGGCCGCTTCCTTGCGGGCCTCGCGCATGTGACCCGGAAACCACTCGATCGCCACGCCGCCTAGCTGCCACGAGCACGGGGCTGAAAACAAGCTCGAGGGCGGCGCGCGGCGCGCTTTCTGGCCGGAAATGGGCCAACCGAGCGCGGGCAGGGCCGGGCCCGTGCGCGCAGGTGCGGCGCTCGGGCGCTGCCGGAGCAACGCCCGAGCCCATCGTCAGTCGCTCAGGGCAGCGGCACGATCTCGACGTCGTCGAGATAGATGTCGACCCCGGCGGGCGCTCCTTCAATGTAGAAGTTGCCGGTGGTCAGCGTGCAGTTGGGCGCGACCAGGGTGCCCTGCAGCTGGGTCCACGTGCTGGCGTTGGCGGTGGCGCCGGCCACGAACGTGAAGTTGGTGGCGCCGCCGTCGCAGGCATTCTGGAAGGTGAGGCTGACCGGGCTGCTGCCCGTGCCGACCTGCGCCCAGGCGCTCACCGCGTAGCTCGCTCCGGGGGTGAGCTGCCCGACGAGGCTGGTGGCAAGCCCCATCCAGTTGGCAGTGCGGGCGCTGATCAGTGCGCTGCGCGTGCCACCGTGAGCGCGCTCGGTGGTGGCAGTGGCCGTGACGCTGCCGAAGCCGAACCAGCCGTCGGTGTTCGTCTCGAAGCCACCGTTGGCGACGATGTTGGCGCTGGGCGGCGGCCCCGCGTCGATCTGCCAGAAGGCAGCGTCATCCAGCAACAGATTGACCCCCGCCGGCGGACCCTCGGCGTACAGGGTGAAGCTCTGCACCGTGCAGTCGGGCACGGTCACGCTGCCCGAGACGCGCACGTAGTCGGCGCTGTTGCCCGTCGCAGAGCCCACTTGCAAGAACTGCGTCGCTTGCCCCGCGCAGGTCACCGCGGCAGTGAGCCCGACGCGAGCGCTGTCCGCGCCGTCGATCTTCAAGAAGGCCTCGGCGCGATAGGTGGCGCGCGGCGCCACTCGCGCGGTCAGATCCGTGGCGATGCCCTGCCAGGTGTCGGTACGTCCGGTGGCGATGGCAGCCTGAGCGCCGCTGTTGGCGTCGCTGCTGGTGCCGATCACGGCCGGGCCGAAGTTGAACCAGCCCGCCGTGCCCGCCTCGAAGTCGGGGTTGTTGATCAGGTTGGCGAGCGGCTGCTCGCGCACGGCCAGATCGTCCACCAGGATGTCCACACCCGCGGCTGGGCCCTCGACGTACACGGCCACGTCCTGGAGCTCACACTCCGGCAGCTGCACGCTGCCCGAGAGCTCCACCCAGTCGCTGTCCGTCGCCGTTCCACTGGCGATCGGCAGGAAGGTCTGCGCCTGCCCGGCGCAGGTGACCCGCGCAGTGAGGTTCGTCGTGGCGCTGGCCACACCGTCCAGGTGGGTCCATACCGACACGTCGTAGCTGCGGCCAGGCTGCGCGAACGAGCCTATCTCGTGCAGCGGCCCCTGCCAGGTATCGGTGCGCCCGCTGGCGCGCGCGCTGCGCAGACCGCTGTGCGACTCCTCGACCTCGGTCGACAGCTCGCCGCCGCCGGGCAAGCTCCAGCCGTCGAGGCCCGCCTCCAGGCTGCTGTTGCCGATCAGGTTGGGCTCGAGCGCAGGATCGTCGAGCGGCACTCCCAGGAAGCCATCGATGTAGCCGAAGTACGCGGGCTTCTTCTGATACGCCTCGTCGAAGAGCAGCGGGTCATCCGCGCCGAAGGTGCTGTCCACCCAGGAGTGCGCGTCGGTGAAGCCCCAGGTGGTGATGCCTTCGCAGCCCTCCACCGCCGCACAGGCTGCGGCCACGCGCTGGTAAATCTGCTTCTGCACGGCCAGGCGATACGCGCGCGTGCCGCCCAGCGCGGCCACTCGCACATCCAGTTCGCTGACGTTCACGCTCAGGCCCAGCGCAGCAAAGCGCTGGAAGTTTGCCGTCAGCTCCTCCAGGCTGGGCATGAAGCGCGCGTCGAAGTGGCCCTGAAAGCCGATGCCGTCGATGGGTACCCGCCGCGCGAGCAAGCGCTGCATCAGCGCGTACGCCGCGTCGCTCTTGGCGTTCAGGCCCTCGATGCCGTAGTCGTTGTAATACAGCTGCGCGTCGTGATCCGCCTGGCGCGCGTCGCGGAAGGCCCGATCGATGTAGCGCTCGCCGAGGGCGTTCGCATAGATGGTGGGCCGCAGACCACTGCCGTCGTCTGCCACGGCCTCGTTCACCACGTCCCAGGCGAAGAAGTCGCGCCGGTAGCGGTGCACGGCCTTCTGGATGTGGCGCTCGGCGTAGCGCTCCAGCTGGCGCGCCGCGGTCTCGGGAGTGATGAAGGGCGGCTGCTGCTGGTGCCAGAGCAACGTGTGGCCCTTGACAGCCAGATCGTTGTCCTCGGCGAAATCGCGGATGGCGTCAGCCTGGGCGAAATCCCAGTCGCTGGGATTGACGGGCTGCAGCGAGCCCCACTTGGTGGCGTTCTCCGGGGTCACATCGCTGAACTGCTCGGCCAGCAGCTGCGCGTAGATGGGCTCGTTGACGAGCGGTCCGTAGTCCACGGCTGCACCAGCGCGGCGCCCCGAGCGGGCCGCGGCCGCTGCGGGCGTGAAGGCCACCGGATCCTGCGGCGGTGCAGGCGTTGGATCGCAGCCGGGGCGGCGGTGGTGCTTCAGCCAGTGCTGGTGATGGCGGTGCTGGTGATGACGGTGATGCCGCCCGTGGCTCATCCGATGCTCGTGGCCATTTCCGTGGCCCACCTGATGCTTGTCGTCATTCCCGTGGCCCTTGCCATTGCCCTTGCCGCGCGAGAGCGCTTGCTCGGCGCTGCCCAGCTCGAGCAACTCGGGCTCGCTGGGCAGCTCTCCGCAGGCGCTGGCGCTGACAGCCAGGCTGAGAGCGAGAAGAGACGATGGGCTCAGATGCTTCCGGATCATTAATACTCCTGGTGAGGACCAGAGACGATGCTGTGGGTTTTTGTTACAGCGACTCTGGGGAAGATCAGTCTGACGCGAAGGTTGCGGCCGACAGCTGTGGCACAGAAATTCGGTGGGACATCGACGGCGAGTGGTCACACCCGCCCTTCACGATTCGTGGTGAAACACCAGCGCCGCAGGGGTGATGCGGATCGAGCGATCGAGCCAGTTTTCGCCGGGTTAAGGCGCACGCCGCAGCGGTCGACATCCGCTGCGGAGTGGGTCATCGCGCGAACAGCCCCGCTGTGATACGCTCCGAGCTCGTACGATGCAGAGCATCATCCTTCGTTCGCTGCTCACGTCCGCCGCGCTCGCCGCGTGCGCCGGCGCGGGCTCGCCCCCGCCCGGCACCGCGGGCACGCAGCACGGCAAGCTGTCCGAGCTATCGCGGGTGGAGGGCGAAATCGTACTGTGCGAGCATCAGGTGCCGGAGCAGGTCTGCACCCGGCATCACCCGGAGCTGGTGGCACAGTTCCAGCGCTCGGGGGACTGGTGCGCTCCCCATGGCGTGCCGGAGTCGCAGTGCCTGAAGTGCCATCCGGATCTCACCTTCGAGCCGCTGCCGCAGCTCGGCGCGGACGCTGACGTGGCCTGGCTCGCTCGCGCCGGAGAAGACGTGCCCAGCCTCGATGCGCACGCCGTGCCGGGCAAGGTCACTGTTTTCGACTTCTATGCCGACTGGTGCGCCGCCTGTCGCAAGGTGGATGGCCACATGTACGAGCGCCTGGCGGCGGGTGACGCGCTGCTGGCGTACCGCAAGCTCAACGTGGTCGAGTGGGAGAGCCCGCTCGCCCAGCGCTACGTGAAGAGCGTGCCATCGCTGCCCTTCGTGGTCATCTACGGCACTGACGGCAAGCCGTTCAAGTCGCTGCACGGCGCGGATCTGGCGGCTCTCGATCAGGCGATCGCCGAAGCGGCGCGACAGTGACGCGCCCGACCACCCGTCGACGGACGCGCTGGGCTCTGGCCACCAGCTTCACGGCGCTGCTCGGTCTCGGTGCTCGAGTGGCGCACGCCTGTGCGGGCTGCAGCAATCCCAACCTGCCCAGCGCGCGCGCGGAGAGCTCCGCGCTGCCTCCGGGCACCGTGGCGGCGGCGCTCAGCCTGACGGCGCTGACCACCCGCGTTCAGCACCCCGAGTATTGCCCCGAGATCGGTCCCATCTGTGCGGAGCGGGACGAGCCGGCTCAAGAGCACGACCAGCGCTTCTACATCGCCGAGCTGCGGCCGGTGGTGGCGCTCGGGCTGCTCGACGAGCTGGGGCTGGAGCTGCAGCTACCGCTGCGGGTGGTCAACAGCAACATCACCTTTCGCCGCCTGGACGGCGCAGCGTTCGAGCCCGACTACGAGAACATCCATCACCGCGATGAGACACTGTACGGCATCGCCGATCCCTGGCTGCTCGCGCGCAGCACCCTGGTGCTGGGCCGACTGGCCCTCACCGGCCGAGCCGGATTCGGTGTGCCGCTGGGCAGCACGGAGGAGGACCCCTTTGCGCGCGCCCGCGCTGGCCTGTCACACCAGCACATCCAGTTCGGCAGTGGTACCTTCCACCCTGTGCTGGCGCTCGACGCGGAGCTCGCGCTGGGCAGTGCCCGGCTCGCCGCCTACGCTCAGTCGGTGCTCTTTCTGTACGAAAACCGCCACGGCTATCGCCCCGGTAATCGCTATCTGCTCGGCACGTCCGTGGATGTGGCCGTGCTGGCGGCCTTGCGCGCCGGAGCCTCACTCGATGTGCTCAATGAGCAAGCGGAGCGCTGGGACGGGGAGGTGCAGCAAGACGGCAACGTCGGGCGCACCGACGTGCTGCTGGGCGGCAGCGTGAGCCACCCGCTCGGCGACGTGTTGCTGTCGCTCTCGCTCAAGGTACCCGTGTACCAGCACTTCCTCGAGCACGAGGGAGAGCCAGGGCAGCTCACCTATCCAGCCATTGTCGCGCTTGCGGCGCAGACACGCTTCTGAGCGAGGTGAGAGGGTCGACGCTCGGTGGCTGTCGAGCGGCAATGGCTCTCCACACATGGCTGTGAGCTCTGAGCAGCCTCGTGGCGCGCTCGTGAAGATGCGGCCGTTCGGGGGCGCGCGGGCCAACACGGGCGATCAGGGTCATCGCGCTGGCGCCCGCGGGGCGGAAGCGCTGGTGCTCGCCGGCAGTCCATGGCACCCTCGCAGCGTGCGGTTTTTCCCAGGTCTGGCTATCGGGGTAGTGTCAGGGGTGGGCTGCGGGGGTGACGACCCACTGGTGGGTGTAACCGACGAGTGCATCCTCGACACGATAGTGGAAGCACGCATCCGGCGAGGTGATGTCGATTGCTCGCCCCAGTACGATGGGTCCATACCGATGGAGCTGTTGTTGGGCGAGCAACCTGTCGACCCGGCGCCGGCGATTGCCTGCATGCGCGACGCGCTGGGCAGGCGCCGTGCCTCCGTTTACCTTAGCCAGATCCAGTGGGGCTTTGATTCCCAGCTGCGCTGGGCAAAGTTGGTGAGCGCAACGGGCAAGGCGATGGCCTTGAGCTACGACTCCAGCCCGGAAGGCCATGGCTTGGGTGACAACACCATCTTCCGGTTCGTCTGCGCGCCGTTCACCGAGGCTCCGGACCTCGGCTGTGACGAGGTAGGGGAGCCGGAGTTTGTCTGCAGCCAGAACGAGCGCATACGCGCCGAGTACGAATAGCTCGGCGCTCGCGTCGACCAGGATGCGAACCGCGTTCGCGCCGTTTCGGCGCCCACCTGCACGCAAGGATCGCAGCGGGCGAAACCTACTTCACCTTGCAGCCCCTGATATCGAGGGTTCTCAGGGCGTTTCTGCGAGGCTGCTGGCTTCGCGAAAGCGGGACAAGCGCTTCCTGAAAGCATTGAGCTGAGCAGCCGCCCTATACAGCCACTCGCCGGCGTCTGGCGACTAGTCCCAGCCGGGCCCTCAATCGCCTCGCAACCCCTCCGACCCCGCGCTCTCCTCAGCCATGCCCCACGCCTGGCTGGTGATGGCCCAGCGCTCGTGAAACAGCTCGGCCAGCGCTGGGTTGGTGCCGGCGCACAGCTCTGCCGCGCTGCGCGCCCAGCGCAGGAACTCGCGCGCCCGCTCGGGGCTCCAGTCGCTGGGCAAGGTCATCACGTTGCTGCACAGATCGGCGAGCTTGATGACCTTGGTCTCGCTGCTGGCATGCGGTAGGTGCGTGAGCACTTGCTGGCGGCGCTCGTCGCGCGAGAGGCGCTTGTCGTCCGTCAGCGACTCCACGAGCTCGAGCACGCGCGCACCGAAGAGCGAGAGCACCTCTTCGCGAGTGGTGGGCGTGTCTTCCAGGATGTCGTGCAACACCGCGGCCATCAGCACTTCCACGTCAGTGATTCCTCCCACCGTGGCCAGCAACGCGGCGGCTTCAATGAGGTGGTTGACGTAAGGCTGACCACCAGGGCCCTTGCGGCGCTGCGTGGAGTGGCGCTGGGCCGCGAAGAAGATGGCCTCCAGAAGCGGGCTGAACAAGCGAGGGCTCCGTGAGCGAGGGCAAGATGCCGGGTGATTCCGGGCTGCTGCCCGCAGGATACACGAGCGCCGGGCGGGTGGCTCCTGCCGGAAGCCCGCGCAGCCGGCCCCCGCCCGGCATGAAACCAGGGCTGTTTCATTCACCCCGCGGTGTGGGTTTGGGGTCACAAACGCGCAGAACATTTGGGGTTTTCCTGGCGGGTGAGTGGCTTTTTGCGGGAACGGGGCTAACACGAACGATCACTGCATGGAGCGACGGCACGAGCTGGAGCGGTACGCGCGAGCAACCTGGCGGTCCTTCGAGGCGCTCGTCGTTCCCAGCTCGGGGCTGCCGGCGGACTACATCGGCGTGGAGCTCGCGCCGGACACGCGGGCTCGCTACACGTCGCCGAGTAACGTCGCCATGTACCTGTGGGCCATCCTGGCCGCACGGGATCTGCAGCTGATCCCGGGGACGATGGCGCTGCGGCGAGCCAGCAGGGTGCTCGACGCGCTGTCGCGCCTCGAGCGGCACGAGCTCAGCGGGCAATTTTACAACTGGTACGATCCGGCGACGCTGGCCAGGATCACGACGTGGCCCGAGCCGCCGCACGCGCCGGTGTATCCGTTTGCATCGAGCGTGGACAATGGTTGGCTGGCGTGTGCGCTGCTGATGGTGGCGCGCGCAATGCCGCCGCTGCAAGAGCGAGCCCTGGGGCTGGCCCACGGCATGAACTTCGCCTGCTATCACGACCCGCGCGCGCGTGCGGCGCAGAATGGCGTGGGCTTGCTGCGCGGCGGCTTCTGGCGCGAGGGGGAGGCGCCGCCGGGCTCCACGCTCTTGCCTCGCGCCGACTACGCGGAGCTGGGCGAGACGCTCGTGTATACGGGGCACCACTACGGCGCCTTCAACACCGAGACGCGCATTGCCAGCTACATGGCCATCGCGCTCGGCCAGGTGCCGGCGGCGCACTACTTTGCGCCCTGGCGCACGTTTTCGGATACCAGCACGGAGCCACAGGGGGGCAGCCCCGTGGGCGAGTGGCAGACGTACCTGGGGGTGCGGGTGTTCGAGGGCGCGTATCGCTACCGAGGCCGCTGCATCCTGCCCAGCTGGGGCGGCAGCATGTTCGAGGCGCTGATGCCCGCGCTGGTGGTGCCGGAGGAGCAGTGGGGTCCAAACAGCTGGGCCATCACCCATCCGCTGTACGTGCAGTCGCAGATCGAGTTCGGGCTGCAGGAGGCACGGTATGGCTACTGGGGCTTCAGCCCGGCATGGTCACCGGAGGGCGGCTACCGCGAATACGGCGTGGCGGCGCTCGGCATGGATCCCAGCGGCTATCCGGCAGACTCCGCGCGCCGGAGCGTTCGCCCGAGCCGCGTGGGCCCCAGTCGCCTGCCGGCAGATGCCGACGCAACCTCGATACGTCACGTGCAGTATGGCCAGGGGGTGGTGACTCCACACGCGGTGTTCCTGGCTCTGGACTTCGCGCGCGAAGCGGCGCTCGATAACCTGATCGCGCTGCGGCGAGACTTTCCCGCCGTGTACGGTCCGGGCGGCTTCAAGGACTCCGTGAACGTGGCGACCGGGCAGGTCGCTCCGCTCTACCTGGCGCTCGATCAGGGCATGGTCATGGCCGCTGCGGCCAACGCGCTGCTCGCGGACAGGTTGCAGAGCTACCTCGCGCCAACGTTGCGCGATTCGCTGGAGCCGTTGATGCGCATGGAGCGCTTCGGCGCCGGCGAGGACGAAGCGCTGGCCGTCGCCGAATGAGCAGGGTGAGCAGCTAGGCCCGTACGGACCGATCGACGTCCGTCAGCTCAGCTCGTTGTTCTCCACGGCGGCGCGATTGCCGAGGGCGGTGAGCCAGGCGGGCGGCTTGTCCTCGATGCTCCGGCCGCTGCGCGGCTCCGTATCGGTCTCGTGCGGCAACGCGCGAGTGACCAGCTCCGAGACGCGCACCACCAGCGAGGGGAACAGCGCGTTTGCGAGCGCGGCCAGCTTGGCGGGCATGCCCACGATCAGCAGCGGATCGCCGCGCCGGCTGGCCCTCACGATAGCGCGCGCCGCGCGCGTGCCCGCCACCGAGAGGCCCGGCAGCGAGTCGGCCACGCTGAACCAGGCGTATTCGGCGGCGGCGTCGCCCTTGAAGCTGGCATGCACGGGGCTGCCGGTGCGCATCAGGCCGGGGCACACGGTGGTGACCCGGATGCCGCGCTGCCGCAGCTCCATGCTCAGTCCCAGGGAGAAGCCGGTCAGCGCAAACTTGCTGGCGCTGTAGGGCAGCAGGTGCGGCACGCTGATCAGACCGCCGATCGAAGAGATGTTGACGATGCGGCCTTCACCCTCCGGCAGGTGCCGCAGCGCCTCATGAATTACGTACAGCGCGCCCCAGAAGTTGGTGTCCATGGCGCTCGTGAAATCCTCGAGGGTCATCGAGGGCAGGGGGCCCACCTCGATGCGCCCCGCGTCGTTGACCAGCACATCCAGGCGGCCATAGTGTTGCAGCGCCAGATCCAGCGTGGCGCGCACCTGCGCGCGGTCGGTCACGTCGCACTCCAGGGCCAGTACCTCGGCGCCGCGGTCGCGCAGATCCTGACGCGCGCGCTCCAGCGTGTCGGCGTCGCGCGCCACCAGCACCAGCCGCGCTCCCAGCCGCGCGTATTCGCGTGCCATCAAGAGCCCCAGGCCGCGCGAGCCACCGGTGATCAAAACCACACGCCCGTCGAGCTGATAGCGAGCCTCACTCCAGCGGCGCAGCGCGCCTCGCGCGAGCATGAATGCGCCCAGGGCGCCCACGACGGTACCGAGCCGACTTCGCATGTTTGCCTCCGCTCTGGCCTCTGCGGCCGAGGGAGCTCATGCGAGAATCAGGCCGGCACACGGGCGGAGTGGCTGCCACCGCGGGTGGCGCAGCGAGGCGCACGCGGCGTGCTGGCACGAAAGCTGCTCACTGGGGCTCTGGGCCACGTGACCCCCAAGGGGTGACGCTGGTCTGCGAGGCGATTGTGCACAGCGTGTCGCTGCGCCATGACCTTTCGCGACTCTCGACGTGAGGAAGGCGACGGAACATGCGCTGGGATCCAGGTCATCGCAGCAACGACGTGATCGATCAACGCGGCTCGGGCGGCATGGCGGGCGCGGGCATGGGCGCTGGTGTGGTGTTTTGGTTGTTGTCGCGCTTTGGCCTGCCGGGCTTGCTGGTCGGGGGCGTGATCCTGGCGGCGAGCTACTTCCTGTCGCCCTCGTCTTCGTCCGAGCAGCGTGCGGTGGGGCCTGCCAGTAGCACCTCCAACGCGGAGGATCGTACGGCGCGCTTTGCAGGCTTCGTGCTGGATGACGCACAGGACACCTGGCAGCGTCTGTTTGCCGAGCGCGGCCAGCGCTATGCACCAGCCAAGCTGGTGCTGTTCACCGAGGCGACGCGCTCCGGTTGCGGCGTGGGGAGTGCGCAGGTGGGGCCCTTCTACTGCGGCGCCGATCAGCGCGTGTACATCGACCTGAGCTTCTTCCACGCGCTGGAGCGGCGCTTCGGCGCCCCGGGCGACTTTGCGCAGGCGTACGTGATCGCCCACGAGGTGGGCCATCACGTGCAGAACCTGCTCGGCGCCACTCGCCAGCGCCAGCTGGTGCGCGGGCGCGAGGGGGAGCGCACTGCATCGATCCAGCTGGAGCTGCAGGCGGATTGTTATGCCGGCGTTTGGGCCCACTCCACGGGCCAGCGCAACCTACTGGAGGCCGGTGACATCGAAGAAGGGCTGCACGCTGCGGCAGCTGTCGGGGACGACACCCTGCAGCGACAGAGCGAGGGGCAAGTGACCCCGGAGACGTGGACGCACGGCTCCTCCGAGCAGCGGGTAGCCGCGTTCCAGCGCGGCTATCGCAGCGGCAAGATGGAGGACTGCCAGTAAGTAAGAAGGCTGCCGGCGCGGATCAGGGCGCGCCTGCGTCCGCGCCGTCGCCAGTGGGCGCGCCCTCCGGAGCGCTCGGCGGAGCATCACCCGGCGGAGCATCACCCGCGTTCGGCGGCTCGCCCGCGCCCGGCGGCTCGCCCGCGCCCGGCGGCGCCAGCGCAGGATCATCACTCGGCGGAGGCGCTGGAGCTGGAGGCACCGGAGCCGCGTCCTCCGGCGGAGCGTCACCCGCACCATCGGCGCCCGGCGGCGCGGACATACAGCTGCCCGCATCACAGCTGCCGCTGCCTGCGTCCAATGGCGCGATGGGCGCGATGGGCGCGACTGGACCGCTCGCGGGCGGCGCCTCGGGCTGCAGCGGTGGGCGCTGCGCAGGCCCTCCCGAGGGAGCCGGGGCCGGTGCGCCGAAACCGGGAGGCGGACCGTCCCCACGCCGGCCACCACCGCGACGCCCAGGTGACGGCGGCGCAAACGTGGAGAACGGATCCGTCGAGGGCTCGCGACCTTCTTCAGCGATGCCCCCGCAAGCCGCAGCGCTCAGCAGCCAACACGCCCAGGCTCTCGCTCGCGACCTTCGTCCTCGCAACATGGAGCGCGGCTATCATGCCTGCGCAGCTCCGTCAAAACCGCTGAAGCAGACCAGCACAGGTTGAACCCAGTGGTCAAAACGCGGGGCAATGCGCACCGTCCCTAGTTTAGTTGCAAAAATTGATAAACATTAGCTACAATGCAAAGCATGGGCTTGCGCTCGCCGCCGGGGGCGAGACGGAGGCTTCCCTCGGGAGCGTCCGGGAATGCTGAAGAGAAGAGAGGTGCGCCATGTTCACGAGCTGTGTCTTCTACAAGCAACCCAAGGCCGCATTGCGTTGGCTCGAGCAGGCCTTTGGCTTCGAGGTCACCTTGCTGGTCGAGGGTCCCGACGGTGATGAGCGAAACATCCACTCGCAGCTGAGCTTTCGGGGGGAGGGGCGGTTGATCGTGGGTGGCGAGTGGGCGGAGTGGGTCAAGAGTCCGCGTTCGCTGTCCGACAACAACACGCAGATCGTGCGGGTACAGCTGCCCGCGGACCTCGACGCGCACTGCGAGCGCGCGCGCGCGGCGGGAGCGCGCATCGTGCAGGAGCCCAAGACGGAGTTCTACGGCGAGCGCACGTATCGCTGTGTCGATCTCGAGGGCCACCACTGGACCTTCGCGCAGACCGTGCAGCAACTCAGCATGGCGGAGATGGAGAAGGCGGGCGGGGTGAAGATCCAGGGCTCGCTATGAGAGGTGCGCTCTGAAAGCAGGCAAGGCCCCTCGCAGCCGCGCCAGGGCCGCCGCCGCGGACCTGGACAGCACCCTCTCCGCGCTGGCGGATCCACACCGCCGGCGTGCCGTGGATCTGCTGCGCCAGCGGCCGCTTCCCGCGGGACAGCTGGCGCGTGAGCTCGGCCTGCCGCCGCCAGCGATGAGCCGCCACTTGCGCGTGCTGCGCCAGTCGGGGCTGGTGGAGGAGACGCACCCGGCGTTCGATGCGCGGGTGCGCATCTACTCGCTGCGGCTCGAGCCGATGGCTGGGCTCAAGCTCTGGCTGGAAGAGACCGAGCGGCTGTGGGCGGACCAGCTGAGCGCGTTCAAGGTCTACGTGGAGAAGGGCTGATGTCACGCGTGCTGGTGGCCCTGCGGCTGCAGACCACGCCGGAGCGTGCGTTCGAGGCCTTCACCAGCGAGATCGCCCGGTGGTGGCGTCCGAACACGCTATTTCAGTTCACCGGGCAGGACACGGGGGAGCTGCGCTTCGAGCCCGGGGTAGGCGGGCGCTTCTTGATGCGGCTGCGCGACGGCACGGACTTCGAGATCGGTCGCGTGCACACCTGGGTGCCGCCCGTGGAGCTCGGCTTCAGCTGGCGCCAGCAGAGCTTTGCGCCGGCGCAGAGCACTCACGTGCGAGTGCGCTTCGAGCCCGTGGACGGGGAGACGAGGGTCACGGTGGAGCACACCGCGTGGGACAGCATCCCGCAGCGGCATGTCGCACGGCACAACTTTCCGCTGCACGTCTTTCAGCTGCGCCACGCCGAGTGGTGGCAGTCGCTACTCGCCAGTCTGGCGCGCAGCGTGACGCCAGAGTGAGCGCGCGTCCCTCACGGCGTTGATGAGCAGGTGCGTTTCCTTTTGGTACGCCTCAGCTCACCTGGCTCGCCATCATGCCCTTGCTAGACCGCCTGCGGCCCCACCAGTACACTGATCGCATGTCTTCTGACCGAGCCTGGCTTGCACGCCCGATCCTGAGCGCGCTCGGATACGGCACGATGATCGGACTGGGCTGCGGTGGTGCCGTGGCGCCCGGCTCGGAGTATCTGGACGAACTGGACGACCCCGCGGGTCAGGCCGGTAGCTTTACCGCCGGTGCGGGCGGGCGGCCGGGCGGCACGGGCACTGGCGGAGTAGGGGGCAGTCCAGCCAGCTTCGGTGGCACTGGTGGGGTGCCTACCGGCGGGGGTGGCGTGGCAGGCATCGGCGGTGCCGCTTCGATGCCAGACCAGTCGATTTGTGTGGATCTCGACAGGGTCCTCGGAGGATTGCCGAGCAGCGCGTTCCCGCTCAGCAGCGACGCGGTCCCGCTCGCCGTCTGCGGCGGCGAGTTCAACCCCAGCTCCATCTATCAGATCATCTGCTTCCCTCCTGCGCCAGGCGGGCAGAGCTGCTCCAGCTTCTACCCCGAGAGCTTGATCGGTCAGCTCTACACGTGTGGCTTTCAGCAGGGGGCGGACTTCGTGTGCGGGCCCAGCGCTCCCCCCAGCGGCAGCGTGGGCTGCGCAGGTAACGAGTGCTGTTATGTGCTGGGTGGCGGCTGTGCCATCGGGCGGCCCTTTCTGGTGCACGAGCAGGCGCGCACGGCGGCGAGTGAGCCCCGCGGCGATTGGTTAACCCGGCAGCAGCCCGGCGTGGCGGCGCTGGATGCAGCCACCCGCCGCGCGCTGGCGGACGCCTACCGAAGAGATGGCCTCAGCGAACATGCCTCCGTGGCGTCCTTCGCGCGCTTCGTGCTGGAGTGTCTGGCGCTCGGTGCGCCCGCAGAGCTGGTGTCAGAGGCGCAAGTGGCGCAGGCGGACGAGATCGTGCATGCGCAGCTCAGCTTCGGCCTGGCCAGCGCCTACGCGGGCGCCGCGGTGGGGCCCGGCGCGCTCGACGTGAGCGATGCGCTGGTTGGCGCGCCCGACCCGGTCGACAGCCTACGCCGCGCGATCCGCGAGGGCTGCATCGCCGAGACGGTCTCGGCGGCGCTGATCCGCAGCGCCAGCCAGGCAGCGGAGGATCCCGCCGTGAAGGCGGTGCTGGAGCGCGTGGCCAGCGACGAGCGCCGCCATGCGGTGCTGGCCTGGCGCTTCGTGCGCTGGCTGCTCGCGCGCGGCGACGAGAGCCTGGCGCAGCTGGCGGCACAGGAGTTTGCTCAGGCGCCGCGCCACGTGGGCTTCGGCGCGCTCACCGCGCTGCCCGGGGACGAGCGTGCGCTGCGCGCGCACGGCTACGTGTCGGTGGAAGAGCGGCGCGCCATCGCCACGCAGACGCTTCGTCAGGTAGTGGAGCCGTGTGCTCGAGCGCTGCTGCGCGGGCAGCGCGCGAGCGCAGCGCCGGACAGCGCCCCCGCCTCCGCCTGAGCGCTCAGTTGCTGCGCTTGCCGATCAGCTGCGGCCGCTTCGTCGGCCCCCAGCGCAGGTTGTGCTCGAAATCGATCAGCAGTCGCTCGTCCTCGAACGTGAAGCGCCCGCTGAGCGTGTAGGGCGTCTCGTGAAAACACAGCTTGGCCACGAAGGTGCGCTCGTCCGCCCAGCCACAGCTGCCAGCGATACCCTGGCTCTCGTTTTCGAACACGTTGCTGATGCCCTTTTGAAAGCCCGTGCGCTCGCGCACCCAGCGCCCCAGCCCGCAGCGGAGCACGTGGGTGCCGCTGGCGTCTTGCAGGGTGATGCGCGGATCAGTGCCGGAGAAATCCAGCGCGGCCGAGGTGATGCCGAGCTCGTTCGGCTCGAAGCTGAACCCGCGCGCCGACAGCGCCGCGGCCAGCGGGGAGCTGGCGCTGCCGCTTTGCACCGGTAGAGCCAGGCTGCTCAGCTTGCGCTTCAGCTCGCCGTGCGCCGAGGGATTGTCGGGCAGGGCGTGAGCGCGCAGCGCGGGTAGCAGGTGCTGCCACACGCTGTCCATCACGCCGGCCATGTCACTCGTACCGCTGGTGACCGCCAGCACCGCATCGTACTTCGGCAGCACGAACGCGAACTGGCCAAAGGCGCCATCCGCGCGGTAGCCGGTCGACTTGTTGCGCCAGAATTGATAGCCGTAGCCCGCGTCCCAGTTGCTGTCCGGGTTGCCCCCGGTGGAGGTCTGCAGGGAGGTGGCCTCCTCCACCCAGCGCTCGCTCAACAGGCGCTTGCCGCTCCACACGCCCTGCTGCAGGTAGAGCTGGCCGAACTTGGCCAGATCCTCCGTGCGCAAGGTGATGCCGCCATCGCCCAGGTTCACGCCCTCCGGGCTCTTGCCCCAGATCGGCGGCAGGATACCGAGCGGCTCGAACAGGCGCGGCCGCAGGTACTCCTCCAGCGTCTGCTTGCTCACCTTCTGCACGATGGCAGCCAGCATGTAGCTGCAAGCCGAGTTGTACACCCAGCGAGTACCCGGCTTGTTCTCCACGTTCGTGGCGAGGAAGGCCTTGATCCACGCGCCGCCTTTGCTGGCCTTGATCACCTGGTTCATGTCGTTCTGGTGACCCGAGGTCATGCGCAGCAGATCGCGGATGCGCATGTTCTTCATCTGCTCCGCGGGCTTCTCCGGAGCCAGCTCGGGGAAGTGGGCGAGCACCAGATCGTTGAGGCTCAGCAGCCCCTCCTGCTGTGCAAGGCCCACGGCCGTGGCCGTGATGGACTTGCTGACCGAATACATGACGTGCAGATCGCCAGCCGCGTACGGCGCCCACCAGCCCTCCGCCACCACCTTGCCATGTCTCACCAGCATGAAGCTGTGCACGGCGTCAATCTTGCTCTCGAACGCCTCGATCATGCTGAGCACGCCCGCCGAGTCCACCCCCTCGGCCTCCGGCGTGCTGCGAGGCAGTGGCCGGGCTTGCGCCGTATTGGCATGCGTCAACACCGCCGCCTGGGTCAGCATGGCGGTCAGCAGCAACGTTACGCTGGAGAGGACACTCGACAGAGCAGCGGGCGGTAAGAAGCTCGACATGCGAGGAACACCTGGCCAGGAGGACCTGCTCGCCCCATGACATGGGACGCGCTGCGGCCCACTCAGCTTTCCGGTCACAGCCAGTGAGGGCGTCATGAAAGACGAAAATGCCATCATCATCGAAGCCTGGAACACGGTGCTGTTCGAGAAATTCAGCCGTTTTCGTCACGTGCTCACCACGGGGCTGTCCGCACACGGGTACGCGCTGCTCGCCCGGCACCCCATCGCACCAGGAGCGCGCGTGCTGGACCTGGGCTGCGGCTTCGGTGACACCACGCAAGACATCGCTCGGGCGGCTGGGGCTGGAGGGCAGGTCGTTGGTATCGACTGTGCCGCCAACTTCATCGAAGTGGCTCGCAGCGAGGCCGAGGCAGCAGGTCTATCCTGGGCTTCGTTCCTGGTAGGGGACGTGCAGTTCGAGCCCCTGGGCGGTCCTTACGATCGTGCTTTCTCGCGCTTTGGCACCATGTTCTTCAATCTGCCCGGCGCGGTGCTGCGCAACGTTCGTCGCTCGCTCGCGCCCGGCGCCGAGCTGACGGCGGTGGTCTGGCGGAGGCGTGAGGATAACCCGTGGTTATTTGCGGCGGAGCAGACAGTGCGGCAGATCGTGCCCGTGGTGTCCCACGAAGAGACCAACGAGGTGCACTGTGGGCCGGGCCCGTTCGCCTGGTCCGGCGCGGATACGGTCAGCGATCTGCTGCGCAGCGCAGGCTACGAGCGAGTCCGCTTCGAGCGCTGCGATCTCGAGATCTGTATTGGCCGCACCCTGGGGGAAGCCGTGGAGTTTTCGATGGCGCTGGGCCCAGCGGGGGAGATCCTGCGCCTGGCCGGCGCCGAGGGTGAGCGCCTGAAGCAGCAGGTGCTCGCGGCGATGCAGCGCACCTTGACGGAGTTCGAGCGCGCGGACGGCAGCGGAGTGTGGGCGCCGTCGAGCACCTGGTTGATCAGCGCGAGCAATCCCGGGTGAGGTGCAGGCGGTGGGTACGTTGCACCGCAATGGAGCAATTAACGAGCGGTAGCCCGCACAGCTGCGACCCTGACGTCACTTGCGACCCTGAACGAGCCGCGTCATCCCTGTGCCGAGAGCGCTGGCAGCGGCGCAGGTGCAACATACCTGCAACGTCCGCCCGTCATCGAACGCTCCGCTAACTTCAGCGAAACCCCGCTACCTCTCATCGAGCGCTCCGCTATGAGTCGATTCCATGAGCGTCCGCTCCGGCCCATTACCCGAAGTGACCGGGGCGGGATTGCCATTGCTCTCACCAGGGGTGGCGCTTGCTGCCACGGCGCTTTATGAGGGGCAAAATCATGCGTTACTTGCTCGTCATTGTCGGTCTGGTCCTGGGCTTGGGGGCGCTGATCGGGATCAAAGGCGCGCAAATTGGACAGTTGATCCAGTTCGGCGAAGCCATGGCCAAAGCGGGGCCACCGCCGGAGGCCGTCAACACCGCCCGGGCCGTCACCCAGAGCTGGGGCGGCACCATCAACGCCGTGGGCAGCGTGGTCTCGGTGCAGGGCGTGGCGCTCAGCAACGAGGTGCCCGGTGTCGTGACCAAGCTGAGCTTCGACTCGGGAGCCCGCGTGCAACAGGGGCAGCTGCTCCTGGAGCTGGACTCCAGCGTGGAGAAGGCGCAGCTCGCCTCCACCCGGGCCCGGCTGAAGCTGGCCGAGCAATCGCTCGCGCGTTCGCGGCAGCTGGCACCCTCGGGCGCCATCCCCTCGGCGCAGCTCGACGCGGACGAGTCCGCCGTCAACGGCCTGATCGCGGATGAAAAGGCACTGCTGGCGCAGATCGATCGCAAGAGCGTACGGGCGCCGTTTTCCGGCCGCCTGGGCATCCGGGCCGTGAACCTGGGCCAGTACCTGGCGCCGGGCACCACGCTCACGGTGCTGGAGGCCACCGAGAACCTGTTCGTGGACTTCACCGTGCCCCAGACCGAGCTGGCCAGCATCCGGGTGGGCATGCCGGTGCGGGCCCAGCTGGAGGCAGTTGGCCCGGAGCCGATCGACGGCAAGATCACCGCCATCGAGCCCTCGCTCGACGCGCAGACGCGCACCATCCGCATCCGCGCCAAGCTCGCCAACCAGGAAGAGCGCCTGCGCCCGGGCATGTTCGTGCGGGTGGAGGTCGTGTTGCCGGAGGAAAAGCCTGCGATCGTGGTGCCCGCGACGGCCATCTTGCACGCGCCGTATGGAGACTCCGTGTTCGTGGTGGAGCCCAAGCAGGCGGACGACGGTCAGCCCAGCATCGGGACCGACGGGCAGCCGGTGAAGGTGGCGCGCCAGCAGTTCGTGCAGCTGGGCCCCTCGCGCGGCGACTTCGTGGCGCTGCTCAAGGGCGTGAAAGAGGGGGAAGAGGTGGTCTCCGGCGGCGCCTTCAAGCTGCGCAATGGTGCGCCGGTGACGGTCAAGAACGAAGTGCAGCTCCAGCCGCAGCTGGATCCAAAGCCTGAAAACAGGTAGCGCGCCGCTGCCCCAGCCCGTCTCTGTGCGTCCGTCTCCGTGCGCCCCCTTTCCGTGCGCCCCCGTTTTTTTGCTCTGAGGCTCCAGCCATGAAGCTCACCGATCTATTCATTCGGCGGCCCGTGCTCGCGATCGTGATCAATCTCGTGATCATCATCGCGGGCCTGCAGGCGGTCCGCTCGCTCAACGTCCGCCAGTACCCGCGCCTGGAGAGCGCAACGGTCACCGTGCGCACCGCCTACGTGGGCGCCAACGCCGACCTCGTACGCGGCTTCGTCACCACACCGCTGGAGCGCGCCATCGCCGCCGCCGACGGCATCGACTTCCTCGAGTCGCAGACGACGCAGGGTCTGTCGACCATCAACGCGCGGCTCAAGCTGAACTTCCCGGCCTCGAACGCGCTGGCGGACATCAGCGCGCGCGTCAACCAGGTGCGCGCGGATCTGCCGCCGGAGGCAGAGGTGCCGGCCATCAGCATCGAGCCGTCGGACGCGCAGGTGGCGGCGATGTACCTGAGCTTCGGCTCGGACATCCTGGAGGACAACCAGGTCACTGACTATCTGATCCGCATCGTGCAGCCGCGGCTCTCGGCCATCCCCGGGGTGCAGCGCGCGGACATCCTGGGCGGCAGCCAGTTTGCCGTGCGCGTCTGGCTGGATCCGGACCGGATGACGGCGCTCAACGTCAGCGCGGCGCAGGTGCGGCAAGCGCTGGCGCAGAATAACTACCTGTCGGCGGTGGGCCAGACCAAGGGCCAGCTGCTGCAGATGAACCTGAGCGCCGACACCGATCTGCACAGCATCGATGAGTTCAAGCAGCTGGTCATCCGCCGCCAGGGTGACACCCTGGTGCGCCTGGCAGACATCGCCAACGTGGTGATGGGCGCCGACACCTACGATCAAGACGTGCGCCTGTCGGGCCGCAAAGAGGTGTTCATGGGCGTGTGGGTGCTGCCCAACGCCAACTCCCTGGATGTGATCGGCGCCGTGCGCGACGAGATCGAGACCATCCGCCAGGAGCTGCCCTCGGGCATGCGCGTGAAGGTGGCCTTCGACTCCACCAACTACATCAACAACGCGGTCGACGAGGTGACGCGCACCTTGCTCGAGACGATCTTGATCGTGATGCTCGTCATCTACGCGTTCCTGGGCTCGCTGCGCAGCGTGATCGTGCCCATCGTCTCCATCCCGCTCTCGCTGATCGGCGCCGTGTTCCTGATCCAGGTGATGGGCTTCACCATCAACCTGCTCACCCTGCTGGCCATCGTGCTGTCTGTGGGCCTGGTGGTGGACGACGCGATCGTGGTGGTGGAGAACGTCGAGCGGCACACGCGCGAGGGCAAGTCGCCGTACCAGGCGGCGCTGATCGGCGCGCGAGAGCTGGTCGGGCCAATCATCGCCATGACCATCACCCTGGCCGCGGTGTACGTGCCGGTCGGCTTCCAGGGCGGGCTGACGGGCGCGCTCTTCCGCGAGTTTGCCTTCACCCTGGCGGGCGCGGTGTTCATTTCCGGCATGGTGGCGCTGACCCTGTCACCGATGATGTCGTCGCGCTTGCTACGCGTGGACCGCGCGCCGGGGCGGCTGCGCCGGATGATCGATCGCGGCTTTGAGGGCACGCGGCGGCGCTACATGAGCGCGCTGGCGGGCACCTTGCGCATGCGGCCCGCGGTGTACGCGGTGTGGGGCGTGCTGACCCTGGCGATCATCCCAATGTACATGTTCTCGCCGGCGGAGCTGGCGCCCAACGAGGATCAGGGGGTGGCCTTCACGGCGCTGGACGTGCCCGCCAACTCCACGCTGGAGCAGCTGACGCCCTACACGAAGCAGGTCAACGACATCTTCTCCTCCGTGCCGGAGTTCGCGCAGAGCTTTCAGATCACGTTCCCGTCCGGCGGCTTCGGCGGGGCGCTGATGCGGCCGTGGGATCAGCGGGAGCGCTCGATCTTCCCCATTCACGCGGAGCTGATGCAGAAGACGGGGGTCATCGCCGGCCTGCGCGCCCCCGTGTTCCTGCCGCCGCCGCTGCCCAGCGCCGGCTTCATGCCGGTGGAGTTCGTGATCTCCTCCACGGCGCCGCACGAGGAGATCCTGGGCTTCGCCGATCAGCTGGCGCAGGCCGCCGCGGCCAGCGGCGAGTTTGCGTTCCCGCCCGCCACCGACGTGCGGCTGGACGAGGCAATCAGCGAGATCGAGATCGATCGCGATCGAGCCGCTGCCATGGGCCTGAGCATGCAGCGGGTGGGCGCCGACCTGTCATCGATGCTGGGCGGTAACTTCGTCAACCGCTTCAACCTGGACGGGCGCAGCTACAAGGTGATCGCGCAGATCGAGCGAGCCAGCCGCCTCACCCCCGACCAGCTGCTGGACATCCCGATCACGGGCCCCAACGGCACGGTGATGCCGCTCGGCGCTATCGCCAAGATCAAGAACGGCGTGGGCCCGCGCACGCTCAATCGCTTCCAGCAGCTCAACTCGGTCAAGCTGTCCGGCGTCACCCCGCGCTCGCTCGATGCAGGGCTCCAGGTGCTGGAGCAGAAGGCGGCGGAGATCCTGCCCGCCGGCTACCACGTGGACTACGCCGGTCAGTCCCGCCAGCTGCGGCAGGAGTCTGGCAAGTTCTTGCCGGCGATGGGCCTGGCCATCGCGCTCATCTTCCTGGTGCTCGCGGCGCAGTTCAACTCGTTCCGCGATCCGCTGGTGGTGCTCGCCGGCTCCGTGCCCCTGGCCATGTTCGGTGCGCTCATCTTCACGTTCCTGAAGTTTGCTGGTCCTCCCGGCATGAGCTTCGCGCTGACCGAGGGCTGGACCACCACGCTCAACATCTACTCGCAGGTGGGGCTGGTCACCCTGGTGGGCCTGATCGCCAAGAACGGCATCTTGATTGTCGAGTTCGCCAACCAGCAGCAGGAGCTGGGCATGAGCAAGCTGGAAGCGGTGCAGGCCGCTGCCAGCACGCGCCTGCGCCCCATCCTGATGACGACGATCGCCACCGTGTTCGGCCACTTCCCGCTCACCCTGGTGACGGGTGCGGGCGCCGTGGCACGCAACTCGATCGGCATCGTGCTGGTCGGCGGCATGACCATCGGCACCCTGTTCACCCTGTTCGTCGTCCCCTCGCTGTACGTGCTGATCGCGCAGGATCACGCCCGCCGCGAGCGGCTCGACGAGCGTGACGTCGAGCACTCGCAGGAGCTTGCGGTCGCAGAGTGAGCAGCACCCGGCAGGGGGGGAGGCTTCAGCGCTCCGACCATACGCCGAGCTCGTTGCCGCTAGGGTCCGAGAAGTGGAAGCGGCGGCCGCCCGGGAACTCGAACGGCTCCTTGACGATCTTGCCGCCCGCCTCGACCACGCTCGCCAGCGTTGCATCGAGCTCGCGCGAGTACAGCACCACGAGTGGGCCCCCCGCGCGCACCGACGAGCTCTTGCACAGCCCACCCACCTCTCGGCCCCGCCCCTGAATGCCGGCGTAGTCCGGACCATAGTCGTTGAAGGACCAGCCGAACGCCGCCGCGTAGAAGCGCTTCGCTCGCGCAACGTCGCTGACGCTGACCTCGATGTAGTCGATGCCGTGGTGCTGGTGTGCGTTGGGATCGCTGGTTGCCATGTGAGCCTCCTTCTCGCCGGCTGCTGCCGGGCTGCCCGCAGCCTGCCGCCCGCCGCTCGCCACGGCTTGGAAAAATGGCAAACCCTGGCTTTGCGAGCAGATTGGGCTGGCGCGCCTGGCGCCACTGAACTTATGTTCTGCCGCCGCCATGACTTCCATTTCTCCCCCCATCCAGTCCGTGCTCGAGCTCTTCCAGGGTCCTCTCGCCAACGTGCGCTTTGCCGATATCGATGCGGCAGGGCTCGCCAAGCTGGCGGCCGAGGTGGAGGCAGCAGGCGCAGAGGTGGAGCAGCAAGAGCAGCGGCTGACGGAGCTCCGGCAGTTGCTCGCGCAGCGGCAAGAGGCGCTGCTGGCGCTGGCCCAGCAGGCCCTGGCTTACGCGCGCGTGTACGCGGAGAACGATGAGGCGCTCCTGGAAGAGCTGAACCGCATCGCCCTGCCGCGCCCGGCGAGCCGCGCGGCGAAGCCCAAGAAGCAGGGCAGGGCCAGCGCTTCCGACCGCGCCGAGCCCCTGCTCGACGCCGCCGAGCCAGCTGTGGATCCAGAGCTGAACGAGCCATCCTCGGCGAGCGACCCGACGGCGGACGAGGCAGCGGCGCGGCCCGGGCGCAAGGGCCGCGGGCGCGTGGCCCAGGCCGCGGCGGAGTGAGCGCGCGCTCGCTCTCGGCACCCGTCCGTGGCCGATGAGCTCAGGGGATCAGCCCGGGCAGCGCGAGTAGCGGTGTCTGCCCGGCCACAGCCCCCGGCAACAGCTGATGGCGAGTACGGGTGACCGCCACGTACAGCGCGCGGTGGGCCTCGGGCGTGTCCGGATACGTCCCCGGCGAGGCATCGGGGATGATCACATAGTCGAACTCCAGGCCCTTGACCTGATCGAGCTCGGTCACGTTCACCCCGGAGCGGAACAGAAACTGACCGTCCAGCACCAGTCGGCCCAGATTGCGCTGGTGCAGCGCGGCCTGTAGCCGGCGCGCCGTGTGCGACACCCGACAGATCAGGGCCACGGAGGCGCTCGGATCTCGCGCACCGAGCTGCTGCAGCTCCTCGCACAGCCAGCGCGCGAGGTGGCACTCGTTGAGCGCGTGCACGAACGGCAGCTGCGGCGAAGCAGCGGCGCTCGTCGCCGCCGCGGCGGGGCCCTCGCTCGAGCTACGGAGCAAGCTGCGCGCAAGGGTCACCACCTCCGGCGGACAGCGGTAGCTCACCGGCAATACCACGCGCTCGTATGCGCTGATGCCGAGCTCCCGCATGCTATGCTCCCAGCTCGTGAAGTACACCGTGGCGTCCGTCTGCTGATCAGCGTCCCCCGCCACAATCATGGAGCCGCCCGGGGCGAGGCTGCGGCCGATCAGTGCCAGCTCCAGCGGCGCCAGCTCCTGCGCCTCGTCGATCAGCAGGCAGTCGTACAAAGGCGGCTCGAGCGGCAGCCGCTCGCGCTGCGCGGCCTTCATGCGGTCCAGCTCGAACAGCACCGCGTAGTCCTCGCTGTCGATGCTGCCCGCGTCTTGCAGTGGGGTGCCCTCGTCGATAGGCCGGCCATCGACGGTGCGCAGGCGTGACCTGGCCACGTGCGCGTACTCCTCCTCGCTGGTGCGGCTGAACTGCACGCGCGCGTGCTCCAGCACCTCGGCCTGCACGTGGGCGCCAAACGTCTGCGCAGAGCCGGCCATCACCTGCGCCACCAGCGCGCTATCTCCGAACAGGTGCAGCAGATCCCGACGGCGAGCCAGCGCCTTGCTGCTGCGCCGTGGCTTGCGCGCTGCGGGCCGTGGAGCGGCCGCGCGCGAGCGGCGCGGCGCGGCCAGCTGCTTCAGCGCCAGGCGTAGCGCTGGATCGCGCTTGAAGCGGATCACCCCGGCGCTCGCGTCCACGCTCTCCCGCTCCGGCAGGTCCTGAAACACCTCGCGGGCCTGCTGCGCCGCCCAGCGATCGAACACCTCCACCTCCACGTCCACGCCCAGGCTGCGCAGCAGCGGCTCGATCAGCCGGCGCAGACCGTCGGTCGGCACGATCACCGCCGCACGGAAGGAGCGCGGCGCCTCCTTGTACAGCCGCGCCAGGCGGTGCAGCGCCACCGTCGTCTTGCCGTGCCCCGCCTCTCCCAGCAGCAGCACGGAGGTGGTGGCCGGCAGCTCCACGGCGCCGCGCTGCGCGGGATCGAGCGTGACATCGATCAGCGACGGCGTGCGCTCTTGCTCCTCCTGGCTGCGCGGCGCGAGCAGCGCGCCCGCCCGAGCAAAGCGCCGCCAGCTGCGGTCTGCGCCGCGGGTAATGCGCCAGCGCGGCGTGAGCAACTGCGCGAGCTCCGCATCCTGGAAGCTGGTCAGGTTCAGCTCCAGCACCTCGCCCTGTACGCGGCCCTGCGGCGTCTTCAGCTCGTAGCGCGCCCCCTCGTCGCTGCCGAACAGCACCTCTGCAAAGCGCGACGTCTGCCAGTTGGCGATGATCAGCTCCGGCTCCGCCACCCGATCCGGCTGTGAGCCGTGCAGGAACAGCACGTCACTGGTGCGCTCGCCGCTGCGCAAGCGCAGGTGCGCCAGATAGTGTGGAAACGGATCCCGCGGCAGGTGAGCGCGCGCGCGCTCGAACAGCTGCAGCTGCGACTGCAAGCGGGCGTGATCGGCGGCATCCAGCTCCGACCCGGCATCGCCGGCGAGGGGGCTCTGTTGCGGGTTACTCGATGGGGTCCAGGCCAACATGGAGTGGAGAGCCGGCTACCTCCTCGCCCCGCGGGGTTGCGAGAGGAGAGGCGCCCGGCGAGGGTGCGAGTGAGTGTGCTAGATATACGGGTCGATCCAGCTCAAGCCTGACACCGTACCCTCGCGCGGCCGGTACTCGCAACCGATCCAGCCCGTGTAGCCCTGCCGTTCGATCTGCCGCAGCAGGAAGGGATAGGAAATTTCCCCGGTCCCGGGCTCGTGGCGCCCCGGGTTATCCGCGACCTGAAAGTGGGCGATGCGCGGCCAGCAGCGCTCGATCGAGCGCCACAGATCGCCCTGCATCACCTGCATGTGATAGATGTCAAATTGCAGCCACAGGTTCGGGGAGCCCACCGCCTCGATCACGTCCAGCGCCTGCTCGCTGTGGCACAGGTGAAAGCCGGGCATGTCGCGCGTGTTGATGGGCTCGATCAAGAGGCGCACCCCGGCTCCGGCCAGGGCCTGTGCCGCGAACTGAAGGTTGTCGATCAGCGTCTGCAGCGCGCGCTCCGGAGCCACGCCTTCGCCGCTTCCAGCGAGGCAGTTGACCTGCCGGCAACCGAGCACGCGAGCGTACTCGAGGGCGCGCCTCACGCCCTCCTGAAACTCGCCCCGGCGCTCGGGCAAGCAGGCGATGCCGCGCTCGCCTGCGTCCCAGTCGCCTGGTGGCAGATTGAACAACACCTGCTCCAGGCCGTGCGCCTCCAGCTCGGCCCGCAGCCGCTCGGCGGGATAGGCGTACGGAAAGGGATACTCCACGCCCGTGAAGCCGGCGCTGCGCGCCGCCGCGAAGCGAGCGAGAAAGTCCACCTCCGTGAACAACATGGCCAGGTTGGGAGCGAAGCGCAGCATGAGCGCGATGCTGCCGGATCTGCCGCAGCGGTGCCAGTCATGGCACCGCCCGCGGTGGGCCAGGGCGGATCTGTGCCCGCGGCTCAGTTCAGGGCAGGGGAGCCGGCGCCGGTGCTCACTTCCCCATCGCCACGGCGCAGCGTTGAAGGCTGAGCGGCACGCGCGCGGGCGCTCTGTGCGCGCTCGCTGTCCCTGGCCAGCTCGAAGGCGCGTGCGGCCAGACGCCAGTTGAAGGGGCTGCTGGGCCTGAGCTCCGTGCGCTCGGAGGCGAGCGCGGCGGCGAGCGGCCCGTTGCCGGCGCGCAGCGCTGCTTCCACCAGGGTCAGGTGCAACAGGTCGCGCTGGGCGTTGCTGCCTCCAAACCGGTGGGCTACGCTACGGGTGTCCAGCAGCAGGTCGCAGCACTCGCGATAGCGCCCTGAGTGAAACGCGCACAGCGCCTGCGCCAGCGGTACGCCCACTTCCCGCGACAGCATCGCGTTCGTGCCCGTGCCCGCCGCTCGCTGCTCCAGCGCGCGGAGGACTCGCTCGGCTTCCTGCGGGCGTCCGGCGCCGAGCAGCGCCAGCAGCGCGTGCACGTCATTGAACGCGTAGTGCCCGTCCTCGCCCATGGCTTGCCAGTCGTCGGCCAGTGCCTGCCAGCGCTCGCCGGTGTCCACGCCGCGCAGCTCGAGCCGCCAGAGCAGCGCGGAGGCGTCGACGTTCTCGTAGGCAATGCGCGTCGGACCCGGGCGGATGTGCTGATCGTACAGCTCCAGCGCCCGCGCGTTTTCACCCAGGTCCAGGTGAAACAGCGCCAGGTGCCAGAAGTTGTGAAAGGCAAAGCCGTTGCCCGGCGCCCAGTCGAGGCGGCTGATGTCCAGGAAGGTGATGCCGTCGCGCTGGCGGCCCTGCATCTCCATCACGTGGGCCACGGCGTGTACGGCCCAGGGATCGCGCCGGTTGAGCTGCAGGGCGCGGCGCCCCGTCTCCTCCGCATGCTCGTACAGGCCGGTCTCTTCCAGGCCAAAGGCGTGCATGCCGAGCACGTAGCCATGTCCGGGCACGCTCGCGTCCCAGTAGGGCAACACCTGGGCCACGCGGTCGCGCAAGAGCGTGGAGGCGCCGAGCAGGAAGTCGCCCACGTGGGCGATCTGCAAGGCCAGCAGGTCGCGCGGATATTCATTCAGCACCTCGCCATAGAGCCGGACCGAGCGCGCGAGCTCACCGTCGAGCCACGCGCGAGCCGCGGCAGCGTGCGCCCGCTCGCGCGGGTGTAGCCGCGGGCCGAGCCGCTCCAGCGCGGTCACGCTCTGCTCCAGCAGCGGCCGCGCACCGAGCTCGGTGGACATCAGGGCCAGCCCTGCGCGCAGACAGTGGCCCATCGCAAAATCGGGATCCTGGCCGAGCGCGGCGTCGATGGTGGCGAGCGGGTCGACGAAGTAGCTCACCGACAGCTCGGTCGCGCGCTCGAGCTGCGCCAGCAGCCCGGGGTCCTGACTCGACAAGGGATTTCCTCGGCAATCTTTCAGTGACATGGCAGCCTCTCTCTTCCCCCGGAGCCGCGCGCCGGGGGTCACATTGGGTCTTCGAGGAGAGAGGCGTGACGCCGCCCGGAACAGTGTGACGAAGAGCGCAGCAGAGGCCGTTCCGCCGCTTCGGAGCCCGTGCCGGGGCCGCGCCGGCGCTGTCACGGGCCCGTGACGAAAGTATTGCTATTGAGAACCACTTTCGATAGCATCGGGCTCGTGGTGGATGCCGGCTCCGGGCCACCGCCCACTGGGCAGCGGAAGGAGCAGCGGGTCCGTCTTCCAGATCGAGGTACTGAGGCGCAGAGGCCGCAGCGGCCCCCCCGGAGGGGGCCGCCGCGGATTTACTTCGCGGAGCTACTTCGCGGATTTATTTCACTGAGCTACTGCTTGGCGCCGAGCTCCGCGCTGACCCGCTGCGCGCCGTACACGACGTCCAGCGCGTGCAGGATGGCGCGCGCATCCACGGCCACCGCGCGGTTCCGGGCGATGTCGAAGCCGTACGAGCCGCCCAGCGAGTGGATGTTGCCGTCAAAGATCAGGCCGGCGAGCTCCCCCTGGCGATTGACCAGCGGTGAACCGGAGTTGCCCCCGACGATGTCGTTGTCGGTGACGAAGTTGAAGGGGGTATCCAGCTTCAGCTGGCCGCGGTGATCGAGCCAGCTCTTGGGCAGCGCGTAGGGCGGGCGACCCGTGGCGCGCTCGAAGGCGCCGCCGATGGTGGTGAACGCGGGCACCCACTTGCCGTCCTCTCGCCAGCCGCGCACCGTGCCGAAGGACAGGCGCGGTGAGAACGTGGCGTCGGGGTACGACGTCATGCCGTACACCGCGAAGCGCGCCTGAGCGACCAGCTCCGAGTTCTTGGTCAGCACGGACTCGACCTCGTTCTCGTAGCGAGCGCGCACTGCGCGGCCCTCCGCGTCGATGGCCAGGGCCAGCTGGATCATTCGATCCTTCGACGCCAGCACGGCGGCCTGCCCGCCCTCCCAGAGGCGCTTGCGCTCCTCTGGCTTGTCCAGGCTGGAGCCCTTGATCAGCGCGCTCGCCAGCTCCGCGGGCGAGGCCTTGCCCAGCACCTTCTTCACGAACGGGTGGTCCGTGCCGAGGTGCTCGCGCAGCGCGGTGAGCCCGAACGTCAGCTTGGCGATCTCGAACTGCTGGTTCAGCGGGCGCTGCGCCAGCAGCCGCTGCTGCACCTGCGGCAGGCGCGCATCGGCGAACTCCTCCAGCCGCTCCTCATTCTTCTTCTGGCGCTCGGCGCCTCCGCGCACCAGGGTGCGCGCCCAGGAGAACAGGCTAGTCTTGGCCCAGGCCGGGCGGAAGCCGCCTTCGATCCACTTCAGCTCGTCTTCCATGGCGGCAGCCTTGGCCTGCGCTTCGGCGATCGCGGCCCAGGCCCCGCCGTATTTGCTCTTCCACTCTGGCTTCGAGCCGATGCGCGCCTTCAGCTGCTGCTCCGCCTGCACCAGGCGGCGGAAGAACGCGGGCTCCAGCAGCGCCTCGCGCTCGCCGCGCGTGGCCTTGAAGGCGTTCTCCACTCCAAACAGCTCCGCCGATGCGAAACGCTTGGCCTCCGGCCCGCGCTCGGCGTATTCGCTCAGGAAGCCACGGTACTGCGCCAGCTCGATCAGCGCGTCGGGCAGCGCGTGGTCGCGCAGGTACTCGAGCTGCGCGATGGTGCGCAAGCGCTCGGTGGAGCCGGGGTTACCGGACACGAACGTCAGATCATTCGGCTGCAGCGGGGTGCTGGCCCAGCGCAGATGATCCGCGGTCACGGCGGGCTTGCCATCCTCGTACGCACGCAGGAACGTCATGTCCAGGTCGTAGCGGGGGAAGTTGAAGTTGTCCGGGTCGCCGCCAAATGCGGCGATGTCGAGCTCCGGCGCAAACACCAGCCGCACGTCGGAGTAGCGCCGGAACTGATACAGCTGGTACAGGCCACCGTGATACAGGCTGACCACCTCGCAGGTCAGCTGCTCACTGGTGGCGCACTCCTTCTCGATGCGGGCGCCCTCGGCGCGGAAGGCCTGGTGAAAGGCCTCGCCGCTCAGGCCCTTGGTGGCCTGCTGCACGCGCGCCGTCACGTCGGTGATGTCACCCAGCTGCTGCACGGTGAGGCCGGGGCAGACTCGCTCATCGCTCGCCGCCTTGGCGTAGAAGCCGCTCTTCATCAAATCCTGCTGCGGGGTGGAGAGCCGTGACAGGCAATCCTGCGCGCAGTGATGGTTGGTCAGCGTGAGCCCGCTGCCGGAGACGAAGCTGCCAGAGCAGCCGTTGGCCAGGCGCACAGAGGACTTGCGCAGGTGCGCCACCCAGGCATCCGTGGCATCGAAATCGTACTTCTTCTTCAGCGCGGCCTTGGGCAGGTGATCGAACGGCCACATGCCCTCATCGGCCTGCACGGCAGAGCTCAGCAGGCTGCCCCCAACCACCGTGAGCGCGGCCCAGACGCCGGAGCCCCACAACGAACGCAGTTTCATGGGGCGCGACGGTAATACTCCGTCTCGCTGCAGGCGATCACAATTCGAGCCCTGCTGCGGACCTGGTCGCACGCCCTGCCGCAGGCCACGAGCGGCCGTCGGGCGCGCCCTTTGCAAAATTGCTCGCTTCGGAGAAACTGGCACGCATGGCGCAGGAGCTGGCGGGTCCACCGATGCTGCAGATCGAGGGCCTGAGCAAGCGTTACGGAGAGCTCAGCGCCGTCAGCGACCTGAGCCTGCAGGTGGGGCGCGGGGAGCTGTTTGCACTGCTCGGGCCCAACGGCGCGGGCAAGACCACCACGTTGCGCATCTTGATGGGTTTTCTCAAGCCGAGCGCCGGCTCGGCTCGCATCGCCCAGCTCGACTGCTTCGAGCAGCGGGTCGAGCTCAAGCGCATCGTCGGCTACCTGCCGGATGATCCGGCCTTTTACGACTACCTGCGCGGCCGCGAGATCATCGAGTTTGCGGGCGCGCTGCACGGCCTGCCGCGCGAGCTGCTGGCGGCGCGTTCGGCACCGCTGGTCGAGCGCCTGGCGCTGGCGGAGGCGCTCGGTGACTACGCGGTCAACTACTCGCGCGGCATGAAGAAGAAGCTGGCGCTGGTGTGCGCGCTCCTGCACGAGCCTATGCTCTTGATCCTGGACGAGCCGAGCAGCGGGCTCGACCCGCTGGCAACCCGCAGCCTCAATCAGCTGCTGCTCGAGCGCCAGCGGCAGGGCACTACCATCTTGCTCAGCTCACACCTGCTCGATCAGGTGGAGCGGCTGTGCGAGCGCGTGGCCATCATGACCAACGGCCGCATCGCCGCCGTGGGCACGCTGGAGGAGCTGCGGCGCGAGCGCGGTGAAAGTCGCTCGCTGGAGGAGATCTTCTTTGCCGTGGCAGCGCCGGAGGTCGTGCCGGCGCGCACCGAGGAGCCGGGAGCTCCGGCGTGAGCGAGGGCCAACCAGCGCGCCCGCCCGCGACGTGGCGCGTTGTCTATCTGATCGGGCTGCTTTCGTGGGCGCGCTTCGCCAATCGCTGGAGCGCGCTTGCCGCTCGCCGCCAGAGGCCGGGAGAGCGCGCCGCCACGGGGCGCAAGCCGGCGACTGGCCGGGTGCTGATGGTGTTTGCGCTGCTGCTGTTCGGCTACCAGGCGGTACGCGGCTCGACCTCCTTGATTCAGCATGTATCGATGGCGGCGGAGCGGCGCGCAGAAGTGGACCGGCCGGTGCTCTCGCAGCTGGACTGGTGGCAGCTCCGCTCGGCGCCGGCGGCGGAGCGCGAGCGCGTGTTCGGCGAGATCCTGGCGCGCGACACCGGCCGTATCCAGGATCAGGAGGCGCGCGCCGAGCGGCGCGAGGCGCTGCGGCAGGCATTTCGCGAGCACGGGCCCGACGGCTTTCGCGAGACGCGGCTGCCCAGCGTCGTCTTCTGGCCGAGCAGTGAGGTCTGGTATCAGGGCGACGACGAGCTGTTGCTGCTGCGGCCCCTGGCCATCGTCGCGTTCCTGCTGTCCATTGCCCAGCTGATGCAACACACCGCGGGCAGCGACGAGCACCTCTCGCGGGTCGGCTTCCACCTGGAGTGGCTGTTTACCTTTCCCGTGCGAGCGCGTGCGCTGTTCCTGGCGCGCGCCTGTTCCGCGCTGTTCAGCGGACAGCTGGTGTGGCCGGTGATCTTTCCGTTCTACACGGTGCTCTACTGGTGCGCGGGGCTTGGCTGGCTGGCGCTGCTGCTGGCCGCAGGCGCCACCGCCTACCAGGCGCTCCTGTCCGGCGGGCTGCGCGTGCTGGTGGAGAGCGGTGCGCGTCGCTATCTGTCGGCGGTCTGGACCTCGCGCTTGCAGGCGCTCCTGGTCTCCCTGGCGGTGCTCTCGCTCGTGGCGGGTATCGGTATCGCCTACTCGCGGCAGGTAGACTGGCTCGTCACCTGGAGCGAGCGCTTGCCGCTGCCGCTGCTGTTCTTGCCACCCTGCTTGCCGCTGTGGCTGGTCAGCGGCGAGCGAGCGCTGAGCGCCGGGCTCGGCGCGGCGCTTTGCTGCGCGCTCTGGCTCGGCGGCTGCGTGTGGCTGGCGGAGCGCTGGGTGCGCGCGGGGGTGACCAGTGGCGAAGGGCTGCAGGGCCGCCGCGGCGCCGCTGCCCAGGTGCAGACTGCGGCGCGCGGGCGCCAGCTCTGGGCTGGTGTCTCCTACAAGGAGCTGCGCGCGCTGCTGCGCGATCCACGCTTGCGCGCGCAGATCTTCCTGACGCCGCTGCTGGTGTTCGGCATGCAGTTCTGGCTCAACCCTCGCTTGCTCGAGGACATCACCGGCGGGCCGCAGCACATCGCCACCGCTGCGTATGCCGTCGCCGTGCTGTCGCTCGCCACGGGCGCGTGCAGCGCGCTGGCCAGCGAGGGCCAGGCGCTCTGGCTGCTGTACACCGTGCCCGAGCGGCTCGAGATCATGCTGCTGCACAAGCTGCGCGTGTGGCTCGCCGTGGCGTACCTGTTCGCCTGTGGCGCGCTGCTCCTGGCTTTCTGGCGTGCGCCGCAGATGCTCTTGCCGGCGCTGCCGCACCTGTTGCTGGCTGCGGTGGGTATCGCGCTCTACGGAGTGATCGCGCTGGGCATCGGCAGCCTGGGCACCGACCCGCTGGGGGCCGAGCCGCGCCGCCGCGTGCGCGTGGGCAGCATGTACCTGTTCATGACGCTCAGCGCGCTGTTCGCGTATTCGATCTATACGCCCTCGCTCTGGGCCAAGCTCGTGCAGCTGGTGCTCTCGGCGCTGCTGGCCTACGCCCTGTGGCAGAAGCTGAAAGATCACCTGCCGTATCTGCTCGATCCCAGCGCGGCGCCGGTGCCGCAGATCGCCGTCGCCGACGGCATCATCGCAGCCCTCGGCTTCTTCGTGCTGCAGGGCTCGTTCTCGTTCCTGTTCCGCGGCACGCCCGAGGCAGAGGGCAGGGGGCTCCTGAGCGCATTTGCGCTGGCAGGGGTGACGGTGAGCCTGGCAGCGGTGCTGGCGCTGTCGCGCAGCGGGGTGCCGCGCGTGCTGAGCGCGCTCGGGCTCCCTCCACCGTCAGGTGTTCTGCGCAGCGCGCGCGCGCTCGGGCTCGGTATCGGTGCCGGGCTGCTCGCGGGCGTGCTCGCGCTCATCTATGGCATGGTGGTGGAGCGCGTGGAGTGGCTGCGCGAGTGGGCAGAGCAGAGCCGCAGCGGGCTGCCTGGCCTCGAGCAAGGCGAGCTGCAGGTGTGGTTCGTGGTGCTGGCCGTGCTCGCGGCTCCACTGTTCGAAGAGCTCATCTTCCGCGGCATCCTGTATCGCGGGCTGCGCCGCTCGCTCCGGGCCAGGCAGGCCGTGCTGGCCAGCGCCCTGGTCTTCGCGCTGGTGCACCCCGCAGTGGCAGCACTGCCCGTGTTCCTGATGGCCCTGCTCGCCGCCGCCGCCTACGAGCGCACCGGCTGGCTCGCCACGCCCATCGCGGCCCACATGACGTACAACGCGCTGATGCTCAGCGGCGCAGCGCTCTAGTCGTGGCCCAGAAAGCTGCCGTGCCCGGCGTCGCGCTCGAGCTCTCCGGGCTTGTCGACCTTCGGCTCTTTGTCGCGTGCGGCGCCGTGGCCCTCGCCGCGTGGCACCAGCGGAAAGGCGGGCGAGGCCGGGTGCGCGCCTGGGCTCGGTTGCCCGGCGTCGGACAGCTCGGCCGTGCCGCCGTCGGCAGCATCGACTCCGGCATCTGCGGGTGCGGGCTCCAGCCCTTCGAAGCCCAGCTCTCCAAAGCCCGCGTCATCGCTGGATTGTGCGGCAGAGACCAGCGACAGGCCGCGAGCTACGATGACGCGATCGCCGCAGGCCAGCGCGCAGAGCAAAGGCAGTAGCCACGGCCCAGCTGTCCCCGATCGGAGCATTCCTCCGACACCATACCCCAGGCCCGCCGGGTGCCGCCATCCCTAGACCGTTCGGCCTGCAGCGCGTTGCAGCCAGCCTCTGTCGTTTGCACGCGGGCGCAGCTATTTCAGCCGAGCCGGTGATCGCCGCGAGCGAAGCGCGTCATTATCAGGCGTTGGCTTTGGAGCTCCTCACTCGCGACCCGGCCCCTGGGTCTAGCCCCGCAGAGGGCGCGCGCCTGCCAGCGCAGCTCCTGCGGCGCCTGGTGGTGGAGCACTACGATTTCATCTGGCGTCTGCTGGCGCGCCTCGGCGTGGCCGAGGCGGAGGTGGATGACGCGGCTCAGCAGGTGTTCATGGTGCTCGTCACGCGTGAGGGCCTGAGCATCAAGCCCGGCAGTGAACGTGCGTTTCTCTACGGTGTCGCACTGCGCGTGGCCAAGGAGTTCCGGCGCAGGGCGCAGAGCTCGCAGAATCACGTGGCACCCGATCCAGACCGCCTGGTAGATGCCGCTCCGGATCTGGAGGCCGTGGCCGCGCGCAATCAGGCTCGCCGCCAGCTCGATCGCATCCTGGAGCGGATGCCCGAGAACTTGAAAGAGGCCTTCATCCTGTTCGAGCTCGAAGATCTCTCTGTCCCTCAGATCGCAGAGTTGCTGGCCATCCCCGGCGGCACGGTGGCTTCGCGCTTGCGCCGCGCGCGCGCCTTTTTTCAGACGGAGATCGCGCTGCTCCAGACCTCAACCGAGACTTCACCACCATGAAGAAGCTGCTCGACGACAACGCGGATGAGCTGACCCGGGCCTTGCTCGAGGCAGGCAGGTCGCACCGTCCGCCCGCCACCAGCCAGGCCAAGCTGCTCGTGGCGCTGGGCGTGGGCAGCAGCGTCGGTCTGCTCAGCTCCAAGGCTTTCGCCTGGCTGAGCACCAGCGCGGGCAAGCTGACGGTGCTCAGCGCCGGCGTGGTCGGTGTCGCCGGCG
>JAICQL010000074.1 GCA_025937895.1 Polyangiaceae bacterium | reverse complement strand
TCTCCACGCAGCTGCGCGAGCTGCAACGTCTGGCTTACGGCGGTCTGCTGCCGCATCGTTGGTCGCGCGAGCGAAAGGCATCCTCGTTCGCAGACTCGAGGCCGGTAACACGCAGGCCGTGGCCTGGGCGCGCCTCGGCGGAGCTCTCCGCAAGGCCACATCCGGGAACGGGCGAGCTTGAACGGGCGTGGTCCCGGTGGCGGCAAACCCCATGAGCGTCGAGGACCAGGACTTGTTGCGCCGGTGAGGGGAATGATGAGCGAGCCGAAGCCGCGTAGTGGATGAGCAAGAGCATGAAAGCGTCGGAGCGGTTCGTGTGGGCCATCGAGACCCTGGAGGTTGACCCGAGCGACGAGATTCTGGAGATTGGGTGCGGGCACGGGGTGGCAGTCTCACTGGTCTGTGAGCGACTTGGCCCTCGCGGGCGGATCACGGCCATCGATCGCTCGGAGAAGATGATCGCGGTCGCTCGACAGCGAAACCGTGTGCACGTCGAGTCGGGGCGGGCTGTGCTGGCGGCGGTGGCGCTCGAGGACGTGGAGCTCGGTAAGCGTCGCTTCGACAAGGTCTTCGCCTTCAACGTCGCCCCGTTCTGGCTCATGCCAAAGGAGGCGTTGCAGGTAGTGCGCGCTCACCTTGCGCCGAGGGGCGCCGTCTACGTGTTCTGGGATGCACGCCGTCAGAGCGCATCCGATCTCGGCAGTCGCCTGAGTGAGCGGCTGCTGCTGGGCGGCTTTTCCATCGACCGGGTGCTGGTCAAGAAGCTGAAGCCGGTCCCTGCGGTCTGCGTGATCGGGCGGGTCTAGAGTGGAGGTGCACGAGCGGGCAGGTGTGGACCAGGAGCATGAATTAGCTCGAGCGCCGCGCGACGGTGCTCACAGGACGATGGCCGGCGCAAACGCGATCAGTCGGTCGAACTGCCCGAATGGCACGTTGGACATCAGCAGGTTGAGGGGAGCGTCGATCTTGAAGCCACGGCCCAGGAGGTGTTGCATGGCAACCTCGTTGATCGTGGGAACCTCGAAGGAGATGCTCTCCATTCCGCGGGCGTGCGCCAGTGCTTCGAGGTGAAGCAGGATAGCCCGCAGATCTGCTGGGTCCAGCGCGGCGATGGGCCCCTGGCCAGTCTTGCTGAAGAAGGCAAAGCCTACCGTGCGACCAGCACGGCGGTACAGGTACGGCTCGCGCTGCTCGAAGAGCCAAGGGTAGTCGGCGTGTCGCGGATAGCCGAACACCGTCTCCTCGATGGCGGCGATCTCGGGTATGTCCAGGGACGTTGCCAGGACAGGCTCCAGGCTTCCCGCAACGTGCGCCGGCTTGGGTTGCCCCGCGAGGGATGCCATCCCGAAGCGGGCTACCGTGCCTGCCGCATAGTAGCGGCGCAGGCCGCGGACGTCTGTGGTCGCGATAATTGCCCGGACATCTCCGCGTCCAGGCGGGTACACCCGTTCCATCAATCGCCGACCTATGCCCGCCGACTGCCGGTCTGGGCGGATGAAGAATTCGGACAGCTCAAACAGCCCACCACGTTCGATCGAGCGTGCGTAGCCCACCATGGAGCCATCGACGGGCTCCTCCGTAACCCACCACTCCGCCGCGTGTGTGGCCAGATGACGGAGAAACGGCTCCAGCACGGTCCAGAATGATTCGGGATCGAGTTTCCACTCGTTGCCCTGGCGGGCAGACAGATCTCTCATTGCCGCCATGGAAAGCTCAAACGCCGGCCTGATGTCAGCAGGTCGTCCGCGGCGAAAGGTGATTTCTGTGCTCGTCATCCGTCGAACATAGTCGAGCACTGGCCCGGTGGTACCCCATCCGCCGGAGCTGATTTGTGCTCGTCCACACCCCATCGGCCTGGCCGCCAGGCAGCCCGAGGAGAATTGCAGCGCTGGGACTGCGCTTGCTGAATCGAGCTTAGCTCTGCTGTGTCGCCTCGACCCAGGCGAGGTATTCATCGTTGACGTATCCGGTCACATATTCACCGGTGAAGCAGCTCATCTCGAGCTCGCTCACCCGAGAGCCCTCGGTGATCGCTGCGAGCATGTCGTCTACCTCTTGATAGATGACGTGGTCTGCACCGAGCTCGGCCGCGATCTCGGGGATGCGCTTGCCATGGGCGATGAGCTCGCGCCGGGAGGGCATGTTGATGCCGTACACCTGCGGATGGCGCACGGCGGGGGCCGCCGAGCAGAAGGTGACCTTGCTCGCACCGGCGCTGCGGGCCATCTCGATGATCTCGCGAGAGGTGGTGCCGCGCACGATGGAATCGTCCACGATCAGGACGTTCTTGCCGCGAAACTCGCGGCCCAGGGCGTTCAGCTTCTGCCGGACGGACTTTCGGCGCTGGGCCTGTCCGGGCATGATGAACGTGCGCCCCACATAGCGGTTCTTGAAGAAGCCCTCGCGGTACTCGATGCCGAGCTTCTGCGCGACCTGCATGGCCGCCGGCCTGGAGGAGTCGGGGATGGGCATGACGACATCGATGTCACCGCGTGGGGTGTAGCGCGCGATGGTGTCGGCAAGGCAGTTGCCGAGCCGGAGGCGCGCTTCGTAAACGGAGATGCCGGACATGACGGAGTCGGGACGGGCGAGATAGACGAACTCGAACGCGCACGGGACGAGGCGCGGGTGCTGGGCACACTGGCGCGTGAACATCTCTCCGCCATTCGTGATGAAGACGGCTTCACCCGGTGCCACGTCGCGCACCGACTCGTAGCCGCCGCTCTCGTGAACCAGGGACTCGGACGCGACGGCCCACTCGACCTGACCGTCTTCGGCCACCCGCTTTCCGACCGTCAGTGGGCGAATGCCGAACGGATCGCGGAACGCCAGCAAGCCATGCCCGGCGATCACGGCGATGACGGCGTAGGAGCCACGAACGAGCTCGTGCAAGCGGGCGACGCTGGTGAAGATTTGCTCTGGACTGAGGTCACCCTCGCTCGAGGCCTGCTGTAGCTCGTGCGCCAGCACGTTGAGCAAGAGCTCCGTGTCCGAGTCCGTGTTCAAGTGGCGCCGGTCCACCTTGCGCAACTTCAGGGTCAGCTCGCGGGTGTTGACGATGTTGCCGTTGTGAACGAGCACGATGCCGTAGGGCGCATTGACGTAGAACGGCTGCGCCTCGCCGGCCTCCGAGGCGCTCCCCCGGGTGGCGTAGCGGACGTGCCCGATTCCCACATTGCCCTTGAGGGTCCGCATGTCGCGGGTGCGATAGGCCTCGCGCACGTAGCCCTTCGCCTTGTGCATGTGGATGCGCGCGCCGTCCGCCGTCGCAATGCCCGTCGAGTCCTGGCCGCGGTGCTGCAGCAGGGCAAGGCCGTCGTAGAGCTCCTGGTTGACGGGGGTCGAGGACAGCAGACCGATGATGCCGCACATGGGCGCGAGTCTGGCACGGCCGGCGGCGTTCCATCCGATTTTTCGCCCGTCAGCCGCGAGCCGGAGGCCTGTCCCAGCGCAGAAATCCGGCTGGCGGCGTGTGGCGACCCCGCGAGTCGAGGCCTCAGGCTGCCGAGACGCTCCAGGGCGCCCAGGAGACGTGCGCGGCCGGTGCGTATCATTGGGTCCCATGCTCCAGGACGAAACGGCGCACATGGCTTCCCAGTGGCCCTTGCACGGCGCAGCCGGTCGCGACACTGCCGACCCGTGGCATTGCACGCATGGCACACGCTGGCTCACTAGCTCGGCGCACGTCTACTGGACCGCCGGGCTAGACGTTGCCGATGGCATTCCATCCGGGGGCACCGTCATGCAGGTCGCTCTCGCGGGCGGTGCACCAGAGACACTCGCCTCGGATTTGCGGCTGCCGGCCGACCTTGTCGTCGATGCGCACACAGTCTACTGGCTGGATGAGTTCTCGCGCGAGGTGATGAGTGTCCCCGCGACCGGCGGGAGTCCGGCGGTCATCACGCGGACGAATGGAGCCTGGTCGCTTGCAGTCGATGAGACCAGCGCGTACTGGCTGGATTTCGATGTGGACCAACGCCGCACGATCAGGAAGGCGCCACTCATCGGCGGCACTGCTGGCCGTCGATGTGCGTGTTCTTGTCGAAGTGGGACCCTTCCGGGAACGCTCAGCGCCGCCCAGCCTTGCGCACGGCCGGCACGAGCTCCGTCTGGATGCCGCCCTTGGGAACTACGGCAACCGAGCCGAGCTCGTCCAGGAGGGCATTCATCTCCTCGAGCTTCGCACCGGTCACGAGCACGACGCCGAGGTGCTTGAGCTTGGGGTTGCGCGCGAGCAACATGGCCAGCTTGTCGCCGCGCATGGACGGCATCATCACGTCGAGCACGACCACGTCGACCTGCTGGTCGACGATGTGCTTGGTGGCTCCGATGGGGGAGGGCAAGCTGGTCACCTGGTGGCCCTCTTGCTGCAGGACGTCGATGATGACGTCGCGGGCGACGTCGTCATCGTCGATCACCAGCACGCGCAGCGGGGCTGCCGGCGGCGGCGCGGCCTTCGGTCGAGTCTGGTGGGGGATCATGCCGTATTCACCTCCGGCGGGTGCTGCTCGAGCGCGGCTCTCGCGCGCTGGTAGGCTTGCTCGATGCTCCGGGTCAGCAGTACCAGCTGCTCGTGGCTGGCCTCGTGCGCTCTGTCTTGTAGCTCTTCACAGCGCCGCGTGAGCTCGGGCGCTCCGAGGCTGGCGGCGCTGCCCTTGAGCTTGTGGGCGATGCGGCGTACGTCGTCGCTGCGGGCTTCGCGCACGGCCGCGAGCAGGCTGTCGATCTCGGCCGGGGTCTGGCGCAAGAAGCTGGCGACGGCGCGTGGCGGGCGCCGCACCCCGGCAGCGAGCACGGGCTCGCTCTCGTCAACCAGCGCCGTAGCAACGTTTGCAGTGCCCGGCGCGGCGGGTCCGGAGAGGCGCTGGCGGGGACCGGAGGAGGGCGAGCGCTGCTCTCCGCCGGCAGAGGGCGCGCCCAGGTGCCGCGCCAGGAGCGCGGTCAGCTCGGCGGGCTCGATCGGCTTGAGCAAGATGTCATCCATGCCGGAGCGCAACACCTTCTCTCGCTCCTCGGGCAGGGCGTGCGCGGTGAAGGCCACGATGGGCACCCTGCGCCCCGCCTGCCGGCGGCGGAGCTCGCGCGTGGCCTCGTAGCCATCCATGCCGGGCATCTGGCAATCCATCAAGATCAGCGCGTACTCCTTGCTCAGCGCGGCATCGATGGCATCCTGCCCGCTGGCGGCCACATCGACGGAGAAGCCCAGCTGCTCCAGCACCTCGACGGCGACGATCTGGTTCACCTCGTTGTCATCGACGAGCAGCAGCGGCTTGCCGGCATACAGGGGAGCAGCGCTGGCGGGTGCTTCCGGCGGGGTGGTCGCGCTGACCGCAGAGCTGCCCGGCAGCGCGCAGCTCTGCACGGGCAGGCTGAAGAAGAAGCTGCTGCCGCCCTCCTCCCGCCGCCGGTAGCCGATCTGCCCGCCCATCAGCTCGATCAGCTGCTTGCAGATCGCCAGCCCCAGCCCCGTGCCTTCGTGCGCGCGGCGCGAGCTCTCGTCCACCTGGGAGAAGGCCTGGAACAGCCTCGGCTGGGCGCTCTCGGGGATGCCCGGCCCCGTATCGCTGACTGCCACCTCCAGCCGCTGTACCCCCGCCTCGGCGCGAGCCCGCACGCTGACCTGCACCGAGCCCTGCTCGGTGAACTTGATGGCGTTGCCCAGCAGGTTGCTCAATACCTGGCGGAAGCGATCACCATCGAGCAGCACCCCGGCAGGGGTGGAGGGGTCGATCTCGGCGCTCAGCTCCAGGCTCTTGTCGCGCGCGCGCTGCGAGAGCAGTAGCAGGGTCTCGTCCACCAGGTGGCGCGGTGAGCAGGGCTCAGCCAGCAGCTGGTAGCCGTGCGCGTTCAGCTTGGAGAGATCCAGGATGTCGTTGACGACCTTGAGCAGCGAGCGCGCGGAGCTGCTGATCACGTCCAGGTAGCGCCGCTGCCGGCTGTCGAGCGCGGTCTGCTGCACCAGGTGCAACATGCCGAACATGCCGTTCATGGGCGTGCGGATCTCGTGGCTCATGTTGGCCAGAAATCGGCTCTTGGCCTCGGCGCTGGCCAGCGCGGCGCGGGCCGCGAGCTCGAGCTCCCGCGAGGTCTGCTCGGTGAGCCGCAGGATGGGCGTGACGTAGCGCCGCACGAACAGGAGCGCCATGGCCAGCGCAATCAGCGCGCCCAGCCCGCCCAGCAGCAGCATGCGCCGGTACAGCTGGGTGCCCGCCTGCAGGCGCCGCTTGGACACGGCGAGGGTGACGTCGCCCACCCGCAGCCCCTCGATCACCACCGGAGCCCAGGCCAGGAACGCCCTGTGGCTCTCCACCACGGCCTCCGGCGTCTCCTGCAGCGGTGGCAGGCCGCTCGCGGCGCCGTGCTCGAGCAGCACCTGCTGCTGCGCGTCGCGAAAGCGCAGGTAGGCCACGTCCGGGTCGCGGGTGTACTGCGCGGCGGCCTCGCTCAGCTGCTGCTGGTTTGCGGTGAGCACGCCAAAGTCTGCCGAGTAGCTCAGCTCGACCACGCCGCGCTGCGCCTTCCAGCGCAGATCGTCGCGCAGCGCCGGGGTCACGCTGGCCGACATGTTGCGCACCAAGAGCGAAGACAGCGAGGTCAGGAGCGCCACCAGGAGCAGCGTCATCAAGGTCAGCCGCACCTTGAGCCGCGCGCTGGACGGCAGGCCCTGTCGAGCAGGGCTGCCGGGCGAGGCCGAAGTCGAGGCGGAGGTGGACGTGGAGGCAGGGCTCGACATGGCCATCAGCGCAGCGGGTAGTTGGCGGCGTCGTGCGTGGCGCCGTTGACGGTGAGCGCCCGCACGCTGCCATCCAGCTCGGAGACGTTCAGATAGCCCACGCCGCCCGGAAAGCGAGCGATCACCTGGCGCAGCAGGGCGATGCCGTTGACCTGACGCGGCGGGCGTGCACCGCCGCGGATGCGCTGATCCACCCAGTAGCGCGCCACCTGTTCGGGGTCCATGCCCAGCACGATGCGATCGAACAGCTCACGCGCGCGCGTGCCCGCCGGTTGATTGAAGCCCACCAACCGCAGCCCGCCCGGTCCGCTCACGATCTCACTCAGAAAGACGCGGCGCAGGGTGCCGAGCGAGATGTCGCGGAGCGGGCTGCTGGCAGCCACGATCGGCACCAGCGCATCGGGCGCCGCCGCGGCAGCCTCTGGGTGCAGCGCGGGCAGCAGGAGCGCCGAGGACTGCAGGAAGGTGCGCCGTGAAAGCTTCACATTCGCTCCCTGCGCTCAGAAGGCCCAGGCGATCTGGGCCTGCAGCGCCTTCAGCGGGTGCTCGAACACGGAGCCCCTGGAGTTCTTCACGAAGAACAGCCCGAGGTTGCCCTCCAGCTTCAAGGTGACGTTGTCCGTGGGGCGTGAGTTGAGGCCGAGCGCGTAGTCCGTGATGATGTCGCGCGTGGGCGGGCGCGAGATCTCGTAGGCATTGAGGTACGTGAAGTACTCGGCGGTTGCGTACGGCATCAGCGCCAGCCAGTCGAAGCGATAGCCCGCCAGCAGGTATGCGCCGAACTGCCGCTCGTCGGGCATGTACTCGGTGCCGCTGCGCAGCGGGCGCCCGCGCTTGGTGAAGGCGCGCTCGCGCAGGATGAGCTCGCTCTGCAGGTGCAGCCCGCCGAGCACGTAGCGCCCGTCCAGCCCCCAGGCGAGCTCGTCGAACTGCTCGACGATCTCCTCGTTGACCAGGAAGCTGTTTTCGGTGGCGACGATGCTCTCACGCGTGTTGCTGGAGCGGCCGGCGTAGGCAAACGCGCCCAGGTCGAGCGAGCCGGCGCCGTGATGGTTCAGGTGCAGGCGCAGGGTCACGGCCTTGTTCTCGTCCAGGTCGGCGTAGTCGGCGACCGGACCGCGACCGTTCGAGAGGCCCAGGCGGTAGCCCAGGGTCACCGACTCCGAGGCGTAGAAGGAGCCGCGGATCTGCAGGCCCGTTTGTCGCTCGGGCAAGAGCTCGAGCCCGATCATGTAGGGCCGCGCCACGGGGATGATGGTGGGCGAGCCGTGATCTTCGTTCCAGTAGCCGTACGGCGTGAGCCAGCTACCGGCGCGGAAGGTGAGGGCGGGGCCGAAGGTGTACTCCACCCACGCTCTCTCGATGAAGATGGAGCCCGTGTTCTTGAGGCGGCCGGCGTTGGTGTAGTCGGTGGACTCCGTGCTGATGCGCTCGATCTCACCGTTGCGGATGGGTCGGCTGCCATTGGGCAGGTAGGTGAACCGCACCTCCATCAAGCTGCGCCAGCCGCTGCCCAGCTCCGCCGAGAGATAGGTGTTGAGGTTGCCGACGGCGAACGAGCTGTCGCCGTACACCTGGGTCAGCATCAGGCTGCCCGGGGTCAGGAAGTATTTGTAGTAGCCGAAGTCGGCAAAGCCGTAGAGCGAGAGGCCCGTGGGCGACTCCGCGGCAGGCAACGGTGCTGGCTGCTCACCGCTCAGCTCGGCGAGCAGGGCGTCTGCGGCTGCGTCCGTAGCCGGCGCATCAGGCGCCGCGGGGCTGGCGCTTGCGGCTGGCGGCTCGCTTGCTGTTTCGCTCGCGGCCGGCGTGGCCGGTGCAACTGGCTGCTCCGGCGCCTGAGCGTACGCGCTCGTCAGACCCGCGAGGCTCGCCAGAGCAACGGCTCGCGCGGCGTGGCATGGACCGACCCGACAGGTCACGGTGCGGTGCCCCTGGCCACCAGCGCGCCCGGGGCCGGGCACTGCCCGCCCGGGGCCGTGCTGGGCGGGATGCACAGCGAGGTGCCCAGGATGGCGAAGTCGCAGCACAGAAAATCGCCCGGACACACTCCGCCGAGCTCCTTGCAGCCCTGCACCTGGCAGGTGCGGGTGGAGAACGTCTCGCAGTAGGTGGCCTCCCCCGCGGCGCAGTCCGCTGCGCTGCCGCAGGCGTTGCCGAGCCCCGCCGGCGCCATCGTGCAACGTCCGGAGCCATAGCGATCGCACAGCTCCCCCGTCGGACAGGTGCTGCTCGACTCGCACGTGCAGCCCTCGCCCGGCGCGCAGCTCGGATTGGACGTGCTGGCCACCGGCTCCAGCGGCACGCATTGCCCGGCCAGCAGCTGTTGCCCATCCGGACACACACAGGCCCCATCTTCCGCCGGCTGGAGCTCATCACCGCACGGATCATCGGAGTCCACCAGACAACCTGCCAGGGTTGCCAGCAAGCCTGCCAACCACCCCACCCCCACCTGTCTCACGGTGTCCTGCTCCTGTGCGCTGGCTATTCCGATCTCACCCCCCGATACGGATCTCCAGAGGGCCGGGAACAGGGGGTCCGAGCGCTTCGCGCTTCACCCCTGGAGCGCAATCATTTCCGCAATCTGCCGCGTTCCGGGGGCGGCCGCCGGCGAACCGCAGCGCCACGCCCCACCCGGACGACCCTGGAGGGAATCGTCCGGGCGGGGCGTACGGCGGTTACAGAATCAGACCTCGAGAGAGCGAGCCAGGCCGCTCGAGCCGCACATCACTGGCACAGCGCTGGATTCACCTGGTTCTCCTCCACCGCGCCGAGGATGCACAGCGAGCTCAGGTACGCTTGTGTGAACACTTCGCGGCTCACCGTGCCGCCCGCCAGCGACTCCAGGCTGGGATCGAGCAGGGCCAGGTTGTCCAGCAGCTCCTCGCTGGACACGAACAGCTCTGCCGCGGCGGTGGCGGCGTCCACCGCTGCGCTGAAGTCGTTGAAGCTCTGGCTGATGGGCTCCGGCTCACTCTCGAGGTCGATGTCGAGCGCCTGCAGCGCCCTGCCGACGAAGTCGTCGCGATCGGAGTCGAGGAGCTGCCGCAGCTCCGCGGCGGCGGGGTACAGCGCCAGGATCGCGGCGCGTTCGGCGACGCTGAAGTTGCCCGGGTTGGCCAGGACGAAGGCGCGCACCTCGTCGGTCACCTCCACGCCCTGGGCGCGCAGGGCCAGAAATGAGGTGGCAATGCGCGCGCGCTGATCGCTCTCGGCGGCATCGAGCAACACGTCGGAGGTGTCGATCACCTGGCCGTTGCCGTCGGCCAGCACGTGTGCGAGCAAGCCGTTGGGCAGGGTGAAGGTCAGCTCGCGCTCGCCCTGCGCAGCGCCGAGTGGGTCGTCGAGCAGGTCGCCACCGAACTCGGAGAGCTGCCACACGTAGCCGGCGCGGAAGGTCTGCTCGAAGCGCTCGGCCAGAAAATCGCGCTCGCCGGCGCGGGTCTGCGCGCGAAAGCCCGCGCGGATGCTGTCGTCGCCCGCCACGTCCACTCCGAGCGCCGCGCTCAGCAGCTCGTCTGCGTCCGCGGGGATGTCGAGCAGCGAGTAGTAGAGCGGCGCGCGTGCGACCGCCGCCAGGAAGGGGCCGCTGAGCAGCACGGGCACGGCCGTCTCCAGGTCGGCCTTGGCATCGTCGGCGTCCTCACCCACCAGCTCGAGCGCGTAGGGGGTCGAGGCGATCAGCGCCTCCCAGCCATCGGGGAAGGTGTCACCGGCCACGCTCAGCTGTCGGTCCCAGCCGTAGTCGCGCAGATCCAGGCGGTACACTGTCTCGTCGGCGTCGATGGCGACCGGCCGTGACAGCACGGGAGCGATGGACACGCTGTTCACGAGCTTGCTCAGCGCGGCGCGCTCGCCGTCCAGCGTGCGGCCGCAGCCCAGCAGGGGTGCGCGGTCGACCAGGGTGACGTAGCGCTGAAAGGGCTGATCGTCGCTGTCGAGAGCGCTCACGTCGTCGTTGATGAGCTGCAGCAGCTCGTCGACGCTGCTCGGCCCGCACTGGGCCGCTGGTGGCGGAGGCGGGGGTGGCTGTGGAGCGGGAGGAGCATGCCGGCGCCCGCGCCAGAAGCCGCGCTGATGGCGCCGCTCGAGGGCGCTGCGCTGATGGCGGCCGCGCAGCTCCTGCCCGAGCTCCGCGACGGGATCCGAGTGCGTGCTCGAGTCGCCCGGCTCCGCGCCAGCGCAGCCCAGCCCCGCGATGAAGACGCTGCCCAGCAGCAGGTGTCCGGCGACGCGTGTGTCCAACCCTCGATGATTTTGCTTCATGTGTACAAGCCTCCGCTCGCTTCACGGCTCAGCACCGTGGCCCTCAGCATGCGAGGCGCCGAGCGCCGCAACAAGCGAACGAAAGTTCGCCCCCGCCGCGGGCGACGCTCAGGGACAGTTGCTCGGCTGATTCTCGAGCACGGCGGAGAGAATGCAGCTGGAGGAGCCGTAGAGCTCCGTGAACACGCTGCGCGGCAGCGTGCCCCCGTCGAGCGCGCTCAGCGCAGGATCGAGCAGCCGCAGGTTGTCGAGCAGCTCCGCCGGACCCAGCAGCAACAGTGCCGCCGCTGCCTCCAACGTCACCGGTGCGTCGAAGTCCGCGCTGACCCGCGTGATGGGCTCGGCGGCGTCGGGATCCAGGCCAGCGCTGAGCAGCGCCCGGCGGGTCAGCGAGCTGGCGTCGCGCTGCAGCAGCAAGGCCAGCTCCTCTGGCCCTGGAAAGCGCTGCTGCAAGGTGGCCAGCTCAGCGCCGTATTCTTCCTCGTTGGCCAGCAGCTGGTCGCGCACCTGATCGCGAATGGCAAGGGTACGCCCGTGCCGCCGCCAGTTGCTGCGCGGCGCGCGCGCCAGCCGATCGGGCTCGCGCGGATCGATGGTCACGCTCCAGCCGTCTTGCAGCTGCCCCGCCGCGCTGGCGAAGGCAAACGCCTGCAGCCCGTTGGGCAAGCTGTAGATCAGCTCGCGCTCGCCCAGCGGCGCCGCCAGCGGCTCCGCGAACAGCCCACCCGGACCTCGCCCAAACTCGGCGATGCTCCAGACGTAGCCCGTGCGTACCCCGAGCTCCCAGCGCTGCGCCAGGAGCTCCACCTCCTCCACGAAACCCGCCTGGAAGCTGGGTACGCTCTCCGGCGGCACCCCCAGCTCCTCGCCGAGCAGCTGATCCAAACGCTCGGGCTGCGCCAGGATGGCGCGGTACAGCGCGGGGCTCGTGGCCGTGGCGATGAAGGAGTCCACCAGCAGCACGGGGATCGACGTGCCGGTGTCGGCGCTCAGATCGTCGGCGTCTGCTCCCACGAAGCTCAGCGCGTAGGGGTCATTCGCGATCAACGCCTCCCACACGTCGGGATGGCTCTCGACGCCCAGGCTCACGGGGCGGTCCCAGCCGTAGTGGCGCAGGTCGATGCGGAACAGCCGCCGCTCCGCGTCGACCGGCAGCGGCGGCGTGATGGCGGGATCGATGGAGAGACTGTTGAGCAGCTTGCTCAGCGCCTGGCGCTTGCGCTCGAGCGAGGCCTCACACACCCCCGTGCCCGGATCGCTCAGCTCCGACTCGTTACCCAGGGTGAAGAAGCGGATGAAGGGCATGTCGTCCGAGTCCAGCTCCAGCACCTCCCCGGCTGCGAACTGCAGCACGTCGTCCCAGGAGCGATAAAGGCTGAGGCCGCACGCGCGAGCCGTGCACTGTCCGGCGCTGCACGGGCGCGGCACACACTGCCCCCCGGTGCAGCTGAAGTCCTCGCCGCACTCCTCATTGCCCTGGCAGCCGCGCACGCACAGCCCGCCCGGGCTCGCGCTCTCGCCGCACAGCGCCTCGCTCGACTCCGCACACTGCGCGTCGCTGAGCAGGCTGCACTCTGTGTCTTGCCCGCACGGCTTGGTGCACTGCCCGCAGTAGCAGCGCAGCGAGCCGGAGCACTGATCGTCCGCCATGCAGGGCACCAGCCAGTTGGTGTTGCTGTCGATCAGCGGGCGGCTGTCCTTGACCTTGCCGCAGGAGCCCGCGCTGAGCGAGAGCAACAGGCCGCCCAGCGCCAGTAGACCGATCCGTACCGCTCCGAGTGTCATGGCTCGCCCTCTCCTGCTGGTTGCTCGGCGCCGCTGCTCTCGCCGCCCGTATTCGCCGTGGGGCCACCAGCGGGCCCATCCTGATGTCGCGCGCCGCTGGACGGCGGCGAGCCCTCCCCCGCATCGAGCTGCTCGCCGGGCCGCTCCACGTTCTGGCCCAGGTAAAACGTGACCTTGATCTTGTCGGCGTCGGCGATGGGGTGCGCGCGGTTGTGCGCGGCCAGCCGATTCCAGAGCTCGTTGAGCTGCGCGCGCACATCGCGTAGCAGCGCGTACACCTCAGCCTCCAGCGGATGGCCCGGGTGCACGTCGAACGAGAGCGTGGAGCCGCCGATCCTGTCGCGCAGCTCGGACTGCGGCCCCAGCCGGATCTTGGCGGCGATGGCCTTGGCCACGGCCTGGAAGTGATCGAGCACGGCCGCCTCCCAGCCCACGCGATCGCCCACGGCGATGGTGATGGTGCTGGAGCGATAGCGGCCGTCGGGGTCGCGCTGCACCCGGCCCTCGTGCTCCAGCTCGTGCAACAGGGCGCGCAGCTCCGCCGTGCCAAGGCCCAGGCGCTCCTGCAGGGCGAGGTCGCCGAGCGGACCCTCACGGTAGATGATGAGCCAGGCCATCGCGGGCAGAGTGGCGCGCTGATCCTCGTCCGCCATGCGCTCGCGATCCACGGCGGACGTCAGCCCGAACAGTGCGCTGCCGCCGCGCCCGCTCGAATACGCCAGCCCGCTGCTCACCAGATCGTTGAGGATGGCGGCGACGGCCTGCTCGTCGTCGCGCTGGAAGCGCTCGAAGATGCGGCGGCGCGGCACGCTGCCCTGCTCGCGCAGGTAGTCGAGCACCGCCTCCCACAAGGTCTTGTCGCGCTGCGTCTCGCTCTCGGTCAGGCGCTGGACCTTCTTCTGGTAGCTGCGCAGGGCGAGGCCGAACATGTCGGCGGCCACCTTGCGCCCGACCCCCTGCGCCTCCAGCTCGCGCGACAGGCCCAGAAACACCTGATCGGCGATCTGTGCCAGCGGCGCGCGCACGCCCGCCGCCGTGCACAGCTGCGCGATCAGCACGGTGGTCTGCCGCACGAGGGAGTCGACGAGCAGCTTCGTGTTCATGGCGGCGGCCAGCAGGGTCGGCCGCTGGAGGGTAGCGCGCTCGGGCGAAAGGTGGGGAGCGCCCGAAAGTTCACCTTCCTTCGGAGGGGGACCTCACTCTTGCTCGCAGCTGGAGTCGCGCAGCGTCTGGTGGCACACCAGGGCGTCACCCGCGAGTGAAAGGGAGTCACAGCCGAGGTCGTTCTGCCACACGAGGGTGCCGTCGGCGAGAGACAACGAGTAGCCCTCGCCGCTGGCCTCCGTCAGCAAATACGCGCGTTCGAGGTCTGCGCCCTGGTACGTGTAGGACTCCGGTGCAGTCCAGCTCCAGACCGGCTCACCCGTGACCAGGGAATGAGCCTCGAGGCCCTCGGGCTCGACGACGTGGAGCAGCAGCAGGTCGCCGGTGACGATGGGATTCGGCGTTCCGCTCGGGCTCAGCCGCAGACGTTCACTGTCATCGCGGGAGCTGTAGGCCGTCAACACGCCGTCTTCGGTGTAGCCACATATGTATACCGTCTCATTGGTGGACAGCTGCACACTCTGTGCGACGAAACCGGGCGCGCACTGCCTGGGATTGCGAGGGTCCGTGGCGGGGCCGCCCACGCCCTCACGGGGCTGACTCCGCACCTTGCGCCGCAGCGCGCCCGAGCTGAGCTCGAAGTCCATGGTGTAGTTGGCGTCCCAGCAGTCGTCGCTGGTAAACACCCGCAGCAGGTTTTCCACGCCGTGCGGGGCCTCCACGCTGAACTGCTGCGACGGCACCGTGGCGCGCCAGCGGAGCTCGGCGCTGGCCGGCTCGAACACCTCGAGTCGCGCCTCACCCGGAGAGCCGTCACACGCACACAGCCCACCCAGACACAACATCGCCGCCTGCAAAGTCCGCATCGTTGCTCCTCCTAGGTTAGCCGGCTCCCCAAGCACGAAGCATGCCTGCCATTTCGAAGCACTCTGCTCTAAGCTGCCGGCGCTCGGAGAGGGTCGTTCAGGATGCTGCAAAGTCGGCTGTTGTTGCTGGGGGCTGCCCTGCTGTGGTCCACGGCAGGGGCGGCGATGAAGCTGTGCCAGCTGTCGGGCATGCAGATCGCCTGCGGCCGCTCGCTGATCGCGGGGCTGTTCCTGCTCTGCACGGTGCGCTCGGCACGGCGCCCGCCCAGTCGGGCCGTGCTCCTCACCGGGCTCACCTACGCGGCCACCGTGGGTCTGTTTGCGATCTCGAACAAGCTGACCACCGCGGCCAACGCCATCTTCCTGCAGTCCACGGCGCCGCTCTGGGTGCTGGTGCTGTCGCCGCGCTGGCTCGGTGAGACACCCAGCCGCGCGGAGCTGCTGGCGGTGCCGCTGTACGCGCTGGGGCTCAGTCTGTTTTTCCTGGATGAGCTGTCGCCCGGGCAGCTCCAGGGCAACCTGGTGGCAGTGGCCTCGGGGGTGGCCTTTGCCACGTGCATCATCGGGCTGCGGCGGCTCTCCACCGCCAGGCCTGAGGCAGCGGGCGCGGGCTCGAGCGCGCTGGTGTACGGTAACTTGCTGGCGGCGCTGCTGGCGGCGCCCTTCTGGGCTCAGGGGCCCGAGCCGCGCGCGGTGGACCTGGGCATCTTGCTGTACCTGGGGGTGTTCCAGCTTGGCCTAGCGTATCTGTGCTTCGTGCACGGTGTGGCGCGCACTCGCGCGCTGGAGGCCTCGCTGCTGGTGCTGCTGGAGCCGGTGCTGAACCCGGTCTGGACCTTCCTGATCGCGGGCGAGCGCCCGGGGCAGTGGGCGCTCGCGGGCGGGACGATCGTGCTGCTGGCCACGCTCTGGCGCATCGTGGCGCCACTCTGGACGGCGCGCACCGGCAAGCTGCGCGGTGCGGCCGGCTGAGCGCGCAGAGGTGTACCGCCGTGGTGCGTGGAGTCAGGCATCGTCCCTGGTCGATTCAAGCGCGTCGCCGCGGGTCCGTTTACAAAGCCGATGACTCGCTCGGGGGGACGCCAGCTGCTCTTGCTGTGTGCAGGGCTCGCGCTGGGCTGCGGTGATTCGGAACGTGACACTCCGGCGGGCGCTGGCAGCGGCGGCGGTGCCGGGCAGGGCTCGACTCGCTCGGGGTCCGCGGGCGACGGCGCGGGCGGCAGCGCGGGCAACCCCGGCGCCAGCGACACGGCGGGCATCCAGCTGCGGCTGGCGGCGCCGGCCCCCTCTGCCAGCGGCCTGAATCAGCTGCTGGCCTTCGCCGGCGGCGGCGCGGTACGGCCGGGGCTGCACAGCCTTGCGTATCACATCTACTCCGTGCAGATCTGCGAGTCGCTGGAGGTGAGCGGCAGCGGCTTCAACCAGGCCAGCGGCTGCCTGGAGCTGTACTCCGGGGATCAATCGGTGCTCGCGTACGAGCTCGATGGCGACTGGACGGAGCTGGCGGAGCAGGCGCGCGCCAGCAACGACGGCTTCATCGACCTGCTGGACCCGGTGTCACGCGCCGGCCTGGCCCGCACCACCTCGCTCGGCAGCGAGCACGTGCGCTCGTACCACTACGGTATCATCACCTGGAGCTTGCCCATCAAGGTCAGCGCCCAGGTGGCGCTGAGCGACGGCAGCCTGCTCTACACGCACGATGGGCCCACCCGCATGCAGACCATCGGCGCCGACCACTTCCGCGACTACTTCACCGAGCCGGGCACCGCGCTCGACGTGGCCCCCGCGGAGCCGGCGGTGGTGATCCTGGGCAATGGCGGCAACTGGTTCAAGTTTCAGAACCCACTCGTGATCCGCCAGGCTGATCTGGACGAGAAGCGGCAGTGGGTGCTCGATCTGGTGTTCAACCCAGAGGGCATCGTCAAGGGCTTTGCCGGTGACGGCGCCGAGCGCGGCAACGTGCGCGAGCTGAGCGGCTCGAGCGCCGTGCGCGGTATCATGGTGCCCATGCTGGATCTGGCGCCGGTGCCGCACCGCGCCTCGGAGAGCGTGGTGCGCGAGTCGTACCTGGGTAACGTGACCCTGGGCGGCAGCAGCTTCGATGCGCGCATCGAGCTGTACTCCGTGGCGGGCGATCCCAACGCCACCGTGTACGGAGTGGACGTCAAGTCACTGGTCACGGCGCAGACCACGAGCGTGCCGCCGGAGCTGGCCAAGATCTCCTCGCTGCGCAGCGAGTCGGACGGCTCGCTGTCGTTCCTGTCATACCGCGGAGCGCCGCTGATCAGCGGCTTCCGGCGGGTGGCGGCAGAGCGGGATACCACCACGGCCACCATCGCCTGCGCCACCCATGCCGATCGCGAGGGCGCCGAGGGCGGCGCCGCGATCGTGGTCGACAGCTGCCCTGCGCCGCAGATCGAGGTGACGTTCACCCTGGTCGGGCGGCGCAACCTGGACGGTGACATCCCGCTCAGCCTGGGCCCGGTGGATGCGGGCGCTCCGGACGCCGGCACTGCGGGCGATGCGGGCGGCGATGCCGGCGCGGAGCCGAGCTCCGACGCCGGCTGAAGCTCGAGAGCAGACGTGGCAGCGACGACACCTCCCCAGCAGCGCTACGCCGAGGGGGCCAACTACAGCATCGAGCTGGAGGGGGTGCTGGCCGTGTGCCGCGTGCGCAGCCGTCGCGATCTGACGATGGAAGAGGGCGCGCGCCTGGTGAGCGAGAAGGTGGCGCTGTTTCGCAAGCTCGCCGCCGGTGCCAGCGCAGGGATGTTGTTCGATCTGTCGGCGGCCCCGGCCGTGATCGGACCCAAGACGCAGGAGGCGCTGGGCAAGATGCTCGGCGTCTGGCAGCTCGCACGCAAGCCGATCGCGCTGGTGTCGGGCCCCAACGCGATGCAACAGCTGCAGCTGCGCCGCCTCGCGGCCAGCTTTGCCGAGAGCGTGGCGGTGTTCGAGAGCGAGCCCGCGGCACGCGACTGGCTGCGTACGCACGGGGCCTGACGTCGCTGGCGTGCAACTGGCGCGCGACGCACGGCGCCTGACGTCGCTGCACGCAAACACGGACCGGTCGCGTGGCTGAGTTGTCGGCCTGCGCGGCGTGGCATTTTCTTGCGCGCCGTCCCGGGAGCGCCTTCAATTTTCGCTTGGCCCTCGATTCGGACGCGCCGAGCCGTTAGAGTCCGGGCGCCGATTGCGACAGCGGGGTCAGCAACTCGTCGATAGCGAGCCGCCGGGTCGCGATTGGAGCCTGGCGCCATCGGAGCCAGGCGGTCTTCGGAAAGAGATCGCGCAGCGACTCACCAGGGAAAGCGATACCGCGTGTCTGACGAGCTCCTGTCTGAAGTGCGCAAGTCTCCCGAGATTCTCGCCATTGCCAGCGGCAAGGGGGGGACTGGCAAGACGCTGTTGACGGCCAGTCTGGCGCACGCACTGCTGCGCGCGGGCCACCGCGTGCTGCTGGTGGATACCGACACGTCCACGGACGGCCTGTCGCTGTATCTGCTGGGGGAAGACGGGCGGCAGAAGGTGGCCGGCTTCAGCGCGGAGAACACCCTGCGCGGCTATCTGGAGCGCTTTCGCGCCGGCGGCCCCGCCTCGTTCGAGGTGCGCCAGCTGGAGCGCTCGGCGCCGAGCGATCATGGCGTCGACTATCACATCCTGATCAGCGGCAAGGCGCTGTACGGCGAGCTCGACACGGAGGTGCACGCCTCCACCGTCACGGAGCTCGGGCGCGAGTCCTTCCGCGACGCCATTCAGCGGCTGTTCGAGGAGCTGCACGAGCTGCCCTACGACTACGTGCTGGTCGACACGCGCGGCGGCTTCGGCTTCGAGACCACGGATGTGTGTGCGCTCGCGGACGGCTTCTTGCTGGTCACCGATCCCGACCCGGCGTGCCTGTTTCAGGACCGCAACTTGATGCATCGGGTCAGCGCCGCGCGGGTGGCGCTGGCCCAGCGCGGTGAGCTGCGCGGCATCATCGTCAACGCGGCCAGCGACGGGGATGAGGCGGTCTGCCGCCGGGAGCTGGCGCTGGAGTTCGGGGTGGCGTTTGACCACACGCATGCAGTGCCGCTCGACCTGGAGGCGAGAAAGACGCACCGCGCGCAGCAGATCCCCTTTGCCAACCCGGCAGCTGCAGCCTTCTCGCACGCTGCGCTGAGCGCGTTTTCACACATCCTCTCGCCCGCGCTGGAAGAGTGGTCGGAGGCGCGGCGCGCCAGCTGGAACAACCTGCTGGCGGACGCGGCCATGACCTTGCAGGCGCAGCAGCTGGCCCGGCAAGAGGAGGAGGAGGCAGCGCGCTCGCAGGAGGAGGCGAGCCTGCGGCTCAGCCTGGAGAACGAGAGCTTGCGCGCGCAGCTGCTAGGTCAGGCAGCGGAGGAGCCAGGCGGACGCCGCAGCGTGTTGTGGTCGGTGCTCCTGGGCGTGACCCTGGGCTTCGCGGTGCTCGCCATCTGGATGCGCTGGGACACGTCGCGGCGCGCGGCGCGGCTGGCGTCGCCCGATTTCGTCACCGCCACTGCTGCAGTGTCGCCCGGGGCCAATGGTGGAGTGCCGCGCGCGGCCCCGCAGGAGACGAGCGCGGCGCGCGGCGCGGCTGCTCCTGCCAGCGCAGCTGGGGCGCAGCCAGCCAGCGGCACGCCTGGAGGTGGTGCATCGCCGAGCAGTGTTGCGCCGAGCAGTGCATCGCCGAACGGAGCCGCTGCATCGCCGAGCAGTGCCGCGCCGAGCAATGCCGCGCCGAGCAGTGCCGCGCCGGCTCGCCCTGCGGCCGTTCCACCGCGCCGTGCTGCGCCGCCAGCGCCGCCCCGGCGGGTGGTGCTGGAGCGTCCGGCACGTCCTCCGGAGCCCGCTTCCTCGGCGCGCTCGAAGGACATGATCTTCGGCGGGCGCGAGTAGCGCCGTCGCTCGGCGCTTACTTCGCCGCTTCGCTCGCCGGCTGGGAGCTCTGTCCAGCGGCAGCCTTCGCGGCCGCGCCGGGCTGGCTGCTGGTCTTGCTGGCCTTCTCCGCGGCAGGCTTCTCCGCGGGGGACTTGGCCGTGGGGGACTTGGCCGTGGGGGACTTGGCCGCGGGGGACTTGGCTGCCTTGCTGGGCTCGCCGCGGCACTGGCGCACCGTCTCTCCCGGCGCGGCCTCGCGGTAGAAGTAGTAGTAGGTGCGGTAGGGCACGAGCACGCGCGTGTCGAGATGAGCAGCGTCGCAGCCGCCCTGCGGTGGCCTGCCGCCGACCGTCTCCATGCGCTGGATGTGGGTGATGTTGGCAAAGATGCCTTCACCCGTGGCCGAGCCGGAGAGCAGCATCCAGGCGATCGCCGACTTGTCGGGAGCGCCCACCGCCGCCACCTTGGTGCCCTTCACCAGGCTGCCATCCATGGCTTGCCAGCTGGGCCCGCCGAAGTGAATGCCCATCGGGTTGTTGACGTCACCCAGGGTGGCGTGCGGACCCTTGGGGGTCCAGTCCGGCGCTTCCCCCGGCTTCTCGATGGCGCAGGCGTAGCTCTGCACGCCGGTGGCGGGCAGCACGGTCTCCAGGGTCACGTCCGGCGGAGGGTTCAGCTCCTCCGGCACCTTCGCCGGACAGGCCCGCATCGGTAGCTTGCGCTTCGGCTTTGCGCTCGCCGCAGCCCCACCCTTGGCCGTGGCCGCAGGTGGGGTGCCCGCGCCGGCTGCCGGCGTCGCGGGCTTGGACGAGGTGGCGGCAGGGCCGCTGGCAACAGGGCTGCTGGCGGCAGGGCTCTTGTTCACGGAGCCCTGGGCACGCGCGAGCGCCGGGCTTCCCCATGCGCCCAGGGTGAGCAGCAGAGACAGGCACGTGCAGCGTGCAGCCATGGCTCGATTGTCGTCGTGCATCCGTCAGCCTCTTTCCGTTGCGTCTGCCGGGCTCAGCCCGGCGCCAGCGAGCGACTCTGCCGCAGCCCCTGCCGTCCGGCAAAGATTTGGCCGGAGCGCTTCAGTGTGCCTTGCTCGGCTCCGCTGGCTTGGTCGCGCCAGCGCTGCCAGGCTGTGCTGGCGTCGGGGTCACCGTCGGGTGTGCCGGTGCGCTGGCGGCCGCTGCCGAGCCTGCGCCGCTCGGCGCATCGAGCTTCAAGGACGCGAGCAGCTCGCGGAACTTACCCGCCTGCGCCTCTACCGCGGCTTTGTCACCCAGCAAGCGGAAGTAGTACGGCCCGTTCGGGCTGGGCACGATGGCTGCCTGCAGGGTCTGATCCGGCTTGTTCACTGCCTCGGTGCTGCCCGGCGTGGGCCGCGAGGCATAGTTGCCAGACACCGTGACCAGGTCTGCTTCCTGCCCCGCGAACGTGGCCTTCTCTACCTTGGCGACGTCCTTCGAGGGCTTGCCGTCAGGCTGGGTGAACTGGCCCACCCAGCGATCGATGTTGGCTTGCACGCCGCCAGCGCCGCTCTGCCCGAAGTAGTACACCACGACCTCCGCCTGGCCGCTGCCCTCCGGCAGCTGGAACTCGGCGGCGCGCATGCCGGACACGCTGGGCTTCTCCTTCCAGCCCTCGGGCACCTGTGCGGTGAAGGGCCCGAGCACGGCGCGACCATCCGCGAGCTTCTGCAACGTGCGCGGCTCGGTGATGCGCGGCTGCAAGCTGCCGGAGGCGGCGCTCGGATCCGTGGCGCTCGGCGGTGCATGCGGGTTGCTGCCAGAGGCAGTGGAGCCCGGCGTGGCGCTCGAGGGAGACGTGGTGGAGGGCGTCGATGACTCTGTCTTGCAGGCGATGGCCAGCGAGAGCACGAGCAGGGGTAGGGAAGATCGCATAGTGCGCGCACTATACGTCAGCGCGAGTGCGTTGCGCGTTTTTACGTCCGCTACACTGCGCCGATGACCCCCGATCCCGTTCGCATCCGGCCCGCTCGCGAGGGCGATTTGTCGGCGATTGTGCAGCTGTTTGCAGATGATGAGCTAGCGGCGGGCAACGCGCCCGCGCACCTCGCGGGGGGCAGTGGGCTCGAGTATGACCTTGCCGGTCCGGGCCACCTCGCGGCCCTGGCGGAGATGGATCGAGATCCGAACAATCGAGCTTACGTGGCCGAGCTGGCTGGCAAGGTGGTGGGCACGTTCCAGCTGACGTTCATCCGCCAGCTCAGCTATGGCGGCTGCCTGGTGGCGCAGATCGAGTCGGTGCATGTCTCCTCGCAGGCGCGCAGCCAGGGCATCGGCGCCACGATGATGCGCTTCGCGATCGACGAGGCGCGGCGCCGCGGCGCGCTGCGCGTGCAGCTGACCAGCAACGTGCGGCGGACGCGCGCCCATCAGTTCTACGAGCGGCTTGGCTTTCACCCCACCCACGTGGGCATGAAGCTCTACCTGCGCTAGCGTGGTGCTCCACTGCGCCAGCGCATGGCGCTCGCGCATGGCGCTGGTTAATAGTGCCAGGGGAACTTGGCGAAATCCGGGCGCCGCTTCTGCAGGAAGGCGTCACGGCCCTCGCGCGCTTCTTCACTGGCGTAGGCCAGGCGCGTGGCCTCGCCCGCAAACAGCTGCTGGCCCACCAGACCCTCATCCGGCAGGTTGAAGCCGTATTTGAGCATGCGCATCGCCGTCGGGCTCTTCTGCAAGATCTTTCTGCACCACTCGAGCGACACTGTCTCCAGCTCGCGGTGCGGCACCACGGCGTTGACCATGCCCATCTCGAAGGCTTGCTGCGCGCTGTAGTTGTCACCCAGGAAGAAGACCTCGCGCGCGCGCTTCTGCCCGACCTGGCGCGCGAGCAGCGCCGAGCCGTAGCCGCTGTCAAAGCTGGCCACGTCCGGATCGGTCTGCTTGAACAGCGCGTGCTCCTTGCTGGCGATGGTCAGATCGCACACCACGTGCAAGCTGTGCCCGCCGCCCACGGCCCAGCCCGGCACCGCGGCGATCACCACCTTGGGCATGAAGCGGATCAAGCGCTGCACCTCCAGGATGTGCAGGCGGCCGAGGCGCGCCGGGTCGATGCCCCCCGCACCCTCGTATTGATAGCCATCTTTGCCGCGGATGCGCTGATCACCACCCGAGCAGAAGGCCCAGCCGCCGTCCTTGGGCGAGGGCCCGTTGCCCGTGATGATCACCGCGCCCACGTCGCTGCTGGTGCGCGCGTGCTCCAGCGCCGTGAAAAGCTCGTCCACGGTCTGCGGGCGGAAGGCGTTGCGCACCTCCGGGCGATCGAAGGCGATACGCACGGCGCCCATCTCGCGCGCGCGGTGGTAAGTGATGTCGTTGAAGCGAAAGCCCTCGACCTCACGCCACAAATTCGGATCGAAGATCTCGGATACCGGGCGGTTTTCCCGCTCTTTTGCGCTCATGGTACGCTGTCCCTCTCGATGTGAGGCGGCGACGCTAGTCGAAGCGCAGTGCCGCTCGCCACAGGTTTGTGCGCTAGGCGCGCGCTGCCAGCGCCCGCACGAAGCCGAGCGAGCGCTCGGCCATGTCGCTGGCCTCCTGCGCGGCGCGCTCGTGCCAGCTGCCGTCCGGCGGTGACAGCCGCGCGGGGCACAGCTCGTTCAGCGCGCAGCGCGAGCAAGCCGGAGCGCGTGCCGTGCACAGGTGACGCCCGTGCAGCACCAGCATGTGGCTGAGCGCGATCCAGTGCTCGCGCGCAAACACCTGGCACAGGTCGGCCTCGATCTTCTCCGGCGCCTGCTCGCGCGTGAGCGCCAGGCGCTGGGCCACGCGCATGGCGTGCGTGTCCGTGACGATGCCGGAGCTCACGCCGTACGCCGCGCCCAGCACCACGTTGGCGGTCTTCCGGGCCACGCCCGGCACCTCCACCAGCTCCTCCAGGGTGCGCGGCACCGAGCCGCCGAAGCGCTCGATCAGCATGCGGCTGGCGGCGCGAATGGCCTTGGCCTTGTTGCGGAAAAAGCCGGTGGATTTCACCACCAGCTCCACGTCTTCCTGCGCGGCATCGGCCAGCGCCTCGGGCGTGGGCCAGCGCTGGAACAGCACGGGGGTGACCTGATTGACGGTGCGATCGGTGCTCTGCGCGCTGAGGATCACCGCCACCAGGAGCTGCCAGGGATCCTTGAAGTGCAGCTCCACGTGGGGATCGGGGATGGCCGCCTGAAAGCGCTCGATCAGCAGCTGCGGCTCGGCGTGCTTCAGCCGCCCGCGCGCGCCGCGCGCCGCGGTCTTCTTCGCAGGCTTCTGCTTCGCACTCTTCGTGATCGTCTTCGCAGCGGGCTTGGCCGTCTTCGTAACCGTCTTCGCAGCGGGCCTGGCCGCCTTCGCAGCCGGCGTCGCCGCGCTCTGCACGCGACGTCGCACGCTGCCCGTGGTCTTCTTCTTGCTGGACACTTTCACCTTCACGAGCGGCCTCATACGTCAGTGGCCCTGCTCGCGTCGACGACGCCACGGGCTCGCCGGCGCGGCAGCGGCTTCGCGCAGCGCGCTCGGCGCCGCCGTGCGCGGTCGGCCCCTGCGCCGTGCCAGTGCGGAACGAGCGCTGCATCAGCTCGGTACCCTCGTTCTGCTTTGCTGCAACAGAGCAGCCGGATGCGACGTGGATCGGCATTTGCGCGGCAGTTTGCCGATCTCGCCGCAGCGCGATGCAGTGTATGCTCAGGTACGTGCGGCGCATTCCCCGCCCACGTCGTCTGGCGCGATGAGCAAGGTGGCAGTGCAGTGGTCGGTTGTTCGGCCATGTTGGAGCGGACATGGCTGAGCCGTTAGCACCACGCCCGCGGCCACAGCTGCGCGTGCTGGCGGGCGGCGCGCCCGAGGGCGAGCCCGGCTACAGCGATCCGGAGCTGTTCGAGTGCATCGCGCGCGGTGAAGAGCGCGCTGCGCCCAGCCTGTATCGCAAGCTGCTCTCGGACGTGGAGCTGTCGTTGCAAGCGGTGCTGGAGCGCCGGGTGGATCGTCACGATGAGCTGGTGCAGCGCAGCTTCGAGCGGATGATCGCGCGCATCTCGCGGCGCCGCTACGCAGAGGCTTGCAACCTGAGCAGCTGGGCGCGCGCGGTGAGCGCCCAGGTGGCGCTCGAGGCGCTGCGCGGTGAGCTGCGGCGGCGGCACCCGTCCGTGGTGGCGTCGATGGCGCCCAGCGCGTCGGGCGAGCGCAGCAGCTTCGCCAGCCATGGTCTCGCCTGTCTGCGGCAGAGCGTGCGGCGGCTCAGCTCTGCGCAGGCCGAGATGGTCGTGTTGCACGATCTGCTCGGCTTGCCCATCGCCGAGATCGCGACCTTGAAGCGCCTCTCGCTGGCCGCCACACAGTCGCGGCTGGTGCGCGCACACAAGGAGCTCACTCTCGCGCTGCTGGCCGCGGGCTGGCTGAGCGCGCCCTCCCGCCCGCAGCCAGAGCGAGGGCGAAGCAAGCCGCCCGCGGGCAAGGCACCGGATCTGGAGGATCTGTTCGTGGCCTGGCGCAGCGAGGCGAGCGCTCACCACCGCGCGTCCAGCATCGGTCGCGGCGGTAGCCGCCCGGTGGCGCGCGCGCTGCAGCTGGTGGCGCGCCGGCGCCGCCGCTCGCGCCAGCTCAACACCATCGGCCTGGCGCTGGTGGCGCTGCTCACGTTGTGTGGGGTAGCCTTCGGCGTGTGGTTTGCGCAGCGGCGCCTGAGTGGTGATAGCGAGCGCGTGGTCGCGGTCGAGCCGCGCGTGCTCTTGAGCGGCGTGCTGGGTGAGGTCAGCGTCAATGATCGCCAGGGCCGCAGCGCACCCGGCTTTGCCAGCCTGGCTGAGGGCTACACCTTGCGCACGGATGAGGGCAGCGCGCGGCTCGGCTTCTCGAGCGGCGCCGCGGTGAGCCTCTCGCACCACAGCCGGGTCGTGCTGCTCTCCGCGCAGGACAGCGAGGTGTTCTACCTGGGCAACGGCACGGCAGAGGTCGATCTGCCCGACCTGGCGCTGGGCGGCAGCTTCGCGGTGGAGACGCCGGACACGCACGTCACCTCGCGTGCCGCGCAGTTCGTGGTGGGGGTGGAGTCGGACGGCGGTCCCCCGGCCACTCGCGTGGTGGTGCGCACGGGCCGCGTGTCTTTGCGCCACGCCGGCCAGCAGCGCGAGCTGGTCGCCGGGCAGTCCTGGTCGACGGCGCCGCTGGCCACACCCGCGGCGCCTGCTCCTGCCAGCAGCGGCTCGAGCGGGGATATCCAGGAGCTGGAGCTGATCCTGCCCGAGCTCGCGCCGCGCGGTGTTCCTGCGGACGAGTAGCTCCTAAATTCCCGCGGCTCGCGGCTCTTCTGATATGGGTGGAGCGAACTTCAGGCCCGTGGCCTGGAAGGGAGCTCTCCGTGTCGGCCTTGCTTCGCTTTTGGGACGTACTTCGGCACCTCGATCAGCACCTGGCAGAGTGGTCTCAGATGATGGGGGGCTGGCTGTACCTGGTGCTCTTCCTCATCGTGTTCGCGGAGACGGGGCTGGTCGTCACGCCCTTTCTGCCCGGTGACTCGCTGCTGTTTGCCGTGGGCGCGCTGTGCGCGGTGGAGGGCTCGGCGCTGCACGTGGGTGTGATCATCCCGCTCTTGCTGGTGGCCGCCGTCGCGGGGGACGCGGTCAACTACGCCATTGGCCGCAGGCTGGGCCCCAAGGTCTTCACCGCGGAAAAATCCCTGCTCCTGAACAAGAAGCACCTGCTGCGCACGCAGGAGTTCTACGAGCGCTACGGCGGCAAGACCATCATCATCGCGCGCTTCGTGCCCATCGTGCGCACGTTCGCGCCGTTCGTGGCCGGCATCGGCCAGATGCGCTACCGGCGCTTCTTCATGTTCAACGTCGTGGGCGCGGTGCTGTGGGTGGTGGGCCTGGTGCTGCTCGGCTACGCCTTCGGCAACCTGCCCGTGATCAAGAGGAACTTCTCGCTCGTGATCTTTGCCATCATCGGCCTCAGCATCTTGCCTGCCGCGATCGAGATCCTGCGCGAGTGGCGGGCGTCGCGCCGGGTGCTGCCCGGCGTGGGCGGCGGCGCACAGGGCAACGGCGGCCCCGCCGAGTGAAGGTCTCTGTCGGCCTGGCAAGGGCCGCGGGCGCTCTGCCAGATTGTCAGGCAGCGCGCCTTGCAGCAGGCCTGAGGTGGCCCGTGTTTTCCCGGCATTTTCGGGGTTTTCTGCCGGCCGCCAGCCGTGGCACGTGGCTTGCTCTTCGGGGCTCTCATGTCCGCGAGCCTTGCTTCCGATCTGCGCACGGGCTTCGAGCCGCGCTCCACCGTTCACGCCCGGCCCCACCTGGAGCTGGTCCCGCCGCCGTCACCCGAGCCTGCCCAGCGCTATGCGCTGAACGAGCAGGAGCTGCGCGCGCTGCTACCCAGCTTGCGCCGCCGGGCGCTGCGCTGGTGCCGTGACGTCACCAGCGCCGACGATCTGGTGCAGGAGACGTTGCTGCGCGCCTGGGGGCACGCCCGCGACTTCGAGAACCAGGGTCACGCGCAGGCGTGGCTGTACACGGTGTTACACAACCTGTTCGTATCGCGCGCGCGGCGCGAGCAGAGCGCACGCCGCGCGCTGACCCGGGTGGGCCATGGCCTCGAGCACGAGCGCTCCGGCGCCGGTGCGGGGCCCGCGTTCTTGCTGCCCAGCTTGCAGCGAGCGCTGGAGGCCTTGCCCGAGCCGTTCGCTAGCGCGCTCAGGCTGGTGGATCTGGAAGAGCACAGCTACGCCGAGGCCGCCGCGGTGCTGGGCGTGCCGGTGGGCACGGTGATGAGCCGCCTGTTCCGTGGCCGTCGCCGCCTGGCGCTGGCTCTGGTAGAAACGGCGGATGGCGCCGCGTGACTCCTCCACCGATCCCGCCCTGGCAGAGCTACGCGCGTTCGGGCTGAAGTATCCGGGTGCACACACCAAGAGCCCCTGGCCCGGTCACAAAGACCTGGCCGTCAACGACAAGACGTTTGCGTACCTGAGCGCCGAGGGCGATCCGTTCACGCTCTCCTGCAAGCTGCCGCAGTCGAGTGAAGACGCGCTCAGCTTGCCCTTCGTCACGCCCACCGCGTACGGCCTGGGCAAGAGCGGCTGGGTCACCGCGCAGCTGAGCTCCGGCCCCGTACCGCTCGATCTGTTCAAGGCATGGCTCGACGAGAGCTATCGAGCTCAGGCGCCCAAGCGCCTGGTCGCGACCCTGGCGGCGGCTGCCGAGCAAGCGCCAGCGGCGGCTCCGCGGCGCGGCGCCGCGGGGAAAAAGCGCACGGCCAAGACGACGGCGAAGATCGCAGCGCCGAAGGTAGCCAAGAAGGCGGCGAAGCAGCGCGCAGGGAAAAAAGCCCCGGCAAGCGGTCGTGCCAGCAAGCCCCTGGCGCACGCGCCGCGGGCAACGAGCGCCCCGGAGCCCCGCAAGAAGGCTCGCGCTCGCCGCGCGGGCTAGATTGCCGTGCGCTCGGGGTGTAAGAGAGAAACACTCCATGTACGAGCCCACCGATCGCAGCGCCCAGATCCAGCGCCGTTCGCTCGTGGTGATGGCGCTCGGCACCACGGGCCTGTTTCTGTGGATGATCTGGGACTTTCTGCTCGCGCTGCTGATGGCGGCGATCTTGAGCGGGATGTTTCACCCACTGTACCGGCGCATTGCGCGCAAGCTCGGCTACCGGCGCAGCTGGGCAGCGGTGTTCACGGTGGGTGGGGTGCTGCTGCTGGTGATCGCGCCGATCGTGGTGTTCTTCGCCATGGTGGCCGATCAGGTCATCGCCATGAGCAGGATCGCGCGGCCCTGGGTGGAGGCCAACGCAGGCCGCTTCACCCAGCTCGATCGTCTGTTTGATCGCGTGCCGCAGCTGCGAGTGCTGCGGCCCTATCGCGATCAGATCTTGCCCAAGCTGGGTGAGCTGGCCTCGGAGGTGGGCAGCATCTCCGTGAACCTCGTCACCGAGCTGGCGCGGCAGACCGCCACCTTCACCTTGATGCTGTTCGTGGCGCTGTACGCCATGTACTTCTTCTTGAAGGACGGCAAGGCCGTGCTCGACAAGATGCTGTACTACGTGCCGCTCCCGCCCGAGCACGAGACACGCATGCTGGAGCGCTTCATGAGTGTGTCGCGCGCCACCATCAAGGGCACGCTGATCATCGGCGCCATCCAGGGTGGCCTGGGTGGCCTGGCGTTCGCCGTGGCGGGCATCAGCGGCGCTGCGGTGTGGGGCACGATGATGGCAATGCTCTCGGCCATCCCCGGGCTCGGGCACGCGCTGGTGTGGATCCCGGTCACCATTTATCTGGCCGCCACCAGTCAGTGGACCGCCGCCATCGGTCTGTTCGCGTGGTGTGCGGGGGTCGTCGGCTCGGTCGATAACTTCCTGCGGCCTTGGCTGGTGGGCAAGGACACGGAGCTGCCGGACATCGTGGTGCTGGTGTCCACCCTGGGCGGCCTGGTGCTGTTCGGGCCGCTGGGCTTCATCGTGGGGCCCATCGTGGCGGCGCTGTTCGTCACCGTGTGGGAGCTGTACGGCACCGCGTTCGAGGACCTGCTGCCGCCCGCGCCGCCCGCGCCCGCGTCCGTGGTGGAGTTCACCTCGTATCCGCCGCCGCCCGTGGCGCCGCTCGAGTCCCTCCCCCCGTTCGGCCCGCGCCCGCCCGAGCCGCCGCCGCCCTCGAGTCAGAATCTCGATCCGGACCCGGAAAAGGAGCCCAAGTAGCCACCCCGGCCGCTTCCGGCTTGCGGCTGCCCAGGGGCTGAGCCCAGACTGTGGGCGCATGTCTGCGCGCCGCCTGTTCAGCTGTCTCCGCCCCGCGGGGCTCGCGCTCGGCATGAGCGCCGCGCTGGCCTGCGCCGATGACGACGTGAGCTATCAGGGCTCGACCGCCATAGACCTGAGCGCGGCGGAGCCTGTCGCGTACGAGTGTGTGCCCACTCCCAGCGCGTGTCCGGCGGAGGTGCCCAGCTATGCGGGCGAAGTGGCCGGCATCATCGAGCGCCACTGCGGCAACTGCCACATCGAGGATAACCTCGGCGGACCGTGGCCCTTCAGTCGCTGGCAAGACGTGTACGACTGGGCGTCGTCGCTGCGCATCAGCCTCGAGCAGTGCCTGATGCCGCCACCGGAAACGGACGCACCGCTCAGCCCCGAGGATCGCGAGAAGCTGCAGGCCTGGCTGGCCTGCGGCGCGCCCGAGAACTGAAGCGCAGGCGACAGAGTACTGCCAGCCGCCGTTCCAGCTCGGCAGCGCCCGCTGGCTCACAGCGACTCGACGAACGCCACCAGCTCGGCGCGCTGCTCGGCAGACAGCGATTGAAACCCTTCACGCGCCGCGAGCGCTTCGCCACCGTGCCAGAGGATGGCCTCCGCCACCCCTTCGGCGCGCCCATCGTGCAACAGGCGTTGATGCCCGCTGACCAGGCGCAACAAGCCCAGACCCCACAGCGGCGGAGTCCGCCACTCCGCGCCCTGCGCCAGGTAGCTCGCGTGGTCGTCGGCCAGCTCGGGCCCCAGATCGTGCAGCAGCAGATCCGTGTACGGCCACAGCTCCTGCTCGCGCAGCTCGGGCAACGCCGCATCGCTAGAGGTCACTTGCGAGGGCACGTGGCAGCTCGCGCAGCCGAGCTCCGCAAACCAGCGCTCGCCGCGCTGCACCGCCGCATCGTCCGCTTGCCGCCGCGCGGGCACCGCCAGCAGCCGCAGGTACAGCTCCAGGCGATCGAGCACGCGTTCGTTCAGCTCGGGCTCTGTCTGCGCAGCGAGCGTCTCCGCGGCACAGGCGGGCGCCGTGCAGTCGGCTTCGGGATACGTGAGCGACGTGACCCCCATGTCGACAGCCAGCGCCGCGCGGAGCTGCTGGCGCAAGCCGGGCTGCTCCGCTTTCCCGCCAAAGCGACCGGGGGCGAGCGCGCTCGCGGCGCGGTCCCACACCCAGTTCAGCTTGCCCGAGATGCCGTCGCCATCGCTGTCTTCCGGATCCTCCAGCTGCTCCAGGCGCGCCACCGGGATGGCCTCCAGCAGCCCCAGACCGATCGTGGCCGGCGCCACCCGCGGCGAGATGCGCAGCTCCGCCAGCGCCGCCCCCTGCTGCAGCCCGATCAAGCGATAGCGCGGCTCATGCAACAGCTCCAGCGTGCCATCGGCGTAGCCGCGCGATAGCTCGCTCAGCTCCAGCTCCGCTGCGCCCTCCGGCTCGAGCCCCGCGAGCGCCTGCGTCTGCAGCTGCGCCCCGTACAGCGGATCGCCCAGCGGCGCGCCCAGAGCGTCCTGCGCGCCGCTGCCCAGGCGCAGCACCACACCAGCGAACGGCTCTCCCACGCCGAGCGGCGGTTGCCCCCGCCCCCCGCCCAGGTGACAGTCAGCGCACGCCGCCGCGTTGTACAGCGGCCCCAGCCCCCGCCGCGAAGTGCTGGTCGAAGGCGGCGGCAGCCACGGCTCCAGATAGAACGAGCTGCCCGAGACGAAGAACAGCTGCTGCTCGCGAGCGAGCCCCGGCGCTCCCTGGCGGAACGCCTCGGGCCCGCTCTCGGCGCTCGTCAGCCCACCACCAGGCGCGCTTGCCCCCTGCTCGCGCGCAGCGAGCCACGTCGCGTCCCGCCCGCCCTGGCAGCCCAGCGCGGCGAGACACGCCATCACGAGCGTGCGGAGCCGGCGCATCGCCGGGCAGCGTAGCACAAGGCCCGCCGAGCGTCAGTCCAGGTTACCGGAGAGCTGGCCAGAGAGGGACTGCACCCCCGCAAAGGCGGACGTCGAGAGCAGCGGATTATCGCGGACCTGCAGCTCCATCACCCGCTGGAGCTGGGGCAGTTGCACGCTGGTGAGACCGGCGTTGCCCACGATGTGCAGCCCCTGCAGAGCGCTCAGGGGCCCCAGATCGATCTCCGTCAGGCTGGCGTTCTCGTAGATGACGATAACGCGGCCCTCGGGGAGCGAGCCGATGCCTGCGATGCGGGTCAGCTTGGGGTTCCCGCCCACCTCGAAGAAGTCGAAGCCGATGCCATTGTTCACGAGCACCTCACCGCTCTCGAGGGCGCTAACCAACAAGCCAGATCTCTGCCCGCCGCGAATCGAAGGCACTGAACGAAGCTCCGCGTTGTCGACCACGCTCACGGCGCTGATATCGTCCACGTCATCGAGCTCCGGTAGCTCGCGCAGGCGCGCGTTGCTCCGGACAATCAAGGTGCGCAACGAGACCAGCGAGCTCAGGCTCTCCACGTCGGTGAGGTCGTCATTGAGAGTGAGATTGACGATCTCGGCGTTCTCCAGCTGCAAGCCATCGAGGGTCTCGATTGCCGTCTCTTGCAGCACGAGGTGCTGCACGTCCCGCAGCGAAGCGAGCGCGCTCACGTCTTTGAGCGCCGGACCGCCCCCGAGAAAGACGGAGCGCAGCGTGGGCGGCACCCGTAATCCATTCAGGCTCTCCAGCTGAGCGTTGCCGGCGATCTCGAGCGCGTCGAAGGAGACGAGCGAGTCGAGACCACTCAGATCGAGAAGCAGATCACAGTTCGTGATACGAACCTTGCCACCCTCGGCATGAGGACCGAGCGGATCCCGCGCCACCCGCTGGAGGCCGGCGAGGCCCGACAGGTCCGTCGCCATCACATGCTCCAGAGTGAGCCCGTTCACCTGCTCCAGACCCTCCAGCCCCGCCAGCGATGAGGGCATGCCATCGGCGGTCCAATCGCTCGGATTCGAGCTCCCCACGTGCAGCTCACCGCGCACGATGCGCAGCTCGGACAGCGGGCTCAGATCCATCCCGGCGAAGCCCGGCAGCTGGAGATCCCCCGTTACTTCAGTGCAACCTTGCAAGCTGTCGAGCCGTTGCTGGTCACTGCCGGTGAGATCCCCCTCGAAGACGCCATCACCACAGGCGCTCAGCGGGTCCGATTTGGCCACTTCTTGCCCGGAGCCCAGGCTCACTTGCTCGCGCGCGCAGCCGAGCAGAGCTGCAGCGATGAGCCAGGCGCTCGACCCGTGGCAGTTCGCGAACGAGACGAGCGAGGAGCGACGACGAGATTGTTGTTTCATGGTGTGTTACCTCAACCATCAGGAGTGTCCGCGCTCGCTGGCGCCTTCTCCGCCTCGCGAGCTTTCGCTCCCTCGCTGGCGCAGGCCGCGCGCACGCGCTGCGCGTACACGCTGCTCGACTGGTCCGAAAGAAAACGCTCGGCGCGCTGCTGCCAGCCGGGCAGGTGAAGCTGACACTCC
>JAICQL010000256.1 GCA_025937895.1 Polyangiaceae bacterium | reverse complement strand
CGCGGGCCGCACGCCGTCCTGTGCGCTCGCCATCGTGGCGAGCGGCATTCGCCGCGTGCACGTTGCCACCCTCGATCCCCATCCGCGCAATTGCGGGCGGGGGATTCAGGTGCTGCGCAACGCGGGCATCCGCGTGCAGCTCGGCGTGCTGGAGGACACGGTGCTGTCGTTCATCCAGCCGTATCTCTGGTCGGAGTCCATACAGCCGCCAGCGCCGTGAGCAAGCGGCCGTAAGCAAGCGGCCGTGCGCGGCGACGAGCATCAGCGCACGACGATCGGTGGCGCTGGTGGCTGATCGTCGGGCACGATGCACGCTGATAGATCAAACAACATGTAGATCAGCACCTTCTCCTGCGGGCTGAGCCCCGTGGACGTGCAGCCCGTGGGGAAGGGCAGGTTGGGTGCGGAGTCATCCCCGCTGGAGACGTGGATGTCGCTGTATACCGTGCGCCCGCACTGCTCGGCAGCGGGGACGCCGAGGGGTGTGTTGGCGCTGACGTACTTCACCGAGAGCGCGCCCGTGGCACCATCGAGCGGATCGTAGATCCAGCGCTGCGCGTACAGCGGATTCTCGGAGGCGGCCGTGTTCTGTGCGTCGACCAGATCCACCAGGCCCGGCGCGCTGGAGCCCTGCACGTTCACCAGCCACTCCGCCAGCGCTGCGCCCTTGGGAAAGCTGGTGTCCACGGTGGCGCTCACGTTCAGATCATCGTCGCGATTGTTGAAGCGCACCATCTCGGGGAAAGGCGCGGGCCCCTGCTGTAGCCATACCTTGTGCCAGTGCGAGAGAAAGGCGCGCCCGCCGCCATTCAGATAGTCGAACAGCGCCTGGCGGGCGACGGCGGGCTTCTCCTCCAGGTACTCGTTGCCCTCGCAAGAGAGCAGCACCACATCGTAGCGCTGGAAGCTGGACAGCTGATCCCAGAGCGCGGCCCCGGCGGCAGCAAACGCAGCGCCGCCGTTCAGCCCGGGCGTGTAGCTGCTGGTGCCCTGATGGCCCGCGAAGAGATGCACGTGGCCGGAGCCGTCGGGGTTGCTGAACTCGGAGTCGGAGATGCCCACCTTGCGCAGCAGGCACTCCAGCGCGTCCAGCGCCCCGGTGGAGAGCGCGATGCGCGGCAGATCGCCCTCGCTCTGATTGGCGGGTAAGCGGGTCAGGCTCGGATCGCTCAGCACGTTTTCCGTGCACGGCTCGATGCGTGGCACGGTGACCTGGCGCCGCCACTTTCCGACCTGCATGACGAGTGGGATGTCTTCACCCACGGGCACGTCCGCCAGGGTGAAGCGCCCGGCCGTGTCCGTCAGCGCGGAGGCGACTGGGCTGCCCGAGACGCTGGCATCACAGGTGCTGCAGCTGGCTCCCTCCACGATCGGATCGAGCTCGCGGTTGGGCACGTACACGGTCACGTTGTAGAGAGGCAGGGTACCAGCGGGCGTGTACACGGTACCGCTCAGCGTGGTGCGGCTGCCCCCGGCGCAGGCCAGCTGCTGGCATTGCAGGTTCACGCACGGACCGGGGTTGAGCCGCCCGTCGTCCGCCTCGTCGGGCAAGAGCAGCCCGCCCAGCGTGTCCACGACGGGACCCTCTGGCGGCGTAGGGGCAGGAGGCTCGCCCTCTCCCGGAGGCAGAGCAACGCGCTCCTCTTCATCGCCGCAGGCCGAGCCGAGCGCGCTCGCCGCGCCGAGCAGCGCCAGCAAGGCGCCGCTCCAGGTGCTGCCCCGCCCTGTAGCGAGCCATGAACGGAATGACCGCCGCCCGGCCCCGCCCCGCGCGCGACGGTGACCGGAACCCCACCGACCGCAAGCTGACATCGTGGCGCGCAGCTTATCATGTGGCGGCTGCGTTCGTCGTTGCCCGCGAGCGCTGGTGAGAGGTCTGGCTTTGCTTTTCTCGACGCCGGCTGCTCGATGACTAGCGCTCGAGAGTCTGCGGCGCAGGCAACCCCACCCGGCCTCTCATAGCTGCATCCTGAAGTCGGTGCGGACGTGCAGGGCCGAGCCCCTCTGCAACCGCTCGCGCGCTCCCGACCGCAGCCGGCCCTGCTGGGGCGTCCTCACCTTGCAACCCGGCGTTCGCCTCGTCGCGATCGAACTCCGCGATGAGCACGTGCCCCACGACGCGGCCATGGCGCTTGACCTCGGCGTCGTGCACGGCCACCAGCGGGCGCCCGTACAGCGTGTCCGGCGCCGCCTCGACGAAGCGCGAGTCGGTGACCAGGATGATGGTCTCCGCGTCGGGCCAGCGCGCAATGGGCGCCCAGAAGTCGTAGTCGTCGAGCTGCGCGCTATCGCAGCCCACCGCCACACGGCCTTCCAGCGCTATTTCGGCCTGCGCGCACAGGCCCCAGTGCGGGCCGACCACCAGCGGCGCGTGCCCGGTGCGCTCGCGCGCGCCCTCCACGACCGAAGCCAGCAGTGGCCGCGCGGGCCCCCAGGCAAAGAGCTCACTCGAGCTATCCCAGACGGGCGCCTCTATCCCCAGCAGCTGAGTGCCGGCGAAGGCCAGATCGGTGCGCAGCCACGCCCAGCCGAGCAGGGCGAGGGCGGCGCCCAGCGCTGCGCAGCTCTGCATCAGGCGGCGCGGTAGCGACTCGCAGCGTGCGAGCTGCACTGCCAGGGTCAGGTACGCAGGGGTCAGCCACTGCTCGTCTCCCCCGGCGCCCAGCGCGAGCAGCAGCAGCGGCAGTAGCGGCACCAGCACGAGCAGGCGCAGAAGGCGATCGATGGCTGGGCGGCGCGAGGTGGTGAGCAGATCCGCGGCCACCAGCCCGCCCGCGATCAGAAACGGCGGGGTGGCGCCCACCAGCGGGCGCAGCAGCAGCGCGAGCGCTCCAGCCGGCGAGACCGGGTCCCACTGCAAGCCGAGACCACGCTCCCGCCACCAGCCGAGCAAGGGCGAGACCAGGATGCCGAGCACCAGCGCAGCGGCCCACGGCGCCAGCGTGCGCCGCCGCTCCGCCAGCCCCGGCGAGAGCCAGAGCCAGACCAGGCTCAGCACCAGTAGCCAGCCGGCGGACTTCGACAGGCAGCAGAGGGCAGCTGCCACGGCGGCGCCCAGGGTGGCCAGCAAGCTGCGGAAGCTGCCCGGCGGCGAGCGTAGCGCCCAGCCCGCGCAAGCGAGAGAGGCCAACCAGAAGAAGGCAAACGGGACCTCCGGCGTGAACGCGGAGGAGCGCAGGCACAGCTCGGGTAACAGAGCCAGCGCGAAGAAGGTGCGCAGCGCGGCCGCGCTGCTGGCTCCGCAAGCACGCGCGCTGAGCACACCGAGCCACGGGAGCGCGCTGGCGGCCAGGGCGGTCCAGACGTGGATGACCGCAGGTGGAGCCGACGGGCCCAGCCCCCGCGCGAGCCAGCCGATCAGGCCGGGGTGGTCGAGATAGGCCGGTTGCGGGTGCAGGCCGTATGCAAGAAACAGCGCCTCGGCATCACCGAGGCCCAGGACTCGCGCCAGATCCAGCCGCAGGCCGAGCAGGCACAGGGAGCTGAGGACGGCGGCGATCCACATCACGGCTCAGCCTCGCCGCTCAGGCGCGCCGGCGCCGGATGAGCCCCAGGCCAACCAGCGCGAGCCACGGCCACAGCGCAGGCCACGGGCGCTGTCCGGCGGCTCGCAGCGGCGCGCCGCCCAGGCTCAGGCAGCTGGCGTCTGCGTACACCGGGGTGCCACATTCACGGGAGTAACCGTGGTGGGGGGCGGTGCTGCCCGGGCAGCTGACGGCGCCGCTCTCCAGTGGAGAGTAGATGGCGCAGATGCCGGCGGTGTCGTCGCTGGACAGCGTGCGTGTGCCCAGATCGGACAGCTCGTAGTCCGCGAGCATGGTGGCGTTGGGCACCAGGGTGTGGTCCAGGCCCAGGAAATGGCCCACCTCGTGGGTCAACACGCTCTGCAGATCGTTGCTCACCATCGTATCGCTGAGCGAGAACTCATTTCGGAAGGAGTTGATCTCGATGTCGGCGTCGAAGATCGCGCCCGTCAGTGGATCAAAGGTGATGCTGGTGCGCGCGATGACGAAGCGCTCGTTCACGTACGGCCAGGCATCGTCACGATAGATGATCAGGTTGGCGTTCGGGGTGAGAGGGCGCCCCGACTCGGCCGCATTGAACTCGACCTGATCGCAGCTGGCGCCGCCCAGAGGGATCACGCCCAGTGAGGGTGAGCCGCCGCCCTCGCAGTCCGCCCCCAGCCAGGCGCTGAAGGCCGCGCGTAGCGCTCGATCCGTGTCGTACGCGCTGATACCCCGTAGCGGCGAGCCGTTGCGCTGCACGGCGTACGTGACGCAAGCATCGGGCCAGTACAGGTACTCGCCGCGCGTGGCGCAGCCCTGCCGGTCGACGGCGCACTCCTCCTTCGCTGGATCACAGGTGGTGGTGCGGCAATACGCCTGCACGGTGCCCGCGGAGAGCGCCAGCAGCAGCCACGCCGTGAAGCTGGCGCCGCTCGCGAGCAGCCAGCGCCGCGCGCGCGGCCGGAGCCTGCGGACCAACGACTGCGCCGAGCCGAGGTGGGTGCGCACGTCAGCGGGGGAGCATGATTTCGGAGACGAGCTGCTCAGCCTCCAGCACCGTTCGGCGCACCAGGCGTTGCACCGCTGAATCCTTCACGTCGACCAGCGCAGGCATGTCGGGGCTGGCGCGCAGCCGGGCGATCTTGTCAGGGTCAAAACTGAGCGGGTAGTGTCCCTGCGCCATCGCCGTGACCCCGAGCACCCCGTCGACGTCTGCCGCCAGGAATACCACCGAGGGGGCGCCGAGCTCGAGCCGCGCCTCCCCGTGCACCAGCTGTCCGATGTCACCGACGGTGCCGCCCAAGGTGCGCACCACCAAGGTCGTGTCCCCCGGAGGCCGCCCGTCGATCGGGTGGGACACCTCCATCGTCACGTACGTGACGATGCGGCGCGATGAGCCCACGGTCTCCCAGCGGGAGCTGGCACCGGTGGGGGTGCCGACCAGGGCGTGCTGGGAGAGACCGACCAGCTGCGGCAGGGAGATGGCCCGCGCGGTGGAGGCCCAGGCGCTGCCCGGCGCGGCCATGGCCGACAGCGTGGCGGCGCCGACGCCGCCGGCACAGCCAGCACAAATGCCCCCGATCCCCTGCAAGATCTGTCTTCTCGACAACATCGGGGCGAGCATAGCAGAGCCAGCGGAAAAGCCACACGGCCCGGAGGCGCTGCGCCGGAGCCGAGCGCCAGCGGAACGAGCGCGGCCGGCACGTGCTATAAGCCCTCACCGCCCCCGGAGAGGCCTGGAAAGAAGAAGATGGATAACCCAAAGCTCGAGCTGTCCGGCAGTGCTTCGCCGCCGCCGGCTCAGGCGCCCGAGACGCTTCGCTCCGAGCAGGCCCGTGGCGAGGGTATGCTGAAGAACATGTCCTCCAACCTGGTGCCGGAGCTGCGGCGCTACATCGCCGTGCACCGCCAGGAGATCGAGCGCCTCGTCAAGGAAGGCGATGTCTCGACTGGGCTGGTGGCCGGCCAGCGCTACTCGAAGGTCGTGGATGGGCTGCTCTCGTCGCTGCTCTACACGACCAAGGCAGTGATGTTTCCCAACGGGAATGCGCCGCACGTCGCGCTGGTCGCCGTGGGCAGCTTCGGGCGCAACACGCTGTCGCTACACAGCGACCTCGACGTGCGCCTGCTCTCCGAGGCGGACATCTCCGTGGTGCGGCCGCTGGCAGAGGCTCTGCTCTATCCGCTCTGGGATGCCGGTCTCAACGTGGGCCATCAGGTGATCTCGCGCGATGACACCCTGGAGCTGGCGCGCACGGATTTACCCACTGCCACCTCGCTGCTGGACTTTCGCCATGTGGCGGGCGACGCGGAGCTCACCGCCGAGCTGATGCGGCTCGCCTTCGATCAGCTGTTCAACTCGTCGCAGCTGCCGGATTTCCTGGAGCGGCTGGAGCGGAGTGCGCACGAGCGGCACGAGCGCTTCGGCGGCTCGGTCTTCCTGCTGGAGCCCGACGTGAAGAATGGCACGGGCGGTCTGCGTGATCTGGATGTGGCGCGCTGGGCCGCGCGCGCGCGCTATCGCATCGAGGACTTCGAGGGCATGGTGCGGGTGGGGGCGCTGGCCAAGCGAGAGTGGCGTGACATCAGCCTGGCCTGGCGCTTTCTCTCCAGCGTGCGCAATCACCTGCATCTGCAGTCGCGCCGCCGCGCGGACCGGCTGATCTTCGAGCAGCAGGAGCGGGTGGCGCTGGCCATGGGCTACGGCCCGGGCGGAGCAGGGGTGGAGGCGTTCATGAGCGACTACTATCGCCATGCACGCAGCATCGAGCTGGCCTGCCGCATGTCGATCACCCGCTCTCGCCCGGTGCCCGATCGCAAGCCGGACGAGGTCGACATCGGCAACGGCTTCAAGCTGATCAACGGTCGCATCTCGGTGAATGACCTGGCGCAGCTGAAGGAAGATCCGGCGCTGGCCATGCGCCTGTACCGGCTGGCGGTGGAGCGGGACGTGCTGGTGGACGACGCCGCGCGCCAGGCCGTGGTGCGGGCGTGCGGCTCCAAATCCTTCTGCTCGCGCCTGCGGCGCAGCAAGACGGCGGCGCGCACCTTCGTCGAGCTGGTGAAGGTGGTGCAGACCACGCAGTTCCCCGGCGGATCCATCCTGCGCGAGTTGCACGAGGTGGGGCTATTGGTGGCGATGATCCCGGAGTTTTCTCCGGTGGTGGGCCGCGTGCATCACGACATCTACCACGTGTACACGGTGGACGTGCATTCGGTGGCGGCGGTGGACCGGCTGCGCGCGCTGTGCCGCGGCGATCTGGCGCTGGAGCAGTCGCTGGCGTGTCGCCTGGCGGCGGACATGGCGCGCCCGGATGTCCTGTTCTTTGCCACGTTGCTGCACGATCTGGGCAAGGACCAGGGCGGTCAGGAGCACTCCGAGCGCGGCGCCGACATGTGCCCGGCCATCCTCGGACGGCTGGGCATGGAGGAGGCCGAGATCGAGGAGGTGCAGCACCTGATCCGCAAGCACCTGCGCATGTATCACGTGGCCACGCGCCGCGACATCGATGACCCGCACACCATCCGTGAGTTCTGCGCCGAGGTGCACGGCCAGGAGGGCTTGAACGAGCTATTTCTGCTCACGGTGGCGGACGTGTCCACCACCAGCCCCACTGCGCTCACGGCCTGGAAATCGCGCATGCTCAACGAGCTGTATGTGGCCGCGGAGCGCTGGTTCTCGGACGGCCCGGTCTCGCGTGGCCAGAGCTACGTCGCGCGCATCCGCGAGCAGGTGCTGGCGCTGATCGAGACGCGGCCTGGGCTGAAGCTCGAGCGCGCGTTCGTGGACGCCACGCTCGACGCGCTACCGCCGCGCTACGTGTACGCCAACTCGGCCGCGGGCATCATCAAGCACCTGGCGGTGATCCACGAGGCGCAGGGCAAGACGTCGCTGGTGCGCGAGCTCGACACCAGCGAGCCCTACTTTGAGCTGGCGATCGTGGCGGATGATCGCCCGGGGTTGCTCTCGTACATCGCCGCGTCGCTGGCCGCCGCCAAGATCAAGGTGATCGGCGCGCAGATCTACTCCTTCCAGGTGCCGGGTGGTCCGAAGCGGGCGGTGGACATGTTCTGGGTGCGCGCCGGGCAGGAGTCCGCGCAGGCTCGCCGCCTGCTGCCGCGGGTGGAGCAGTACCTGTCCGACATCTTGAATGGCAAGGTGCAGGCGGAAGACCTGATCCGCGGCGGCAAGGAGAGCATGCGCTGGAACTGGCGGCCCGCGCCCGCGGTGGAGACCGAGCTCTTCATCGACAATCGCAGCGCGACCCGCCACACCGTGGTCGAGATCATCACTCAGGACCGGCGCGATCTGCTGTTCTGGCTGTCCACGGCCATGCATCGCGAGGACATCACCATCGACCTGGCCAAGATCAACACGGAAGGTGAGCGGGTGGCGGACGTGTTCTACGTGACCAATCGCGATGGCTCGAAGCTGGACGACGAGCACGTGCTCAAGGCCGAGCGGCGTGTGCAGGAGACGCTGGCGATGATCGAGGGAGCGGAGAGAAATGCGGAATAGTGGGGTTACGGGGTGTGGCCGGGGGCCTGTGGGGCTGTCAAAGCATGCGCTCTCCAGCCTCGCCTTGTTGCTGGCGGCAGCGCTGCTGCCGGCGTGCGGCGGTGGCGGGTCGGGTGCCGGGGCGGCGTCGCCCGATGACGCCAGCCTGCTCGCAGACGACGGCGGAAGCCAGAGCCCCGAGCTCGAGCAGGGCGTCGCGGCCATCCGCGCCGAGAAGTTCGAGGAGGCGCGCGCTCACTTCGAGAAGGTGGTGGGGGCCGAGCCGCGCAACGCGCAGGCCGTGTTCTACCTGGGTGTGGCCCAGCAGAACCTGGGCGCGCTCAGCGCCGCCAGGGCCAGCTTCGAGAAAGCCGTCGAGCTCTCGCCGCAGCTGGCAGACGCCTGGGTCAATCTCACCGCCACCTTGCTGGATGCCGGCGACGCCGCGGCGGCGCTGCCGGTGATCGAGCGCGGCCTGTCGCAGCATCCCGACCACCCTGGGCTCCTGTACAACCGCGCGCTGGCGCTCTCGGCGCAGCGGCGGGTGCAAGAGGCAGTGCAGGCGTTCAAGAGCGCACTGGAGGCGGACCCCAGCAACGTGGAGATCAAGCTCGGCTACGCCGAGGCGCTGATCCTCGCTGGCTCCAGGGATGAGGGGCTGAAGCTGCTGGCGGAGCTGGCGCGCAGCGACAGCCCCGAGGTGCTGGCGTCCACCGGCAGCCTGCTGGGGCGGCTGGAGCAGTTTGACGACTGTATCGGGGTCTTCAGCAAGGCCATCGAGCGGCAGCCCGCGGCGGAGCTGTACGTGCAGCGCGGGCTGTGCCAGCACGGCAAGAAGGACGACAAGGCCGCCTTCGCAGACTTTCAGAAGGCCATCGAGGTAGACGGCAACTATGCCCCGGGGCACTACTATTCGGGGATGCACCTGCGCATGCAGGGCAAGAAGGCAGAGGCCAAGCAGGCGCTGGCGCGCGCGGTCGAGATCGCCGGTGAGCAGGGGGTGGGCAGGGCGGCCAAGCGCGCGCTCGATAGCCTGTAGCCGGCCACGTCAAACCTGGCGGCGCCCCTGCACGGACTTGTGGCATCAGCCCGGCATCAGCCCGCGGGGAGCGAGCCCGCGGGCAGCGGCCATCAGCGGCCCAGCTCGGCGTCGATCCAGTCCTGAAGAAAGACCAGCGCCCGCACCGTGTGATAGCTGGCCTTCCACTCGTCGCTCTTGTAGTTGGCGCCGGCTGCGCTGCCATCGGGGTTGGTGGTGGCAAACCACTCTCCCGCCGGTAGATCTTCCGTGCGCTCGATCCAGTCGAGCGTGCGCTCCAGGCGCTCCAGGTAGGCCGATTCGGCGCTGAGCGCATAGGCCCACCACAGGCCTTCCAGGGCCTCGAACTGCACCCACCAGACTTTGTCCAGATCGTTGGCTGCGCCGCCCACCGCACCCGCCTCGAAGTAGCCGCCCAGCTGCGGATCGAAGCCGGGTCCGGCGGAGGTGCTGGCGATATCGAGCGCGGCCGCTCGCACGACCGCCTCGCTCGCGCGCCCGAGCACGCGCGCTGCCTCGAGCAGCAGCCAGGCTGTCTCCAGATCGTGGCCGTAGCTGACACGCGGCGCGCCAACCGGTGCCCAGGCCAGGGTGAACTCGGCGTGCACGTAGCCGCTCGGCTGCCGTAGCCGCTGCACGAACAGATCGACCAGCTCGCCCAGGCGCTGCCCGACGCGTAGGTCCGCCGTCGCTTCGTACAGCGCGGTGAAGGCCTCCATCAGGTGCAGGTGAGTGTTTGTGTCCTTCGCGGCGCCCGCGGAGAGCGTGCCGGGATCCGTGCGCTGATCGTAGCCGCCGTTCTGCGCGTCATGCCGGGCGCCGTCGATGCTGGCGAAGCGGGCCAGCGCCAGCGCGGTGGCCTCGGGCTCGCCGAGCGCACGACCATAGGTGGCCAGGGCGTAGATCGCGTAGCTCTCCGCGAACAGCTGCTTCTTGCCGTCCACCACCCGGCTGCCGTCGCGGCTGATTTTGTAGACGAACGCGCCGTCGGCGGGATCGACGAAGCTGTCGCGCAGGAACACGTACTGCTGCCGGGCGAGCGCGGCGAGCTCCGTGCTCGGGCTCCGCCGCTCGTACCAGGTGCTCAACATCCAGAGGTGGCGCGCTTGCTGGATCAGGCCCTTGTCTTCCGGGGCGATGGGGTTGCCCTGGCGATCGAGCGTGCCGTGGAAGCCGCCGAGCAGGGCATCGGGACCATGCTCGAGCCAGAACGCAGAGGTGCGCTCGCCCAGCACCGCCAGCCGCGACGAGAGCGCACGCAGGCGCTGGCCCAGCACCGGATCGAGCGGCGCCACTGCGCCCGCATCCGGCGAGCGGGGCGCTCCAGCGTCTGGCGGCGATCCGAGCCCGCTGCCTGCGTTGGCTGCTGGCGTCGAGGCGTCTGCACCGACGCCTGCATCTGCGCTCACTCTGGGCCCAGCGCTGGGCGCTCCACCAGCGCCTCCGCTCACTCCGGCGTCTGCCTGCGGGTCTGGCTGCTGCTCGGTGCCCGGCGGCGCTCCGGCGCTGCCGCCGCTCGCCAGTGGAGTGGAGGGCGCAACCGCTTGCTGCCCCGGCTCGGTGCCATTGCACGCGAGCAGCCAGCAGAGCAGGGCGGCGCGACCGATGCGGGCGGAGCACCGTTGCATGAAGAAACGTCGTTTACCATGGACCCATCGCGGCAGCTAGCTGAGCCATGTCCTGGCTGTTCATGACGCTGCGCTTGCCATCCGCGACCGTCCGGGCTGTTACTAGATCGCTACTCGACTGGTACTCGATCGCTTCTCAGTAGCTACTCGCGTTCCAGCTCGGTGCACGGCTAGCGCTTGGTTGCAGGACGACGCGACGGGTCAAGCGTGCCCCCGCGCGCGTTCCACAGCCACCAGCGCAGCCCCACCAACAAGAAGCGCCAGTCACGCAGGAACTCCGGTGGCTTGCCTTCCACGGCGTGGCCGATGAACTGCAACGACCAGCCCACGGTAAACAAGACGCCTACTCCCCACCACAACGGCGGCACCAGCAGCGCCACGGGGATGGCGAGCAGCGAGAGAGCAATGATCGGAATGCCGAAGGCGTGGCAGCGCCGATTGGTGGGATGCTGATGGCTGAGCTCGTAGGCTTGGAGCCAGTCTTCGAAGCTGCGTGAGCTGAACAACGCCACGGGCTTCGTCTACCCCCGAGGTCGGTAGGCGTCGAGCGCGGACCTCGCTGCGTTGCAACGGCGTCGCAGCGCGCATCTCAAT
>JAICQL010000249.1 GCA_025937895.1 Polyangiaceae bacterium | reverse complement strand
GGCTTCGTGATCTCGGCCATGCCCGGCGCCGCCGATCCGCGCAGCTCCACGGGCAGCGTCTTTTCCGGGCTGTGTTTGCCGGTTGGCTGTCAGGTGGTCGAGCCGCAATATGCCGTGACCGCTGGCACGTCGATGGCCGCGCCCATGGTGAGCGGCGCCATCGCGCTGCTGCTCGAGCAGGACCCCACGCTCACGCAGGACGCGCTGCGTGGGCTGCTGCAGGCCGGCACTCGGCCGCTCGCCAGAGTGGACGCCGCAGGTATGCCGGACGTGGCGAGCCGCGAGGGCGGGGGAGTGCTCGATCTGGAGCAGACGTGGCGCGGCTTCGCGTCCACGCTGTCGGACGAGCTTGCCGGTGCTCCCGCGCCGGAGCACAGCCGTCTGCGCTTTGCGGGCGAGCTGCTGCTCGCCGATCCAGCTCGCCAGCTCGCCGGGCGCGTCTGGCTGCGCGATGCCGCCGCGCAGCTCGTCGATGCAGACCCGGGCGCTCTCTCGCTGCAAGTGCGCGGCGCGCAGCTCGCGGCTCCGCTCGAGCGCCTCGGGCCCGGGCTGTTCGGCTTTGCGCTGAGCTCCACCGCGCCTGCGCTGGCGGAGCGCGTACAGATCGAGCTGCGCTACCTCGATCGCACAGTGCTCGCGGGCGAGCTGCCCGTCTCGGGCCCGGTCGAGCGCCGCGCCACTGCGGCCGGCGGTGGTTGTGATTTGCTCGCGGGGGGGCTCGGCGCAGCAACCCGCCCGGCGGCATCAGGAGCGCCCGCCGTGCTGCTCGCGCTGCTGCTCCTCAGCCGGCGCCGCTCCCGGCTCAGATCTCTGCCAGGTACACCGTGAAGCCGTGCGGCTCGAGCGGCTCGTGATCGGGATCGATCGGGTGCGCGAGATCCACCCCGCCTACGCTCGTGCCCACGATCAGGAAGGCCGCCGCATCCTGCTGGCCCTCGATCGTGCGCTCGGCGGAGGTCGCGTTCTGCACGTACGGTAGGTCATAGCGCTGCACGGGCTGGCCGCGCGCGTCGATGGCCACCACCGTCCAGCGGATCGCCGCCGGCAGCTCCCACTCCGCCTGGAAGGCGAGCGTCTTGCCGACGGTGACCCGGTCCACCTCCAGCCACAGGTATGTCGTGCCCAGCGGCTCGATGGGGCGCAGCGGCGCCACCCGGCGGGGCAGCGAAGACGACTTCAGCGACCACTCGAAGCGCACTCGCCCGGCGTCGCCCAGCCACAGCAGCTCCGGCGCGTTCTGGCCCGCGTCGCGTGAGCCCAGGAAGGCGCGCCACACGGCGAAGTCGAGCAAGAAGTCATCGAACGTCTGCTTGCGCTCGACGAACGCGCGCCGCAGCACGTCGAGGCTGTCGGGCTCGTTGTTCCACTGCGAGCGCCGCCAGTGCGCGTGGCTCACTCCCGCGTCGGGTTGCGCGGCAGGCGCCACTCGCCGCGACATCTGCATCAGCGCTGCGGGCAACACGCCGCGCCTCGTGGCGCCCAGCCGCCGATCGAGGAAGTGAAAGAACAGTGCGGCGCCTTCGCTCTCGGGCGTGCGCTCGCGACCCAGAAAGCTCAGCTGCGGATTGGCCTGGAAGCGATCGATGGCGAGCCAGTCGGCGCTGGAGCGCCCGCCCGCGCTGTGCCACAGGTACGCCGCCACCGCGCGCCGCGCGAACGGCGTCTCTGCCGCATCGAGGCCGAGCAGCAGCGCCTCCGCCACACACAGCAGGCTCTGTCGCCGCAGCTCCTCGCGCCGGGGCTGCGCGCGGCAGAATGCGGCGCTGCGATCCTTGCCCGGTAGCGGCGTGTCGCCCAGCACCTGCAGCTCGTCGCCCGTCGCGCGCGCCGCGGGCAGCAGATACAGATCGAGACCCGGGGTCGGGCCCAGTACGTCGGCGAGCGGTGCCGGCAAACCGAGCGCGCCCACCAGCAGGCTGCGCGCGTCCTCCAGCGCCTGCAGGTAGCTGTCCACCACCGCCGTGGGCAGCCGCTTCTCGGCATGGACACACACCGGCTCGCGCGCGCTGCACGCCGCGCGCTCGAGCCCCTCGGGGCGCTGCGCGATCACCACCCGGCTGCCCGTGGGCAACCCCGGATCGAGAGTGGCCTCGGCCCTGGGCGCCGGATCGCCGCCGCCGAGCAACAGCGACGGCTGCTCACCTTGCGCCGCCAGTCGCGGCGCCGCCATGCTCAGCGCAGCGAGCAACGACAGCGCCCGCCACGCGCTACGGCCGAACCTTCGACTCACCGGGATCAGAATTTGACATCGCCTGCTGCCGCGCGTCTATACTCTCGAAAAGAGGCGCATTCTGGTCATGTTCCCGGCCGGCGGCCACCTCAGGCGCCGGGTCGCTGGCAACTCGGTGCTCCGGGGCGCCGCCACCTCGTCCGGCCCTGGCGGGCGTTGCCGCGCGTGGCAGCGTGGGCTTCCGGAAGCGCGTGACTCCACCAGTGGGCGGCCGGGCCCTTCTGGCACTAACCAAACCGTGCGGGCAGGCCGCTTACCTTCACCAGCCATGGACACCTCGAGCTTCGATCCCACACGGGCTGTCGTCTACGACCTCTCTCGAGGTCAGGTCTCCCTGCAGGGGCTCTGCCCCGTGCTGGTGCTCCCTGCAGAGGCGCTGGCGCAGGTGTGCGGTCGGCTGGACGTGGCGGCGCTGCGCCAGTTTGGCGGCGTGCTGGGCAAGCAGGCCGGCACCCGCATCCGCGAGCGGCTGAACGCTGCCACCGCCAGCCTGGAGACGATGGTCGATCAGCTGGGCGGTGAGGTCGGTCTCGCCGGTCTCGGCTCGCTCACCATCGAGCGCTGGGGGCAAGCGCTGCTCGTGCGCATCGAGGGCTGCCCGCTCGGGCTGCCGGCGCACGAGTTGATGAGTGCTTATGTGGAGGCCGCGCTGCAGGTGACGGTGGAGCGCGAGGTGAGCGCGCTCGTGCTGGAGCGCGGCCCGGAGTCCTTCCGGCTGTTGCTGTGCAGCAAGGCCGGCTCGACCAAGGTGAAGAGCTGGCTCTCGGCGGGGACCAGCTGGGGTGACGCGCTGGCGGCCCTGCATCACAATCCGCGCAACGACGTGGTGGGAGGGAGCTACTGATGGCCGCTTCGCGTTCGATGCTGGAATCGCTGCTGGCGCGGGTGCGCCAGCGCGCGGCAGAGCCGCGCCCCGGTCAGGTGGCGCGCGAGCCTCGCTCGGAGCAGTTCATCCCCGAGGCGCGAGCCTCGGCCGTGCCCGAGGCGAGGGCGGCCCAGCTCGCGCCGCGCGTGTCGCAGACGGGGCTGGAGCAGGCCGTGGCCACCAGCCCGCCGCCAGCGCCGCTGCCCTCGGTGCGCGCCCAGCCGATGACCGCCGCGGAGGAGATCGAAGAGTACGACGACGATCTGATCGAGATCATCGACGACGACGAGGTCTCGTCCGACTCGACCCCGCCGCCGCCCTCCACCCCGCCTTCGTCCCCGCTGGAGCTGCGCGCTTCCGCGCCCTCGGTGGAGATGCGCCGGCGCGCCGTACCGCCGAGCGCTCCCGCGACTGCACCTGCGCCCGTTGCAGCGCCGGCTCCCGCTGCCAGCCCGGCCGCGGTGCCGCGCGTCGCCGCAGCGGCGCCCGCTGCCGCTCAGCCCGCCGCTGTATCTCCAGCGGCCGCGACGCCGCTGCGCGCCGAGGTCGTGGCCCGGCGCCCGCTGCCGGGTGCCGCCGTCGTGCAGGCTCGAGCCAGCCGCCCCGACGCGCGCACCAGCTCGTTCCTCGAGCTGCTCGACGCCTCGCTCGATCTCGGCGACTGAGCACTGTCTCCGTTCCGGCGCGCTCCGCGCGCCGGTCGGCGCGCGGGCGTTTACGAGGCGCGCTCAGGGTACGGGCTCACAGCGTGCGGCAGAGCTCGTCCAGCTGCCCCGGTGGCAGCCACTCCACGGGCTGCTCGCGCAGCCAGGTGAGCTGGTGGCGCACGAACTGGCGCGTGGCCTGGATCACCTTCTCGCTCAGCGCCGGTAGGTCAAGCGGCGCTCCGGACTCCAGCGCCTCGGCCACCTGCTTGTAGCCGACCGAGCGCAAGGCCCGCGCCTGCCCGTAGCCGTCGCGCAGCAGCCCGCGCACCTCGTCCAGCCAGCCCTGCTCGAACATCGCCTGCACTCGCCGGGCGATGCGCTGGTGCAGCTCCGCGCGCTCGTGCGCGATGGCGAGCAGGCGCACGGCGTGGCGTGCGGTGCGAAAGCCGTGCTCCGCCTGCAGCGAGCTCAGGCTCTTGCCCGTCAGCTCGTACACCTCGAGCGCGCGGCTCACCCGCACCAGATCGTTGGGGTTGAGCCGGGCAAACGCCGCCGGATCGAGCTGCGCCAGCCGCGCGTGCAGCGCCGCTCGCCCCAGCTGCTCGGCCTCGGCCCTGTGCCGCGCGCGTATCGCCTCGTCCGCGGGCGGCATCGGCGCCAGCCCGAAGCACAGCGCGCGCACCCAGAGGAAGGTGCCGCCACACACGATCGGTCGCTTGCCGCGCGCCACGATGTCGGCAATCTTCGCGTCCGCCAGTTGCACGAAGCGCGCGGCGTCGGCCGCGTCCAGCGGCTCCAGCTCGTCGATCAGGTGGTGCGGCACCCGCGCGCGCTCGGCGGCGCTGGGCTTGGCGGAACCGATGTCGAAGCGGCGATAGATCTGCACGCTATCGGCGCTCACGACCTCGCCGCCCACTCGCTCACACAGCTTCAGGGCCAGGTCGCTCTTGCCCGACGCGCTGGGCCCCACCAGCACGAGCAGCGGCTCGCTCATCTCCGGCCTACTTTGCGCTCCAGCTCGGCGTAAGAAGTGAAGCTCACGATCGGGCGCCCGTGCGGGCAGTGCCCGGCAAAGTCGGTGCCGTCGAGGGCGGCGAGCAGCGCCTTCGCTTCCATGGCGTCGATCGGATCGCCCGCTCGCAAGGAGGCGTGGCAGGCGAGGGTGGCCAGCGCCAGATCGACCGCGCCCGAGAAGCCGCGGCCCCCTTGCCGCATCGTCTCCGCCAGCAGGTCGCGCAGCAGCCGCTCGGGGCTCAGGCGCTCCAGCAGCCGCGGCACGCCGTGTACGCTCACCCACTGATTGCCACGATGGCGCAGATCCATGCCGAGCGCCGCGAACTCGTCGGCGTTCTGCTCGATGAACTCCGCCTCCTCCGCGCTCAGCTCCACCTCCAGCGGGAAGAGCAGCGCCTGGCTCGCCACGCTGCGCGAGCGGTACTGCCGGCGCAGGCGATCGAAGGTGACGCGCTCGGCGGCGGCATGTTGATCGAGCACGTACAGCCCCGCCGGCCCCTCACACAGCAGAAATGTCTGGCGCAGCTGAGCCAGGAAGGTGAGCGCTGCCCACTCCACGTGCTCGCCGGACTGCTGCGCGCGCAGCTGGCGCTCGGGCGCCCCATCCAGGTCCGGCAACTCCGGCGCAGCGCCCGTGCCGGGTAGCGCCGCGGCTGCCGTACCCACCTCGGGCAGCGCTGCCAGCGCCTCCAGCAACGGATCTCGCGCCGGCTCGCGCACGGAGGGCGACACGGGCGTGTCCGGCTCTTTCTCGATCACCGCCGGCGGCTGCGCTGGCTCCTCGCCGCGCTGTACCCGCGCCCACGCGGCGCGCGGCGACTCGAAGCGGTTCACCGCCGGCGGCCGCTCCAGCGGGCGCAGGGCAGGGCCGCTCTGCGGCGCCCAGCTCGCTGGCGGCGCGCTGGAGCGCAACGTGGCGCGAGGCTCGCTCTCCGGCCCCGCTCCACCCAGCAAGGCGCCGCCCGGCGCTGAAAAGCCGCGGCCCAGCTGCGCCGAGAGCACCTGGTACAGCGCGTCGCTCACCGCGCGCGGCTCCGCGAAGCGCAGCTCCAGCTTCTGCGGGTGCACGTTGAAGTCTACCAGCCGTGCCGGCAGCTCCAGGTAGATCACTCCGCGCGGATAGCGGCCGCGCTCGAGCACGCTGCCGTACGCCTGTGCGGCAGCCACCGCCAGCGCGCGATCTTTGATCGGCCGATCGTTGACGAACAGGTGCAGCCCGCCCGCGCCGCTGCGCGCGCGCTCCGGACGCGTCAGGTACGCCTCGATGCGCAGCGGCCCGCGCTCTCCGCGGCACTCGGCCAGCTCTTCCTCGAAGGCCGTCAGCACGCGTTGCCGCCGATCGCTCACCCTGAGCCACTGCCGCACCATGCGGCCATCGCGCTTCAACGTCACCGCCAGCTCCGGCCGCGACAGCGCCACCGCCTCCACCACGTCCGCGAGGTGGCCCGACTCCGTGCCTGCCGAGCGCAGGAACTTGCGGCGCGCCGGCACGTTGAAGAACAGATCCCGCACCTCCACCAGGGTGCCCGGGGCGCAGCCCACCGGGCGCACCTCGGGCTCCAGGTTGCCCTCCAGCCGCAGCTCCACCCCGGAGCTCGACTCCGCGCGCCGCGTGCGCAACAGCAGACGGCTGACAGAGGCGATGCTGGGCAGCGCCTCACCGCGGAAGCCGTAGCTGGCCAGGCTCTCCAGATCATCGAGGGTGCGCAGCTTGCTCGTGGCGTGCCGGCGCAGGCTGAGGCGCGCGTCCTCCTCGCTCATGCCCACGCCATCGTCCAGCACGGCCAGGCGGGTCAGGCCGCCGCCCTCGATCTCCACACCACAGCGCGTGGCCCCCGCATCGAGCGCGTTCTCCAGCAGCTCCTTCAGCGCGCTGGCGGGGCGCTCCACCACCTCACCCGCCGCGATCTGGCTGGCAATCTCGTCGGAGAGGACATTGATCACCGCCACCGTCAGCTCATCCCGGAAAGCCGCGTTCTAGTACCTCGAGGCGGCAGGATCGAGGGCCCTGAGCTGCCTGGCGCGCGACCTTGCTCTGGCATGCCGCGCTGTTTCCGGCGCCGGGCCTGCCGGGGCGTGCTTTTCCCGCGCGGAGCTTCAGTCGCGTGGCTTGCGCCGGCGCTTCTTGCGCGGGGCCGACTCCAGGAACGCATCCAGCTTCGGGTGGTGCTCGCCCAGCAAGGACAGCACCTCGCAGGCGGGCCCGTACAGCGGAGTGCGCGAGAAGCGACCCGGTCGGCCCGCATACATGCGGGGGAGCTGCGCCACGATGCGGCGCACGGCGTCGGCCACCCGCCGCGGCACGTTGAGCCGCTCGATCACCGGCTCCAGAAACTCGGTGGCCGCGCTGGCGCTGTCCGCCTCGCTCATGCAGGCCTCCAAGAGCGGCTCGAACAGCAGGCACGTCCACAGCACCACGTCATCCGGTGCCTCACCGCGCTCCTCCGTGAAGCGATCCAGCTCCTCGAGCAGCTCCCAGAACGTGCCGTCTTCCGGCGGCCGATCGTACAGGTAGGTGGAGACCTCGGGCAGCAGCACGTCCAGCACGCCCGTCTCCCACGCCAGCCAGATGCATGTCTGCGATGCGCCCTCGCGCAGGAGCCGCATCACCTCTTCGAACAGACGGGGCCGCGCCGCCATGGCCAGCGCTCCGCGGCACTGCACGATGGCGTGATACACATTGGGCGTCATGCCCAGGTTCAGGCGGCTGGAGAACTTGATGGCGCGCAGCATGCGCACCGGATCCTCCAGGAAGCGCACGATCGGATCACCGATGGTGCGCACCGAGCGGCGCTGCAGATCCTCCACCCCGCCGCACCAGTCGATGACCTGCTTCGCCTCCAGGTCGTAGAACAGCGCGTTGATGGTGAAGTCGCGGCGCAGCGCATCCTCATCCGAGCGCCCGAAGAAGTTGTCGCGACGGATCAGCAGCTGATCGCCCGTCTTCTCCTCGGAGGTGGGGTTGCGCCGGAAGGTGGCCGTCTCGATCACCTTGCCGCCGCTGAAGAACACGTGCGCCAGGCGGAAACGCCGGCCGATGATGCGGCAATTGCGGAACAGCCGCTGCACGTCCTCGGGCTGCGCGCTGGTCGCCACGTCGAAGTCCTTCGGGGTGCGGCCCAGCAGCGAGTCGCGCACGCAGCCGCCGACCAGGTACGCCTCGTAGCCGTGGCGCACCAGGCGCCGCACTACCTTGGCCGCGTCAGAATCGATCTTGCGCGGATCGAGCGCGCAGGCGTAACGCGTAGGACGGCCTTCGGCGCGCTCCTCTTCGATCGGTTCGGCGCGCACCTCATTGTTGTCGACGACGGTGGGCTCTCGGACGGCGGTGCCCGCGTTGGTCTGCGCGGTACTGCTACTGGCAACACTGTCGGCGGCGTCTGCAGGTCTATCTTTGGGTGCCAATGAGGCGAGGGTCGCGAAAGCGGGTGGAAAACTGTCTCTCGCACACGGAGAGAAAACCAGGCGACTGGCCAACTGGTTGGATTCGCCTGAACCGCTGTAGCAGGGTACTGGGCAAAGCGCCAGGGGCCCCGCCACGGAACGGGCGCAACACCTGCAGTTCCGCCAAGGTTGCACATGGGGCGCGGTAGCGTGCATGCTACCGAATACCTCGCGGCCAAGCATGCTGAACCCCCCCTCCTCCGAGCCTTCGCGTCGGGGTCTTACCCTGCGGGGCGCGGGAGCGTGGTTCGCCCTGCTGGCGGTGTTCTTTTCCGGGAGCTGCGTGTTCGATTTGCCCGCGCTCGAGCCGGATGCGGGCATCGGCGGCAACAGCGGCCTGGGCGGGGCCGGCGGTGACGGGCAAATCGGTGGAAACGCTGGTAATCCGGCGGGCGCATCGAGCCTCGGGGGCACCGCGGGGGGAGGGGACCCCTCGTGCCCGGGGGCACAAAAGCTGTGCGGGGAGACGTGCCGGCCGCTGGAGCCAGCGTTCGGCTGTTCCAGCAGCTCGTGTGAGCCCTGCCTGGACGTGCCGGGCGCAGAGGTGGGCTGTGTCGAGGGCCAGTGTGCCGTGCTGCGCTGCCTGGACGACTTCGCTGACTGTGATGGCGACACCATCAACCGCGATACCGTGGGCAACGGCTGCGAGTATCCGCTCGGACCGCTAGCGGCCACCGTCACCAGCCTCGACGTCATCAAGCGGAGCATCGCCGTGGACGGCAAGCGCGACGACTGGAGCGGTATCCCCGCCTACTCCTTCGATCAAGTCTGCGCCAACTGTCGCGACGACAACACCCCGCCGATCACTGCCGATTCGAGCATCCCGGCACGCAACGATCTCGACGGCCGCTTCCGCGTCGCCTGGGATGGCGACTTCTTCTACGTGTTCGTGGAGGCGTTCGACAACCATCCCTTCAACCTGGGCGATCCCGTGGCAGAGGGCTGCCAGCACGGCGCCGAGTGTGAGGATGCGGTGCAGCTGTTCCTGGCCGGCCGCAACAACCGCAGCGGCGGCTACAGCAACGAGAACCATCGCGTCTTCCTGGGTCTGTCTCAGCGCTTCGTTGCGCCGGCGCAGGGCCAGCCCGCCCTGGCGGACGTGGAGATCAGCGCACAGCTGCAGGGCACCAGCTGCTATCGGCTGGAGGCCAAGATCGACTGGGCCTACATCACCGGCACCAAGGGCGGGGGGCAAGCGCCCGGCCACTTCCCGCCCGCCCCCGCGCAGAGCTACGGCTTCAACCTCGCGCTCAACGACTGGGATCCTGCCGTCTCGGATGCGAACCGCATCGAGCGCCAGTCGCAGATCTTCTGGAGCAACCCCGGCACGGAGTTCTCGTTCAGCGCTGCCGGCATGGGTGAGATGACCCTGCGCGACGGCAGCGACGCCGGGCCCTGAGCGCCGCCGTGCTGCTCGCCGTCGATCTTGGCAACACCAGCATCAAGTCCGGCCTATTTCGCGGCCCGGCGCTCTCTGCGCGCACCCGCCTGCCGAGCCAGCGCCAGCTGACCGCCGCGCAGCTGCGCGCCCACTGGCTGGAGTGGCTCGCGACAGAGGCTGTGTCAGCGAGCGAGGTGGCGGCGGCCATCTGTTGTTCCGTCGTGCCGGAGCTGACGCCGATCGTGGCCGCTGCCGCACGCGAGACGCTGGGTGCCGAGCTGCTGCTCGTGGACCCCGAGCTCGACGTGGGCGTGACCATCGCCGGCCCCGATCCGCGAGAGCTCGGCGCCGATCGCCTGGTCAATGCGGCGGCTGCCTGGTCCTTGCTGCAGGCGCGTGCCCTGCCGCCCGGCGAAGGCTTGCCAGGCCAGCTCGTCGTGGATCTGGGCACCGCGACCAAGCTCGACGTCGTCTCGCCGCGCGGCGAGTTTCTGGGCGGAGTGATCGCGCCGGGCCTGGAGACGAGCCTGGCGGGGCTGGTCGCGCGCGCCGCGCGGCTGCGCGCGGTGCCGCTGCAGGCACCACGGCGCGTGCTCGGGCAGAGCACCCTCGGCTGCGTGCAGTCCGGCGTCATGCACGGGCACGCCAGCTTGATCGATGGCCTCATCACCCGGCTGCGGCGCGAGCTCTCCTTCGAGTGCGAGCTGATCGCGACGGGCGGCTACGCGCCCCTGATCGCACCGCACACGGAGTCACTGCGGCGCATCGAGCCCGATCTCACCTTGATCGGGCTCGCCGCCATCCACGCTCGCACGAGCGCCGCGCGAGGCTAGCCCCGCGCGAGCGCGAACCTCACTTGCCGAACAGCTGAGCCGCGGCCAGACCCGAGCCGGCAGTGACGGTGACCACCACCTTGACGGGCGCCGGAATCGGCCATGCCCACTTGAAGCAGTTGGGCTTTTCACCCAGCACGGCCTGCATGCCGGAGCTGTTGTCCACCGCCAGCACGGGCGCCATGCCCGGCATCGGCGTGACCGCCACCAGCTTCAGATCCAGCTCCGTGACGGGCGGCACACCGGCGCCCACCACCGTGTAACACTTGCCCGGCTCCATCTGCACCTGAGCCTCCAGCGCCTGACCCTGCTGGAAGTTGGCGGCCATCACCGAGCCGATCGGCTTGGCGCCAGCCGTGGCCTTCGAGGAGGCGAGCTGCGCCAGGATCGGCTGCACCGCGGCCGCTGCACTGGGATCGAGCGGAGTGGCCTGCGGCGCGCCCGGATCCGTCGGCAGTGCGCCACCGACGGGCGGCATGCCAGTGGCGGGCGGCGTGCCAGTGGGCGGAGTGGCGCCCGGCGTGGTCGCCGGGGGATAGCCGGTGGGGGCAGGGTACTGCTGCTGCGGGTATTGGCCCGGCTGCTGTTGCGGGTATTGCCCTGGCTGCTGCTGCGGGTATTGGCCCGGCTGCTGCGTGCCCGGGTACTGCTGCTGCGGGTAAACGCCGGGCTGCTGCTGATAGGGCTGAGGCGGAGTCTCCGGCTCGGGCTGCTTGCTGCAACCAAACACGAGACCGACGGCCGCCAGCTGCAGCCCAGATCGCCGAAAGAAAGAGGTAAGAGCCATCGCCGCTTCTACTCCTGTGGTGTGAGCCTCGCCGCTCGTGAGCTTTGCCCGCCGCGAGGTATGAAAACTACGATCACATTCCGCTCGAGGTAAAGGCTTTGCGCCACACCCACCCCGCAACGAACGCCGGGATGATTCAACAGCCAAGTTGCCACGGCGGCAGACCAGCTAGTGACCTCGCGGGAGCCTGCTGCCCCGCACTTAGCTGTGCGATTCCGTAACCCAGGGCTGCCAGCGCAAGCTTGCCCGTGTGGCTTTGCAAGCATGTGCAGCAGCAAGGTCACCTTGGCCCGCGCGAGCGATGGTGCCACTGGCGAGGGAAGAGGAAGGGCGGGGGTGCCGTACGGCAGCGCGCGTGCACCGATC
>JAICQL010000362.1 GCA_025937895.1 Polyangiaceae bacterium | reverse complement strand
TTTGCTCCTGGCCATGGGCGCCGCGAACGCAGAACGCGTCTGCCCAACGGGCAGGCCGCAGTCTGCGTACCTCCCGCGCGCCCAACGCGCGCTTGTCAGCCACTGTTGTCCTGCGAACGAGGACATGCTGGGCGACAATATTCAGGATGTATCGGTGGATCTCAGCGAGCAATGGTTGCGACACCAGAGACAGAGTTTTAACGCCGGTTGCGCGGAACTGAGTTGAATCGGCGCACAACGCTGTGAGGGAAACTGGACACAGGCGCGCGGCTGCCCCTAGTTGGCCAATGTGCGAGTGCTCAGCCAGGCTCCAGAAGGTGCCAAGTTGTACATCTGGCAGCGCTCGCTATTCTGTGTGCTGTGGGAATGCGTCTTGCTCTCTGGGTCTGGCTGATATTGACCTGCGCGCACTGCACGAGCCGGGCCGATGGAGTGTGCGCAGTTGAAGAAGAACGCCCCTGCCAAGGCGCTGACGGCTGCTCGGGTTCTCAACGTTGTACTGGTGAACCAGTGGCGTGGTCGGCTTGTAACTGCCCGGAAGGTCCTTCTGCGGCCGACCTGGAGGTGGGTGGGGCGTGTGCCAGAGACGAGGACTGTCCCGCGGGCGCCACTTGCCTAAGGGAAGATGGGAACGAGTTCTTTGGAGGTGGCCCTGCGCGGGGCATGTGCGTGGTGGACTGCATTGGGGCGCCTGAGGAATGCGAACGCTTTGGGGATGCCGTGTGCGTGGGCACCGGTGACGATCCGAGTGTCAGCAGGGCGTTTTGCTTGCCTGCCTGCACGCCGGGAGGCGAGCAGTTGGACAAGTGCGGCGACCGTACTGATCTCGCTTGCGAGCCACTTTCATCCGATGCGGGGAAGGGTTTCTGCCGCCCGTCGTGCACTCGAGGCGCGGAGTGCAGGAGCGGCGTGTGTGATCGACAGCGCGGTGTATGCTCCACTAGCGCGTCGGGTGGCGCAGACTTCGGACAGCCCTGCACGCCTAACGCGGCTTCATCCGAGTGCGCAGGGCTCTGTCTGGACCTGGGCGGTGGCTACGCCGTCTGCTCACACCGCTGCACGTACGGCAGTAGCGATCCATGCACAGATGCCGACGAGGTGCGCGGCTTCTGCCTATTCGCCGCGCTGGGCGGCTCATTGGGCGATGTCGGGTACTGCGCGCCAGTTTGCGACTGCAGCAATGAGTGCGCTCACCCGCAGAGTACTTGTGATCCCTTTGCTCAAGACGCCGTGCGCGATCTTCTAAACGCGTCTGGCGTGTGTGCACCGCGCGACGAAAGCTCAGCGGAGCTCACCTGCGCCAACTAGCGCCAACGCGAGAGGCGCGCGCTCAGTGCTTTTCCGCCGCCGGCTTCGGATACTGCACCAGCACCCGCTCCGTCTTGCCGTCCTCGAGCTCGTAAGAGAGCACGAGATCTTGCCCGAGCAGCGCGTCGGCCCCCGCCGAATACAGCACGATCCACTTGCGGGTGAAGAGGCCGGGGGCGACGGTGAAGGGGTAGGTCAGCAGATAGTCGGGCGGGGCCGCCCCCGGTCACCGTGTGGAGCCCACACGGCTGGCAATACGAGTCGCCCGCGCGCCGCCGAGCAGCGCGCGCCGTGACCTGACGGCTGTTGCCCCTCAAGCTCAGCCAGGGTGCAGCGCGGGTAGCCGCGCGGGCTCGGCGCTCGCGAACAGCACCGTGTTGCGCGGTGTGAGCCGCTGCTCGAAGAGCTGTGCCACGATCACCGCCTGGCCGTGCTCCTCGAGGGCCGCGGCGCGGTCGCGCACCACGGCCAGCTCCACCAACCGCGCCAGCAGGTTGCGCGGCAGCGAGAAGCGGCGGATCCGCGCGTGGTCGCGGCGCGCGCGCTCGGCACACTCGTGCAGCTCCGCGGCGGAGGGCGCAGGCAGCTGGCGCAGCCGCAGGGCGTGCCGGGCCAGCTCGGCGAAGCCCGCCTGCGCGCACCGCCGGGTGACGCCGCGCATCTCCTCGCCGGGATCCACCAGCGCCCCGCGGCGCGCACCGCGCCGCAGCTCGAGCCCGCGGGGCTGCCGCCGCCGCGACGTCGAACGGCGGCTAAAGGAAATGGGTCACAGCTTCGGGCCGCGCTTTCGGCGAGCACCCCAGACGGCCAGGATGATCACCTCGTCCGCGAGACGCCCGTGATACACGTGCCGCTCGGTCTTCTCCATGAGGACGCGGCGCACGGGCCCATCGAAATGCGTCGCGTCGTACAGAGCTCCGAGATTTGGGTTGTCCTGCAAGAGCTCGATGACGTGGAGTAGTTCGCGGATGAGCAGATCAGGTGCGTTGGCACGGTTGGCTCTCCACCAAGCGTCGTGCCGATCTGCTTCTCGACGGGCGCGACCTGAGACTCGGATCTTCACAAGCGCGCGCGCAGCTCAGCCACCCACTGCTCGGCGCTGATTGTTCGGCCAGCTTTCGCGTCCTCGAAGCCTTCGCGAATCGCTTCGTGCAGCGCATCACGCTCCTCGTCGTCGAGGTCGTCCCAGTCTTCTGATATCTCGAGCGGCACCACGGTGCCCTCGGGCAAGTCGGTGGGTTCGTCGAGCTTGAGCCGGCCGTTTTCAACGCGAGCCTTCAGTGCAGACATGCCGTAACGATACCCCATTCTACGCTCTCGCGCCGTTGCGAAAGGCGGTGGGGCAGAGCCGCCTTTGGCCGCGGCTGGGGCAGGCCCAGCCGCCCAGGGCAGGGCGCGGCTGGGCCAGTGCCATCCCAAGTGCCGCGCCGCTCTGGGCCGCAGGGCAAGGTCACGGCGCCCGGTTCGACACAGTATCGCGCGGCGTTGGTGCCGCTCGCCATCGTCTCACTCGTTCTGCGAGCTGCCGTCCCCAGGACCGCGGCGGGCAGGTGCGGCGACTAGCGCTCATCGGCGCCGTTCTCGAGCATCACCGTTGCCATCGTGTGCCGAAACAAGTGGCGCGCGCCATTTTGCCCGTGTCCGCAGCGTTGACGTAGTCGCGCATGAGCTGCGTCAGCCGATTCGACAACGGCAGTAGCGATCCATGCACAGATGTCGACGACGTGCGCGGCGTCTGCTCATTCGCCGCGCTGGGCGGCTCATTGGGCGATGTCGGGTACTGCGCCGCCCGTGCTCAGTGCTTTTCCGCCGCCGGCTTCGGATATTGCACCAGCACCCGCTCCGTCTTGCCGTCCTCGAGCTCGTAAGAGAGCACGAGATCTTGCCCGAGCAGCGCGTTGGCGCCTGCTGAATACAGCACGATCCACTTGCGGGTGAAGAGGCCGGGGGCCACGGTGAAGGGGTAGGTCAGCAGATAGTCGGGCGGGGCCGCGGGAGCGGCGGGCGGGGTGTTGGCGTCTGCCTTGGGGTCGGGCCTGGGCGGCTCGGGGGCGAGGGTCTCGAGGGCGGGGTGGCGAGGGCCTTCTTTGCCGGCCTGAGCTTCGCGCGCGGCGAGCTGCCAGGCGCGCAGGCGCTCGCCGAGCAGGGACTCGAGGGGCGGCCCGAAGAGCTGTCGCTCGGGGCCGATGCTGACCTTGCGGACCTGGTGCCACTGGCTCGATGGGTTCTGGAAGGTGACCTCGAGCGCGGAGAAGAAGGGGCTGCGCAGCGCCTCGATCGGCGCGGTCGTCACCTTCAAGGTGGGCTCTGGAGCGTTCGGGGGCTTGGTGGCGGGCGCGGCCGGGGGCGCTGCTGGGGTCGCGGGCGGGGCGTCTGCCTCGGAGCGCGCACAGGCGGCCAGCAGCGGGAGCACCCCGCAGCAGACCAGCGCCCGTGCCTGGCTCCGCGTGGCCGCCGCCATCACCGCTGCTCTTCGGGCATCAGATACGAGATCTGCACCAGCTCCCAGAAGCGGCTCTCGCCGCGCAGCGAGACCAGGTACACGAAGCCGTCGCCGTAGGCGAAGGCGTGTCCGGTGCGGGACTCGGTCTGGACCTGGAAGCTCTCGGGGCTGGGGTTGCACGCCAGGCGCCGGGGCTCGGCGTTGGGGCGGATGTGCCAGAGCGTGTCGTGGCGATAGCCGTCGTTGAACGGCTCGGTGGCGGTGACGAACCAGCCCTCGCGCCCGTCGGACTCGACGTGCGCGGGCAGGGCAGAGGGCGGCCGCTCCGGCCAGAACTCCGCGAGCTCGCCACCGCGCAGGCGCGCCAGGTACATGTGCAGATCGGGGTGGGAGGGCGGCGCCGCCGTGAGCTCACCCGCCGCGCCTCCGCCCGCGCCGCTCGGGCTGGCGCCACCAGCGCCCAGGGTGGGTTGCGGGCTGACTTGCGCCGAGCCGCCCTGGCCGAGCGAGGCAATGCGCCGTGCAGCGGGATCAGCGTCGGAGCTCGCGCCCGCGCCGGGCGGCGCTGGCTCGGAGGGATCGACGATGTGGATCACGCCGGTGGGCGTGAGGAAGGGGCGAGAGGTGCTGCCCTCGGGATAGGGCATCTCGCGGATGGAGCCGTCCTCCGCGATCAGGATCGTGGTCTGGCGATCCAGGCGATCGACGCGCCGCACTCCGGTGAGCAGCAGCCCCTCCGGCGACTGCACCAGCGGCGGCTCGATCTGATAGCCCCAGTCCGGGCCCAGGTTGGCAAAGAGCCCGACGGGGCCCCCCGTGAGGCTGATCTTCCAGATCGCTCCGGGCTGGCCATAGCGGGCGAAGTAGAAGTTGCCGCTGCTCACCCCGAGCCAGCGGATGTCGCCCAGGCCCGCCGAGCCAAACGTGGAGCGGGTCTGCACCTGGCCGCCGGACATGGGCACGCTGCGGACCTCGCCGTTCTGGGTGAAGACCAGCTCGCCGTCATCGGGCCACATCGGCGCGCTGTAAGCGTTCGGGACCAGCACGGTGGTGGCCAGCTCGCGGCTGGCAGCGTGTGGATCGAAGCGCACCAGCTCACTGGAGGTGGTGCCGTCGGGGCCCCAGCGGAAATGGAAGAAGAACAGGTCCCCACCCGCAAACAGCAGCTCTGCGGGGGGCTCGGAGTCGCTGCGCGTGCCACCGGTGATGGGCACCCAGGCGGCGCTGCAGTCACCGAGATTGAGCACTGGCTGCAGCTCCAGCTCGACCCTGGCCTCC
>JAICQL010000226.1 GCA_025937895.1 Polyangiaceae bacterium | reverse complement strand
CGCGCCTCCGGCTCGGAATGCAGCGCCAGCAGCAAGCAGCCCATCGCCGCCGCCAGCGGCGCCACGTACGCCATGTCGGCCATGCTCTGGCGTGCCAGCAAGTACCAGTACGGCGTGCTGGCCAGCACCAGGCTGCCCAGAAACGCCGCCCAGCGCCCGACGTAGCGCCGCGCGCCCGCGTACGAGAACCACTGCCCGAGCACGGTCAGCAGGTAGATGGGCAGGCGCGCCGCCCACTCCGGCTGCGGCGTGAGCCCCAGCTCCACGCTGCGGATCATCTCGTCCGGAGCCCAGGCCACGCCCAGCGCCGAGAAGCTGAGCGCCTGCGCCCAGAAGTTGAGCACCGGCTTGGAGTAGAACCAGCCGTCTTGCGCCCACCACAGCGAGATCCAGTCGTCACGGGAGAGCACCTCGCGCGCCACCTCGCCATAGTGCGTCTCCCAGCAATCGATCAGCCCGAAGCTGCCGAGCCGCGGCAGATACAGCACGGTGATGGCCACGATCAGCCACAGCCCGTGCCGGCGCCAGAGCGGCCGCTCCGGCTCCGGCAGCCAGCCGAGCCGCCCCGCAGCCACCGCGAGCGAGAGCACCAGCCACAGGAACGCGCCCGGCACCACCAGCGCCAGCACCGCCGTCTGCGCCGGGACGACGCCCTGCACCGCCAGCCGTAGCGCCAGCCAGAACGTGAGCAACGCGGCCAGCGCCTGCAGCCCCGGACCGAGGAGCATGGAGCCGGGCACACTCTCCGCCACCGTCGGCGCCGGGCCGCGATGAGTGAGCGCCAGCGCGCCGCCGCTGCCGAGCACGATGCCGAGCGCGCCCAGCCACAAGCCCCCCGGCAGCCCCGGGCGCGCCGCCATCGCCAGCAGTGCCAGCAGCAGACCCGTCAGGGTGGCAGCCAGCGCGAGCGCACGCCCGCGCACCGGTGACGCCGATACGGCGGGCAGCTCGCGCTCCGGCAGCGCACGCTCTGGCAGCGCACGCTCTGGCGGCTCGCGCTCCAGCGATACAGAGGGGGCGTCGTTCATGTCCGCCCGTATTTAGACCAGCGGATCCGGAGAGCACCAGCGGGCGCTGGCGCTCTTGCCGGGCGCTGCTCGCTGCGCCAGCGAGCTGGGGCGCGCTGGGACGATTATTCGCGAGTGAGGCGCTGGATCTCTTCCTTGATCAGCGTTTCCGCCAGCACCGGAACCACTTCCCACACCACCCGCTCGATCACGTCGCGCGACAGAGTCAACACGGCCTGCACCTGCTCGCGCGTGAGCTCCATCTCCTCCAGCCTCTCGCGCAGGGCGGCGCCGTTGGTGGCCAGCGCCTGGGCCACATTCCCCGGCACCGGATGAGCGCTGCCCGCGCGCGCCATGCTCGGTGCCGGCGGGCGCGCCACGGCCGGAGGCGGCGGCATGGCGGGCGGCGGGGTGCGCGGGATGGGCGCCGGACGTGCCGGAGCCGCTGCCGCTGCCGCCGCGGGACGCGCCGGAGCGGCGGGACGGGCGCCGGTCTGCGCGACCAGCTTCTTCACCTTGTCGCGCATCTGCTGCGTATCAAATGGCTTGTCGATGAAGTCGTCCGCCTGCACCTCGGCGCCGCGCACCGGATCATACGGCTGCTGGCGGCTGGACAGGATCATCACCGGCGTGCCCGGAGCGCGGCTCTTGACCTGACGGCACAGATCGTAGCCGTTGGTCTCACCCAGGGTCACATCGAGCAGCACCATGTCAGGCCGGAAGTGATCCAGCTGGGCCAGGGCTTGCTGCGGGCTCTCCGCCACCACCGCCTCGAACTCATCGGTGGCAAAGGTGATGCCCAGCACCTTGCGCATGGTCCTGCTGTCTTCGACTGCCAAAAGCTTCTTGGCCAAGCTGCTCCTCCTATCGCCTTCGCTTCTTCAACGGCCAGAGCGCGGCGCTACCTGCACAGTTTAGGCTCCGTTGCCCGCATTGACCTTATCGATCTGCGCGAGGTCAGCCAAGAATGCGGGCAAGAGCGCGCGAAGGTTTCATCGCTCCACACCCTCGCCCGCCACCTTGCCGCTCTCGCCCCGGCGCACACCCCGTCGCCAACGGCCCCGCCCCGGCAGCACATGAGCCCCGACAGGGCGGTTGCCGAGCGCTCCGGGGTGACCCGGCGCTCCGGACCGCCGGCAGCCGCAGGAGCGCCCGCCCGAGGTGCGCTGGCGAGCAGGTTTTGGCCAGCAATCCTGACGGCTTTGCCCGCACCCGTGCGGGAAGGAGAGGCGGGGCATCCGCGTACAGAGAGTGCCCGGCCGCCGGTTCTCCGTCCTTGACCCCCGGAATGCCGGCGGCTAATCCCCCAGCCATGATCGCCCCTGCTCCGCTCTCCACTTTTACTCGCTGGCTCGGCCTGCCCAAACAGGCGGCCCTCGCCGTCGGCGCGCTCCTGCTCGCAATGCTGTTCACCCTGGCGCCCGCGGCCGACGCCCAGACCATGCGCGTGGCCGTCGTCGACACTCGCCGCGCCGTGATGGAGACGGAAGAGGGCCTGCGCGCGCAAGCCACTTTGAAGAAGCTCTTCGAGAAGCGGCAGCGCGAGCTCGATCAGAAGCAGAAGGATCTGCAGAAAGAGCGCGACGAGCTGGAGAAGAACGGCAAGAGCCTGCCGCAGGAGCAGCTGGCCGCGCGCGCGGAGAAGTGGCAGCGCGAGATGGCACAGATGCAGTCGGTGTTCGTGGACTACAACCGCGAGCTGCAGCAGAAAGAGAACGAGCTGACCAGCCCCATCGTGCAGAAGGCCGTGGGCATCATCCGCCGCATCGCCACGCAGGAGGGCTACGACATGGTGCTGGAGCGCGCCAGCGCGCCGTACTTCCGCAGCGATCTCGATCTGACCGACAAGGTGATCACGCTCTTCAACCGCGAGGGCGGTGGCGGCAAGGCGGCGGCTCCGGCCAAGCCCGCCGAGCCGAAGAAGTGAAGCAGTAAGACCGGGCGCCTGCTCGCTGCACGCCGCCGCTGCCCACCGGGCGCGGCGGTTTTGCTTTTGTGGGGCCGGGCCTGCGCCGCGCGGCGCGCCAGCCCACCTCGGGGCGCTGCCCGCATCTTGGCGTTGCAGCCGTGCGCGGCGCTGCTTACACCCGCGCCATGAACGAGCTGGCGCAGCGCACCCTGGAGCAACACATCACCCGCAACCGCTACCCGGGCCGCGGCATCGTCATTGGCCGCAACGGGCAGGGCGAGTGGACCCTGGTGTACTGGATCATGGGGCGCAGCCAGCACAGCCGCAACCGCACCTTCGTGGCGGAGGGCAGCACGTTGCGCACCCAGGCGTTCGATCCCAGCCTGGTCGAAGATCCCAGCCTCATCATCTACGAGGCGATGCTGGAGCTACCCGGCGTGCAGCTGGTGACCAACGGCGATCAGACCCGCACCATCCACGATGCGCTCGCGCGCGGCGAGAGCTTCGAGGCGGCGCTGCGCACCCGCGCACACGAGCCCGACGCCCCGCACTACACGCCGCGGATCAGCGGCCTGCTGCAGCTCTCCGGCGGCACGCCGCGCCTGGTGCTCAGCATCCTGCGCAGCAACCCCATCGACCCGAGCACCCTCACCGATCGCAGCTTCTTCGAGCTCGGCGCTCCCCCGCCCGGCCTCGGGCGCGGCATCACCACGTACGCGGGCGATGGCAACCCGCTGCCCAGCTTCAGCGGCGAGCCGCTGGTCTTGCCGCTGGAGGGGCGCGGCACTGATATTCTCGGCCGCTACTGGAGCGCCCTCGATCCCGACAACCGCATCTCCCTGGCAGTGAAGACGGTGGCCGCGGATGGCCGCTGCCGCGAGCTGCTCGTCCAGAACCGCCACGCCTGACCATAGCCCCTCGGCCCTGAGTCCTGTGCGCCCCGGGCCGCTGCCACCCCCGGGGCGCTTGACGGCCCCGGGCCGCCCAGCGAAGACCAGTGCATGCTGATGTTTCGCTGGCGGTACGCGGGCTTGCTAGCCCTGCTCGGGCTCGGCTGTAGTGATCGCGACGTCACCGTGCGAAGCGCGGATGCGCCCACGGGCCCGCTGTCCCTGGTGACGTTCAACGCGGCCATCGGCGTCGGGCTGGCCCCCTACGCCGAGCAGCGGCTCGAGGCCATCGAGCGCTCGCTGCCTGACCTGGGCGCGGACGTGCTGTGCCTGCAGGAGCTCTGGCAGCCCAGCGATCTGGAGCGGCTGGCGAGCAACCTGGCGAGCGAGTTCCCCTATTCGCACCGCTCCGTCAGCGCGGCCACCACCTTCCAGGGCTGCAGCGACAGCGAGGCCGAGCTCTTGCTCGCCTGCCTCGACAGCAACTGCGCCGGGGTCGAAAACGCCGGCCTGCCGCTGTGCGCGATCGCCAACTGCGCCAGCGCCTTCACCCAGACGGGTCAGCCCTGCCAGGAGTGCATCGTGGCCAACCAGGCCGCGCCCGACGTCAGCACCCTGATCGCCATGTGCTCCGCCAAGGATGGCAGCGCCGAGGCCTTCGAGGAACAGACCGGCCTGCTGCTGCTCTCGCGCTGGCCCCTGAGCAACACCGGCTACCTGAAGCTCGAGTCCTCGCTCGCCGATCGCGGCGTGCTGCGCGCGCAGGTGCAGAGCAGCGGCGGCGAGGTGGACCTGTATTGCACTCACCTCGCGGCATCGCTGGGCGAAGTGCCGTACACCGGCGCGTACGGCTCGTGGCAAGGCGAGCGCGTGGCGCAGATCGAACAGCTCCTGCCCTGGGTCGAACAGACCCGCGCGCCCGGCGGCAAGGCCGCGTTCATGGGCGACCTCAACTGCGGCCCCGCCACCTCGCTCGCGCGCCCCGCCAGCCCCGACGCCTTCCAGCGCTTCGACGACGCCGGCTTCATCGCCCCCTACGCCAGCGACGACGGCCGCTGCACCTTCTGCGCCAACAACCCCCTCAACGGCTTTGCCAGCGACATGGACGAAGGCGCCCTGATCGACCACGTCTTGCTCTCCGGCTTCGACGACGCCGCCAGCATCTCCGCCCAGCGCGTGCTCGACGGCCCCGTCACCCTGACCGACGGCGGCGCCGACATCGAGAGCGCCCACTCCGACCACTACGGCGTGAACGTGATGGTGTCGTGGGCGGAGCCCGCGTTGTGAAAGCTGCGGCGTATGGCGCGGCGCTCGCGCTCGCGTTTTCCTTCGGGCTGGCGTTCGCACCCGCCGCGCGCGCGCAGGAGTCGCCGCGCGCGGAGCCCGACGCCGCAGGCCCCCTTCGCCTCGGACTCCGCACCGGCTACGGCTTGCCGATCGGACGCTACGCCGACATACGCAACTTCGCCGGCTTCCGCGACGACGACGTCAACGCCCTCGGCGACGACACCTACGGCGTGATCCCCCTCTGGCTCGACGCCGGCTACGCCCTCACCCCCCACTGGCTGCTCGGCGCCTACTTCGCCTTCGGCATCGTCCTGCCCCGGAGCGCCCCCGCCACCAACCCCCTCAGCGGCGGCTGCCCCGAAGGCGTCGACTGCGCCGCCACCGGCGTCCGCGCCGGCATCGCCGTCGAATACTCCTTCACCCCGCAGAGCAGCACCCGCCCCTGGCTCGGCCTCGGCATTGGCTACGAGTGGGTCAGCAGCACCATCGAAGACCGCAACATCAGCCTGAAGCTCGAGTCCCTGCACCACGGCCCCGAGCTCCTGCAGCTCTCCGGCGGAGCCGACTTCCAGCTCAGCCCCAGCTTTGGCCTCGGCCCGTTCGCCACGTTGTCGGCGCTGCAGTACACCTCCTGCAGCCTCACGTTTCGCGGTGAGCAGACGTGTGAGATCGAAGATGCCGCGTGGCATGGCTGGGTCTTGCTTGGTGTGCGGGGGGTGGTGCGGCCCTGAGGAGAAGGGGCGTGGCGCCTCGATGTGCTCATTTCGAGCTTGGAGGCTGGCCAGGTAGAGCAGGATCACTCTTCACGGAAGCATGGGCTGACGGCGACGATGCTCGCTTGCGAGTCGTCACGCACCAGCGCCAGCAAACTGTCCGGGCCCTTGCGACCATCCACGACCTGCGTCGCGATGCACAGGCGCACACTTGGCGGCAGGCTTAACATCACCGCGCCTCCAGCAGTGCGACCAGCTTGCCCAGCCGCTCCAGATCGACTGACTCCACAACGCTCAGTCGCCTGCCGCTCAGCAATTCTATCTCGATGCCACTCAGGGGTTCATGGTCCGCGCCAGACGAAACCCAAGTCCGCTCGAGCTCATCAACGATCGGACGCCGAGGCGGTTCGCTGAAGTGCACGAGTCGCCCGAGGCGGTGTGCACTCCTCCCCTGAAGACCCTGAGTTCGCTCTGGCCCGGACTCGGCAACAAGGTCTGACCGGGGGTCATCGTGCCCCGTGGGTCAACGAGTGGACCCTTGCCGTAGCCGAGACCATCTCGCAAATCGTTGACCCACTCACCCAGGTTTCCGTGCATGTCGTACAGACCCCACGGATTGGGTCGCTTCTCCGCGACAGGGTGGGGTCTCATCCCCGAGTTGTGACAGTACCACCCGATCGCGTCGAGGGAGGGCTCGGCCACACACTCCCCGAAGAGGGTAGCCACCGATGCGCCGCCGTGAAAGCAGTGTTGGTTCCTGCTCTGGCCGCGTACTCCCACTCGGCCTCCATCGGCAAACGATAGCCCTCGCACGCATAGGCGCTTTCGCTCGTTACCTCCACTCCTGAGCACACGAGATCGAAGCCAACTTCACCCGTACACCCTGTCAGCTCATAACAGGGTCGCAGCCCCTCTCGCTCCGAGAGCCAGTTCGCGTAGCGCAGCGCATCGTAGAAGCTCACGTTATTCACCGCGCAACTGGACTCCAGACAGTCCCCCTCACCATCCACCAAATTTCTCTTCGGCTTCCCCCAGCCGGTAGCGAGCCAATCGCTGCGCGTCAGCTCTGTCTGCCCAATGAGAAATCCGTGGGTCAGCGTGACCTGGACCTGCGTGTTCGAGTAGCGACCGGCACCAGGCTCTCCTCGTGGCGCACCCATGATGAAGCAGCCGGAACGCACTTCACAATATCCACCGGCGCAGCGCTGAGCAGCCACGGGCTGCACGCAGTCGGACGCCGGCTCGAGGCGCTCGAGCACCTGCGGGCTCGTCATGGGAGGAAGCGATGCAGCCCCACCATCAGACGATGAAGTTCCGACGTTGGGCAACGATGGTCCAGGCCCCAAACCAGAACCTCCATCGCCCCCCGTCCATCGCTCTGCGGGCCCCGTGCTCCCATTGCAGGCCGCCATGACAACCGACAACACCACTGCAGCGCCGCGCTCTACAACATCCATCAACTTCGACCCCTCCCCGCCACTAGTGGTCTACCCCGTGAACAGATCCAAGGCCGGACAAATAAAGGGCCTTGGTGTGCGTTGGCCCGAACCAGGACTCCGCCGCAGTCACGAGACTGTCCCACGAAACGACGCACAGATCGATCGGCGGCACGCCACACTCGGTCTGAAACACATTCCAGAAGTTGCCAATCGTGTAAGCATCGGTGGTTCGGTTGTCGAGCGAGTAGAAAAAACTCATCCAATCCATCTCCATGCCTGAATTCGGCAGCTCGAGCTCGAGTACGCCGAGAAGCTGCGCGGGCTCGACCGCATCGCGGGCACGCTCGGTCTGGCAAAGGACCCACCTGCTGCCGAGGACGATACGCCGGCTAGCGATGGCAAGCGGCGCGGCAAGCGCAAGGGCAATCGAGGGACGGGTCGGCGAGACTTGCGCTTGCTGCCCCTCGAGGAAGAGCGCATCGAGATCGCAGACCCTCACCTCGAGGCCCTCGTCGCCGCGGGCAAGGTCGTTCGACAGGGGTCATCGGCCGGGGCCTGCCGCTGTTCTGCATCGAGGACGGCGCGGCGCGTGATGGCGTCCCGCTCGATCTCGTGCAAGTGCCCCCCCCGCGGGAATTGGTCCGGCGCTGGACGCGATCGTTGGGAGGGTGGTCGCTGATTCTTTGCTGGTTCCAGCCAGTAGGCTGACCCGAACAGCTCGACAACAGCAGTAGCGCTGGCAGCAGCCAGCGCGCGGCGCTACTGCGCCCCCCCTCCATTCCCAGCAGCCAGCTTCGACGCCAGCTCCACCCGCGAGCGCACGCCCAGCTTGCGATAAACGGCGGCGGCTTGCTTGGCGATGGTGCGGCGGGAGCAGTTGCGAGCGCGCGCGATGTCTTTGTCGGAGAGGCCGGCAAGCAAGCCCTTGGCGACGGCGCGCTCGGCGGGGGTGAGGCCGCTGAGGCCGCCGGCGTCTTGCTCGCGCTGCAGGGCGATGAGGCGCTCGTCGGCGCCTTGCATCACCAGGGCGTGGCCGTGCAGATCTCGCCAGAAGATGGGGAGCAGGGCGCGCGACTCGAGGCCGAGCTTGACCAGCGCGGCGGAGAGCTGGGTGGCGACGGTGGAGTCGGAGATGCCGAGGCTGTCGCCGATCTCTTTGTTGGAGCGGCCGAGCGCGGCGAGGGTGGCGACGTGTTCCTCGCGGGGGGTGAGGCGGCGGGGGTCGAGCACGCCGGGCGGGTTGCGGTACGCGAGCACGAAGCGGCGGGAGTCGGTGTCGAAGCGATCGACGAGGGACCAGCGCCCTGCCACGACGGCTTGCCAGGCCTCGGCGCCGCCGTTGCTGACAGGCTCCGCCCCGGATGCGCCGAGCTCGGGGGCAGCGGCGCGCCGGAGTACCTCTTGCTGCAGGCGCGCGCGGTGGGAGGGGCTGCGCGCCAGGCCGGCCACGTGTTGCACCGTGCCCTTGCCGTCGAAGATGGCTTCGACCGTGGGATCATCCAGCGCCGCGCCGGACACCGCGCGCTGCAGGCGCAGGCCCGTGCTCACGTGCTGGCCGAGGGCGCGCACGACGGGGCTGGGCTGGGCTGGCAGCTGCAGCGCGGTGGTGCTGGGCGCGACGATCAGTAAGCCGTGATCGACCCCGTCATTGACGCACCAGCCGGCGGCGTCGCGGCTGCGCGCCCCGCGCGCTCGGGCACGCATCGCGGCCAGCTCGTCGTCGGCATAGTGGCCGCTGCTGCTGCCCAGCACCCTGCCGTTGAAGAAGGACTCGCGCAGGCGCTCGGGCGCGAGGAACGCGCTGAGCCGCATCACGGCTTGATGCAGGCGCGCGGCCCCGCCGAGCCGCTGCACCGCGCCGATGCGGATGCCCTTCTCCGGAAAGGTCACGACGGCGGCCAGGGTGCCCTGACCGAGATCCAGGGCGGGCGCGAGAGCAGCATGGACCCGGCTGGCCCAGCCCTCGAGGTCGTCGTCGAACGCATAACAAGCGCGCAGCACGGCTCGCACTCGCTCGGAATCAAACTGCAATCGCTCCACCGGCAGATCGCGCACAGTAGCTGGGAGAGCCCCGCGGCTCAACGAGGCAGCTCGAGAACGGCGGCTCACCGCGGGCCGGCGCGCCTAGAGGAATTGACCATGGAGTGCGCCGCCGCGGATCCCTAGAGTGCGCCGGAGATCGTGGGGCGACATCGAGCCGCGGCTGAGCAGCCAGATTACCGGGGCACACCATCCAGCCCGCGACCAGCTCCGCGTTCCGGAACGAGTCATCTGCAGGAAACATCGCGGCCCGACGTGAGCCGTTGCGCATGACTCCACCGGCTCACGATCGCGACGCTCCCTGCGCGATGGATACTCCCCAGCTTGGAACGAGCTCGAGCGAAGAGCCGTGCCCCGCCCCCGCTTGTCCGGGGGAGGAGCTCCTGGCTGCGTTCGCGGCGGGGGTGCTCCAGGGCAGCGACCTGCAGGAGCTGGAGGCGCATGTCTCGGTCTGTGACGACTGCCTGATGATCGTGTCCGCCGCGCTGCAGAGCGGGCAGCCCGCGGGCCTCGCCGGGGCAGAGGCGCAGCGCCTGCGGCCGGCTCAGCTGAGCGAGCGCTTCGAGCTGGGTGAGCTGATCGCGGAGGGGGGCATGGGCTGCGTCTATGCCGGCGTCGATCGGCTCACGGGCGAGCCGGTGGCCATCAAGTGCCTGGGCTCGGCGCACGGCGCCGCGCACCCGGAGAGCCACCTTCGCTTCGCGCGCGAGGCGGAGATCCTCGGCAAGCTCGATCATCCCAACATCGTGCGGCGGATCGCCATGGTCGAGATCGAGCAGCGCTGGCACATCGTGATGGAATACGTGCCCGGCGGCTCGCTGCGCGACTCGCTGCGAGCGCAGAGCAAGCTGCCGCTGCTGCAGGCGCTGCGCATCGGGCTGGAGGTGGCGGACGCGCTGGCCCGCGCCCACTACCTGGGCATCGTGCACCGCGACCTCAAGCCCGAGAACGTGCTGCTGGCAGCCGACGGCTCGCCGCGGCTGAGCGATTTCGGGCTGGCGCGCGGGCTGGAGTCGAACCTCACCCGCTCCGGCGTGCTGCTGGGCACCCTGGCCTACGTCAGCCCGGAGGCGCTGTGCGAGCTGGAGGTGGATGCGCGCGCGGACCTGTGGGCGCTGGGCGTGATCCTGTTCGAGATGTTGACCGGCGAGCGGCCGTTTCGCGGACAGAGCACCAGCTTGCTGCTGAGCGCGATCTTGCGCCAGCCGGCGCCCGGCCTGGCCAAGCTGCGCCCGGATGCGCCCCCGGCCGTGGGCGAGCTGCTGCAGCGCCTGCTGCAGAAGGACCCGGGCAAGCGCATCCAGAGCGCACGCCAGGCGAGCGCGCGGAGCCGGAGCCGCCGCCACCGGAGAGCGAGCGGGTCAGCCATGTCCGCCTCACCCAGGCCTGCAACTCGAGCAGCGAGCGGCAACAGAGCCTGGAGCCGGCGACGGAGCGAGCCACGGAGCTGGCGCTGCGCTCGTCGTCCTCGTCCCGCCGGGTCGCCGATCGCTGCTAGTCAGCCTCGCTGCCAGTCAGCCTCACTGCTAGTCAGCTCTCACTCGGCTTGCAGCCGATAGATGGTTCCGATCGGATCTTGCGGCGCAAAGGCCCCGCCGCCGCCCGAGCTGCCGCGGCTGACGAAATACAGCTCGCCGTCGCCGCCGTTCTGGATGGCGACCAGGCCCTGGTCATTCTCCGCCGGGTTGAGGTCGCTCTCCAGGCTGACCACCTCGCTGATGCTGTCGCTGGCCACGTCGTAGCGGAAGGTGCGCGTGTTCCCGTACAGATCGCTGAAGAAGTAGGTGCCGCGCAAGGCCGGGATGGCGCTGCCGCGATACACGGCGCCGCCGATCACGGCCTGGAACTGCGGGCCACCGGTGTTGGCGCTGGGGTGTGCGTGCACGGGCGGGGTCAGCCCCGTGCGATCGCAGCCGGCGGCCGCGGCGCCACCGAAGCACTCGTCACCCTCCAGGATGGGCCAGCCGTAGTTGCGGTGGCCGGTGGCGGGCGGCTCCACGTTCACCTCTTCCCACGAGCGATCGCCGACGTCACCGATGTACAGCGCGCCGGTGCAGGGATCGAAGTTGGAGCGATAGGGGTTGCGCAGCCCCTTGCTCCACAGCTCCGGCAGCGCCATCGGATTGACGTCGCTCAGGTTGCCGGGTGGAGACGTGTAGGGCTGGGTATCGGAGGCCAGCGGCGAGATGCGCAGCATGCCGCCGCGCAAGCTGGTCACGTCCTGCGCGCTGAGGCGTGAGGCGCCTGCCGCGGCGCCGAGTCCCCCGCCGTCACCCAGCCCGATGTACAGCAGCGAGTCTGGACCGAAGTTGATGCTGCCACCGTTGTGGTAGCCGTCCACCGTGGGCACCGTCAGCAGCACCCGCTCGGAGGCGGGATCGGCCACGTCCGGCTCGCTGCTCACGCGCAGCTCGGCGATCACGGCGGCGCCGGCCGCGCCGTTGTAGTGAACGTAGAACAGACCATTTTGCGCGTATTGCGGGTGGAAGGCCAGGCCGAGCAGACCCTGCTCCCAGGTCAGCAGCTCCACCTTTTCGGTCAGGTCGAGAAAGGGCGCCGGATTCAAGGTACCGTTTCGGATCACCCGGATCCGGCCCTCCTGCTCCAGCACAAACAGGCGATCGGTCTCACCCGGCGCGTGGGTCACGAACACTGGATTGTTGAGGCCGGTGACGAATGGCGCGAGCTGCAACGGAGGGACCGCGCCGGTGGGCGGGCTGCAGTCGTAGTTCTCCGTCCCGGGGATCAGCGGAGCGGGCGTGCTGCTGGGGCTGCTCGCATCCGCGGCGCTGTTGCCGCTGCCCGGTGCTCCGGCGCTGCCGTTCAGGCCGCCGACGGCCACCGTCTCGGAGTTGTCCGAGGGCGACACACCAGCGCCTTCGCTACCGGCAGTCATGCCTGCGCCGCTGCCAGCGCCCGCTGCGCCCGGCGTGCTGGGTGACGTGGACGTTGCCGGCGTCTCCTCCGTCGTTTCTTTGCTGCCACATCCAGAGAGCGTCACCAAGGTCACTGCGGTCACACAGATCGCACTGGTCACGTTCACAGCAGTCGGTCGAGCCGATTGCCATCCGTGCGAAACAACCCCAAATCGCGCACTGAGCTTCATGCTCGCCGCTATACACCTGCGTTCCGTTTTTACCAACCCGTGCTTTCTCGAGCCGTGCGTTGTGGTACGTCGTGTGGTTGATTCATCTTTGAGTGTTCTGCTCCCGAAGAGAGCTTACTTCATGGGCCAGTCCTTAGCGTTCTCTACGTGCCACCTCGAGGCTCGGTCGCTGCTGCAGAAGCGCGCGTGTGCCTTCATCGCGACTGCTTGCACCGCCGCCGCGCTCACCGCCTGCGGTACGGAGGATCGCCCGCGCACTCCGCCAGCAGAGGAGAGCGTCGTTGCGGGTGGTCTCGGTGCAACCCCGCTCGAGCCGAGCACGCCAGCGATCATCGACGTGCCCTCCATCGGCGTGCCGATCGCCACCCCCGACGCAGGCGCGCTGGCGATGGACGCCGGCACGAGCGCCGAGCCCATGGAGCAGATCCCGCTGCTGCTCTCGCAGACCGGGCTGTTCGAGTCGGACCCGGAGAGCTTCGCACCCGGGGTGCGGCCGTACGTGCCACGCTTTCCGCTGTGGAGTGACGGCGCTGCCAAGCGCCGCTGGGTGTATCTGCCGGAGGGCGCGCAGATCG
>JAICQL010000043.1 GCA_025937895.1 Polyangiaceae bacterium | reverse complement strand
TTGCGCTGGTAAGCGTCTTGCACACATCGGTCTCGGCTTGGGCGCAAGCGCCTCAGCCGCCCGCGGCCGGCAATGCCCCGCCCCTGCGCGCAGGCAGCGCGCAGCCCGGGGCTGCTGGTAGCGGCACTACAACTGCGCCCGCTGCCCCTGCGCCCGCTGCCCCTGCGCCTCCCACCGGCGCGGCAGCTCCTGCGGCAGGCGGGGCCAGCAACGCGGCCGCCCCCGAGGTGTCGGCGGCAGCGCGCGAGCAGGCGCGTGCCGCCTACGGCGCCGGGCAAGAGGCCTTCGGCGCTGGTCAATATGCCGCAGCCGAAGCCCACTTCGCCCGAGCGGATGCGCTGCTCCCAGCCATCCAGGCCAAGTACTGGCGCGCCATGAGCCTGGACAAGCTGGGCGACGTGCCCGGAGCCTTCGCTGCGTTCAGCGCCGTACTGGGCGACCCGAAGAAGGACGAGCTGGGCGCCGAGAAGCTGGAGACGGCCGCGGCACGCCAGCGCGCCCTGGCCAGCGTCCCGGCGGACTTGCAGATCACCACCACCCCACCCGGCGCTCACGTGCAGGTGAGCGGTGTGGACCTCGCCTCGCCCACGCCGCTCTCCTTGCGTCTTGCGCCGGGCCGGCACGTGCTGGTGCTCTCGCTGCCCGGGTACGAGTCCCAGACCGTCGAGATCACGGCCACCCCGGGCGCCAAGCTGCAGCCGACGGTGACCCTGCAGCAGCAAGCGGCGCAACCAGCGCCGCCGGTGCCTGCGCTGTCGGCTCCCCCCGCCGATGTCACCCTGGGCACGCTGGATCCGCCGGCTCCGCGCAGTCTGGTACCCGGCTACGTCACACTCGGCATCGCCGGCGCCGGCGCGATCGTGGGCACCATCTTCGGCATCCGCGCCCTGGGCGACAAGGATGACTTCAACGACGCGCCGAGCACGCGGCGCGCCGATGACGTGGAGCGCAACGCGCTGATCGCCGACATGGCCTTCGGGGTGGCGTTGACCCTGGGCATCACCGGGGTCGTGCTGCTGCTCGCCGATGAGGCGCCAGAGCAAGCGAGCGCTCGCCCGGCGACCGAGCAAGCAGGCGTGCGACTCACTCCGTACGTCTCGCCCAAGGGTGCCGGCGCTGCGGCCACAGTGACGTTCTGAGGCTCTTCGTTTCCTGCGCAGGCTGTTACCTTCGCAGCCGTTGCGAGCGCAACCGTTGCGAGCGCAGCCCTTGCGACAGCGTGCAGACCCCGGTTGGCCTGCACCTGCCTGGCCGAGCCGCGAGGGCTCTGCGCGGGCTCGCGCTCTAGGCGCGCGCGAAGCGCTGCTGGATGGCTTCGCTCACCCGATCGTAATCGGGCGGCAGGATCACGGCGGGGTTGGCGCGCGTGCTCTTGATGTGCTCGAGCTGAGCCTCGTGGTAGCGCACCTTGAATTCGGTGAACTTCAAGCCGTGCGCAGTGGAGATACACACCACGCGCTGCGTCTTGCCGATCACGCCGCGCTGCACCAACTTCTTCAGCACGGCCAGGCCCACCGCGGTGTGCGGGCAGGTGTACATGCCCGTGGCATCCGCCTCCGCAGCCGCGTCCACCAACTCTTGCTCACTTGCCTGCTCGACGATGCCGTTCATTGCATCGAGAGCGCGGAAGGCGCGCGGCGCGCTCACCGGGTTGCCGATCTGAATCGCGCTCGCCAGCGTGGTTGCCGCGCGTATCGGCTCGATCTCGCGCTTGCCCGCGATCCAGGCGCGATACATCGGGTTGGCAGCCTCCGCCTGCGCCACCACCAGCCGCGGCATGCGGCTGGCGACCCCCAGATCCATCATCATCTTGAAGCCGGCATGGAGCGCGGAGGCGTTGCCCAGGTTGCCGCTGGGCAGGATCACCCAGTCTGGCACCTCCCAGTCGAACTGCTGCACGATCTCGATGGCCACCGTCTTCTGGCCCTCGATGCGCAGCGGGTTCATCGAGTTGGCGAGGTACACGACCTCTTCCTGCGCCAGCCGCTTCACGATGGCCATGCAGCCGTCGAAGTCGGTATCTAGGCCGAGCACCAGCGCCCCGTGCGCGAGCGGCTGCACCAGCTGCCCAGTAGTGATCTTGCCGCGGGGCAGCAGCACCACCACCGGCAGCCCCGCCGCCGCACCGTACGCAGCCAGGGAGGCGCTGGTGTCACCGGTCGAAGCACAGGCCACGGCCTGCACGCGCAGCCCGTCTCGCACCGCCTGGCGAACGACGCTGACCAACACGGTCATACCCAGATCTTTGAAGGAGCCGCTGTGGCTGTTGCCGCACAGCTTGACCCACAGATCGCTGAGGCCGATCTGCTTGCCGTAGCGCTCCGCCCAGAACAGGTTCGTGCCGCCCTCATCCATCGACACGATCAAATCGTCATCGACGGTGGGCATCACCCATTCGCGCTTGCCCCACACACCCGACCCGTACGGCCAGCGCGTGCCCTTGTAGCGCTGGTCAAACAGCTTGCGCCACTCGTCGCCGCTGCGCGTGCGCAGCGCCTCGATGTCGTGCTCCACTTGCAGCAGGCCACCGCAAGTTGGACAGCTGTAGATGGCCTGGGTGACGGGCCACGTTCCCGTACAACCTGACAAACAAGTGAAACGTGCGGAGTACGTCACCGCCGCGCATCTACGGTACGGGGAACCACAGTGTCAACATCTGGCTCCCGGAGTGCTCGGCCCGGCGTCCCAGAGAGCGCGGTCAGAGGAAACTACGCTTCCGCGAGGGGAATTGATACGCTGGCCGGGGATGGCCACGAGTCCGCTCGAGCATGAAGAGCTGCGCCACATCGAGCGCACCCTCGATGCGGGCGATACTGCAGCCGCGGCGCAGCTGCTGGCGCGCTTCGCCAACTCGCGCGCGCACGAGGCCGCGATCACCTTTCTGGCCACCCGCCTGCTATTTCAGCGCGGGCGCATCGACATGGCAGGCGCCGCCGATCGGGTGAGCGCGCTGCTGGCGCGCTCCAGCTCCTTTCCGGAGGCCGAAGACTGGCTTGCCGAGCTGGAGGGGCGCACCGAGCCGAACACCTCAGCCAGCGCGGCCGAGGCGCTGCAGGGCAGCGCGGAGGCCTCGGCGCAGCCCGGCGCCACCGGCGGAGGCGAAATGAGCGGCAGCGCCGAGGCAGCGGCCGACGACGGCGAGGCGGAGGAAAAGACCTCACCCAGCCACCCTCCGCCCTCGCGCGCCCCGAGCGTGCCTCGGCCCTCCCATCCGTTCTTCGACGAGCTGGGCGGTCTCGATGAGGACGACGAGGAGGTCACACCGGCCGAGCCGCTGGCGTCGCGCCGGCACGAGCCGGTGCGACCACCACCCGGCCTCGATGAGGACATCTCCCGCCCCCCTCCACGGCCGCCCGCTGCGCTCGGCTCCGCGCTGGGCCCCGGGCTCGAGCCCACGGCGCCGGCCCTGCCGGCCGCGGCGCGGCGCTCCGGCCGCGTGTCACCCCGCTCCTATCAGCCCTTCGATAGCCTGCGGGCGAAGGAGCGCCTGTCGTCTCGCGCCGGTCGCTACCGCGCCAGCAGCTACCCGGACGAGCTCCGCGCCGAAAGCACGCCGCGCACCAGCCAGGCCTCCGGCTCGCTGCCGGGAGCGGTCGCGGTCAGCCCGGAAGACGTGCGGCGCGCGGTGCTGGAGTGCTGGGAGCTGGTGCTCAGCGGCCGCCTTGACGAGGCGCGCGCGCTGATCCCGGAGGAGCCCACCCCGGCGGCGCTGGATGCCGAGTCGCGCGTGGCTCTGGCGCGAGTGCTGCTGGAGACGGGCTCGGCCGAGCGCGCCGCAGCCGAGGCCACCATCGCGCTGGACGCCGCACCGGAGCTGGCCGAGGCGCGGCTGATGTTCGTGTGGTGTGCCGTACGCCACGCGCGGCAGCGTGATGACGCCTGGTCGCTGGAGCGCGCCGAGCGCCTGCTGAAGGAGTCCAATCTCGGCCCTGCGCCGGAGGCGGGCCTGGTGCTGGCGCTGCAGGCCTGCGTGGAGGCGCGGGTCGGCACTCCGGCGGTGGCGCTGCGGCTCGCGCAGCGCGCGCTGCGCAGCAACGCCGAGTCCATCGACGGCCTGGCGGCGCTGGCCGAAGCCGCTGCCCTGTGCGGAGAAGAGCCGCGCGCGGAAGCGGCGCTGGAGCGCCTGTACGGCATCTCCGAGGCGGCCGCAGAGCAGCTCACCCCGCGCCTGCGACGGCTGGGCGTGGGCGAGCAGGGGCCCACTTCCTCCGCTTCAATCTGGTTGCCCCTGGAGCACACGCTGTCGAGCGGCGCGCGCGACATCGCGCTGGAAGGCCTCGAGTCGTTGGCGCAGGAGAAGCTGGCGGAGCTGGCGCTGACGCGCCCCGAAGATCGCGAGGCGGCCGGCCGCGCCGTGAGCCACTTCCTGACTTTGGCGCCCATCTTCCGCCACTTCGGTTGCTACGATCTGTCGCTGGCCAGCCTGGAGCGGCTGGAGACCGCGCTCGGGCTGCTCTACGGCGCCGGGCCCAGGCCGCTCGACGTCCCGAGCTCCAGCGCAACCCTGTGGCGCGTCTCGGGGCTGTACCTGGGCGAGACCCTGCGCCGTGTAGCGGGCGGCCGCTGGGGCTCGGGCGAGCCCCTCGAGAGCGCGACGCTCGAGCTGCTGGGGCAGCAGATCCAGCCGTTTCAGGTGGTGCGCCACCGCATCGCTCACGGCCGCCACGCCACCCTCGCCTCGTCCCTGGAGGGCGTGCTGGCCGAGCTCTCGGGGCACGCCGGCAGCAAGGCGGCGAGCTGGGAGGGCGCGAGCGACGTGGCCCCGCCACTGCCCTGGGCTGGCGCATGGCCCAGCCTGGAGGATCTGCCTCGTCTCGGCCGCGCCCTGGGGCACTCGGTGGTGGCGGTGTACTGCGCCGGTCATGGTGTTGCAGCGCTCGACCGCACGATGAAGACCCTGCCCGCGCTCGATCGCTACCTCGAGCTGCTGGCTCCGCCGCAGCTGCCCGTGCCGGCGAGCTCCGCGTGGGCGCGCTGGCTCGCCGGCTTCGTGGGCGCGTACCTGGGCGAAGTGCTGTGCAAGGAGCTCGGCGGCGTGTGGGTTCGGGGCGACGCGCGCGAGCAGAATGCCGCCGCCATCCAGGTCGCAGGGCGCCGCGTCGCACCGGTGGCGCTCGTCTACGATACGGTCACGGGCGGCGCGCGGACCTCGCTGGAGAGCTGCGCGGGGGAGCTGCGCATGAGCCTGCGCCACTCGGAGAGCCCGCGCCCTTAGGTCGCGCCAAAAAAGACCACTGGCCAGAGAGCCTGCGCACAAATCCCGCGCTGCCGCGCACGAAGCCGCGCGCGACTCCAATCTCTCCCTGGACTCGAGCGCCATTTCCGGGCCAAGACGCCGGGGCGTCCATGCTCAGGAAATTGACTCTCCGGCCTCTGCGCGAGCGCTTCCCCGCGCTGCAAGCCCCTGCCGTTCGATACGCGCTCGACCTGGTCGTGCTGCTCGGATTCACGGTGCTGCTCAGCCTCTGGCTCAATCTTCGCTACCCCATTCCGATGCCGTTCGTGCGGCACCTGACCTTGCCGCTGGAGGTGCCGCTGACTTTGGGTGCGCTCGTGCTGGCGCGACGCCTGGGCGTGCGCGTGCGCTGGTGGGGGTTTCTCATCCTGGGCGTGCTGACGCTCCTGGTCCGCCTGTTCGAGACCGCAGACAACATCTCCCACCGCTTCTTGTACCGGGACTTCCACGTCATCTTGGACAAGCACCTGATCCCGGAGTTCTTCAAGCTGCTGTACGACAGCAGCCCGGCGCGCGCGGTGGTCGGCTACAGCGCGGTGTTCCTGGTGTTCGTGCTGGGCAGCATCGGCCTGGTCGCGGCCATGCTGGGCGAGGTGTACCGGCGCGCGCAGTTTCCCTTCTTCCGCCGCGCCACCGCGGGCTTGCTGCTGGTCACCACAGGCATCGTGGTGAGCCAGGAGCTGGGCGGCCCCGAGCTCTATCAGCGCGAGGTATCGCAGCGCATCGCGGAGGAGATCCGGCACACCAATCGCCTGCCCCGCGAGCGCAAGAAGATCATCAAGTCCATCGCGGACGTCCGCGAGCGGATCGGCGACGGGACGTTCCTCGACAAGCTGCAGGGCAACGACGTGTTGCTGATCTTCGTCGAATCCTATGGTCGGACGGCGCTGGTGCAGCCTCGCCAGCGGGAGCTGCTGCAGCCTCGCTACGAGGAGATGCAGAAAAACCTCGAGGCCGCCGGCTTCCACGTGGCCTCCGATTTTATGACCTCGCCTACCTACGGGGGCTTCTCCTGGTTCGCACACATGACCCTGGACACCGGGGTCAAGGTCATCAGCCACCTGCACTCGCAGATCCTCGATGAGCTGAAGCCCCCGGCGCTCGCCGATCGCTTTCGCAGCGCCGGCTACCTACCCGTGCTGGTCATGCCGGGCACCACCCGCTCGTGGCCGGGCATGGATGATTACTACGGCTTCCGCGACCACTACTTCTCCTGGCAGATGGGTTACCGGGGGCCGCGCTATGGCTGGGCGCCGATGGCGGACCAGTACACCCTGTTTCACATCCATCGCGACAAGATCGAGAAGAGCACGCAGCCGCTGTTCATCCAGGTCGCGCTGGTGTCGAGCCACGCGCCCTTCAACGACATCCCGCGCTACATCGAGGACTGGTCCACCCTGGGGGATGGCTCCATCCTGCACACCGCTGGCCGCGAGGCCTACGAGACCAGCTGGAGCAACCCAGAGCAGATCCACGAGGGCTATGCCGCGGCGATCGCCTACGAGCTGCGGGTGATGGAGGGCTATCTAACCAAGTTCGTGAAGGATGACACGCTCGTCATCTTCGTCGGCGATCACCAGCCCCACCAGCAGGTCACTGGCCCCAACAACTTGACGTGGTCGGTGCCGATCCACGTGGCCAGCCGCAACGCGGCCTTCGTCGCGCCGTTCCTCAGGCGCGGCTACATCCCGGGCATGATCCCGGATCAGCCCCTGCCCCACGTGGGCATGGAGCGCTTCATGGAGGAGCTGCTGGCCGACTTCAGCAGCGAGCCGCTAGCTGTCGATCCAGGCATCTGGCCGCCAATTCAGGAGCGCCTCGACGCGGCGGCAGCGGAGCATCAGCTGCGCTGAAGACGGCTCCGCTGCCGGGCGAGCCAGGGGCCGCTCGAGCCCTGAGCTCGCCCATGGTGCTGGAGATGCTCAGCCGCGCGCGCCCAGCGGCGCTTCGGCGTGGTGGTGCTGCGGCTCCACACCCATCTGCGGCGGCCTGCTGCGACGGCGCGCGTCGGCCAGGACGAACGAGACGTCGGGCGTGGACTCCGCCTCCACGTAGATCTGATACGAAAACAGCGTCCTACTGAGGCGGATCAGCGCCACGTTGGAGCTGATGGCCAGCTTACCCAGCAGGCCATTGCCCAGCACCTTGGGGAACGGCGCGGGCACGCCCCGGATGCGCTTGATGCGGAAGCCCTCGTCCGTCAGCAGGCGGCGGATGGTGCGGAACGTGAACAGGCGGGTGTGCGTGCGATCCAGGATGCCGGCTTTGCCGTAGTTGAATTGCCCCAGCGCCAGCATCAGGCGCACCAGCACGAAGGCCACGTTCGGCGTGGTCAGGATTAGCTTCTTCGGCTCGTAGCCAAACTGGCGGCGCAGCTGCTCCAGGAAGCGCTCGGGGTCGCGCAGGTGCTCGATCACATCCAGCAACAGCAGCACATCCTGGTCGCTGGAGTCGAAGCTGATGTCGTCGTCCAGGTTCTGCACCACGACCTGCACGTCACCGCCGTCCACCTGCGCCGGGTACTGATCTACCAGGGTCACCTGGCAACCCTTCTTCAGCAGCTCGCCCGCCAGCCCGCCCGGCCCCGAGCCAATATCGAGCACGCGGGCCCCGGACGGCACGGCCTCCAGGGCATAGGTGTGGCTGCTCGCATAGCCGAGCTTCAGATCATAGTGGACATTGCCCTCGTGCCGTGGCTCGAAGCGCCGCTGGTAGCGAATACCCGAGCGGTGCGCCACGTTCTGCAGCGTGGCCCAGACCACGTCGCGCGCATATTTCATGCCGTTCACCCGGCAGATCTCGTCCCCGTAGTACGTCGGGATCGGCAGCTCCTTGATGCGGGCGCCGGCGTTCAAGAGCTGGATGATGATCTCGGTGTCAAAATGGAAGTCGTTCGAGTTCAGGCGGAATGGGATGCGCTGCAGCGCCCGGACGGAATAGATGCGATAGCCGCTGTGAAACTCGGACAGTGCGGAGCCAAGGAGCGCGTTCTGCACCGTGGTCAGGATGCGATTGCCCACGTATTTGTAGAGCGGCATGCCCCCCTTGCGCGCGTTGCCCGGCGTCATCATGCGGCTGCCAAACACCGCGTCCGCCACATCCGAGGTGAGCGGCTCCAGCAAGCGCGGCAGCTCCTCCGGAGCGTACTGGCCGTCACCGTGCACCAGCGCCACGTAGTCAAAGCCCTGCGCGAGGGCGTACGAGTAGCCCACCTTCTGATTGCCGCCGTAGCCCTGGTTGTGCTCGTTGCGCAGCAGCGTCATGCGCACGCTGGCGTGATCGCGCTGGTATTCGGAGCCCACCTCGAAGGTGCGGTCCTTTGACGCATCGTCCACCACCAGGATCTCGCAGTCGAACTGGTCGAACATCCGCTGCGGGATGCGATCGAGCACCCAGCGCAAGGTGGATTCAGCGTAATAAGCGACGATAAAGATGAGCACTCTGGGGCGGTCCACTGGCGTCATGGCCGGCGAAACGTAGTCGGCGCCGGCACGGCACGCTACTGCGCGCAGCATTGACCCACCGGTCGGCCTTCACGGCAACTGCTGTCGGGAACCTGCTTCCTGGTACAAGCCCAGCACTCGCGTGACCTCGCCACTGTTAGTTCAACCCCCCAGCGCTGGCCGCATCTCCGGAGGCTTTCTCTACAACGCGCGCATGGCGCAACACGGGCTCTGGGAGTTGCTCGATCTGGCGGCGGAGCGCCTGCCGGAGCTCGAGCAGCTCGCGGGCGACCGCCCGCTGCTCATGGACAGCATCTGGTTGACGGAGGAGCACGCGCCGCCGTTCTTGCGCCTGCTGGCGCGCGGCCGGCGCGTGGGCATGATGCTCCACTCGTTTCCTTCCTTGATCCGCGCGGCCGAGCGAGGCCTGCCGACCCCAGCCACGCCCACGCCCTTCGAGCTGCAGACCCTGGCGCAGCTGCAGGCCGTGGTGGTGCCTGGCCAGCACTATGCTCGCTGGCTGCCAGAAGCCGAGGCGCGTAGCAGCCGCTGGGTGGTGGCTGATCCGGGCCTGGACGAGGGCTGGCGCGCGCCGCCGCGCGTTCGCACGGGTCCGTGCCGGCTGGTGTCGGTGGGTGCGGTCACGCCGCGCAAGGGCTTTCTCGACGTGGCGGAGCTGCTGAGCAGCGCAGCGCTGGCGGGCCGTGAGTGGCACTGGCAAGTGCTGGGCAGCCTGGAGGTGGATCCGGACTACGCCGCGCAGGTGCGCGCGTGCGTGGCGCCGCTGCCCAACGTGGAGCTGATCGGACAGCTGCCGCCGGAAGAGGTGCAGCGCAAGGTGCGCAGCGCAGACCTGCTGCTGATGCCGAGCTACGACGAGAATCAACCGCTGGTCTTGCTGGAGGCGCTCGCCGCCAGCGTGCCGGCCGTCGCTTACGCCGCGGGCGCCGCGCGCCAGATGATCCAGCACGGGCAAGAAGGCCTGCTGTGTGAGATCGGCGATCGGCAGCGCTTTGCTGAGTACCTGCTGCAACTGCTCGATTCAGAACCCGAGCGCCAGAGCCTGGCGGCAGCCTGCTGGCGCCGCCAGCAACAGCTCCCCAGCTGGCCGCTTGCGGCCGAGCGCGCCAGGGCGGCGCTCGGTCGAGCTCTGGCCCGGGCCTGACCCGCTCAGCTGCCCGGCGCGCTCACAGGCGGCCCTCGAAGGCCAGGCTGGGGATCGTGATGGGACCAATGGCCTCGTCCTCACAGCTGCCGCCGCCACAGTCACGGCTGACGACCTCCTTGCTCAGGGTCGCGTTCAGCCACTCCAGCACCAGCGCCGCGAATCCGCCCGAGGTGCCCAGCGGCCAGCGCTTCTCGATCCGCACGTCGAGTCGGTGATACGCCGGCAAGCGCCCGCCGGGGCCCTCTGGGTCCAGACCCAGGGCATTCGCGAACGATGGGTTGCCGGTGTAGTACATGAAGTGACCGCCCACCCGCCAGTTACGCCCCAGATCGTAGCCGAGCGCGGTGTTCAGCACATGGGTGCGATCGAACGACGCCGGCACCCGACCGATGCCGGAGGAACGCACCGAGCGCGACAGCGTGTAGGCGACAAAGCCGCCCAGCTTCCGGCTCAGGTCTCGATGAAACATCAGCTCCAGCCCGTACGCCTGACCGCGGGTGCGCGCGTCTGGCTCCAGATCGTCCTCGTCCTGCACTCGGGCCAGGCTGAGCACGTCGGTCATGTTGAAGAAGGCGTTCTGAAACAGGGTGAGGCTGAGCTTCATGCCCTCAGGCAGCTGGTACTCCGCGCCAGCGCTCGACTGCAGGCTGCGCTGCAGCCCGCCCGGCAGCCCGCCGATCTCGAAGCCGGCGACCGGCACCACGAAGCTGGGGGGCTGTGCCGCGAGCCCGAGCGCATGTTTGAGGGTCAGGCGCTCGCTCACCTGGAGCTCCGCCGACAGGCGCGGCTCGAGCGAAAACGCCAGCGCCCCGCCCGAGGCATACACGTCCGAACGCAGGCCGCCCGTGACCCGCAGCCCGCGTTGCGCCTGCCAGCCCAGCTCGCCGAACAGCCCCGCCACGTGATCCACGCGGGTCGGAAACAGCACCCGAAAGCGACGCTCATCCTCGCTCTCTTCGTCCTGCTCGCGCGGGAGCGCGGCCGATGGCGGGCGCGGATCTGCGGATGGATCCAGCACGGGCGGCTCCACCTCCCCCACCTCGCCGTCGAGCTGCGCTTCGATCGTGTAGTAGTCGAGCGAGCCGTCCAGGCCCGCGCGCAGCTCCAGCGACGAGCTCAGCGAGCGGCGGTATTCGGAGCGCAGCTGCACGCGACGATTGAGCGCGCTGCCCGTGTCCTCGGCCACCCGTGTGCGGTCCAGCCCCAGGGTGAGCGCCGTGGTCAGCTCGCTACCGTCGCTCGGCCTGTAGCGATGGCGGAGATCGATGCGGTGAAACTCGGAGCTGAACAGCTCATCGTCGGTCGCGGGCGTGTCCTCGCCGAAGTAGTCGAACGAGCCAAACACGAATAGCCCGAGTGTGTGGGCAGCCGTCAGGCTGTAGCTTGCGCGCAGCTGATAGTCCCAGTACTCGAGCCGCACGTCCTCCTCGCTCAGCAACGACAGCAGGTATGCGGTGTAAGAGTAGCGGCCGCCCAGTAGCACGTGGCCGCGGCCGTCCGCGAAGGGCGCCTCGGCGAGCGCGCCCACGTCGAACAGACGCAGCTGCCACTCGCCCCAGGTTTGCTCGCCGGGCTCGTTCACCTCGGCGGCAACGACCGCCCCCGCGAAGCGCCCGTAACGGGTGGGATACGCCCCGGGGTAGAGCTCCACGCGCGAGACCAGCGCCGGGTGCACGACCGAGGGGCCCAGGCCCACGTGATACAGGAGCGGCAGCCGGATCCCGTCCAGGAAGTAGCCGACATTGCCCGGCGGTGCCCCGCGTACGTAGAAGAACGGCACCCCGGACAGGATCGGGGTCACACCGGGCAAGCTCTCGATGGCGCGGAAGGGATCGCCGAAGGCGCCCGGCAGCTGCCGCACCTCGGCGCGGCTGAAGGTGTGCGCGTGTGCCGGCGGGCGCTGACCGGTGACGGTGACCTCGATCGGCGGCGGCGCTGGACCCGCCGCCGAGACGCCGGGAGCGCCCGGCTCGGCGCTGGCCGGTGCCGCTTCGGGCTCAGGCTCGTGAAACACTACCTGGAAGCGAATGCGAGCGGCCACGGGCTGCTCGCCCCGCCGGGCGGGCTCGAAGCGCCAGCCCCGGGCTGCAGCCAGCGCCGCGGACGCAAACGGCTCGGCGCCGGTCACGACCTGCGCGTCCCGCACCTCACCACTGGCAGCCACCACCAGCTCCAGCAGCACCTCCGCGCCTCCCGAGGCCCCCTCCGGATAGCCCACGAGCGCCTCGCTCGAGAGCCGCGGCGGAGTGATCGGCAGCACCGCGGCCGCTGAGTCCTGCCCGCTCTGCCCGCTCTGCTCGGTAGGCTCGCTCTGCTCGGTAGGCTCGGCGCTGGCGCTGCCCGCCGGCGCTGCCGAAACGTCAGCGCCGACGCCCGGAGCAGCCAGCGCTCCCGGAGTCATCAGCCAGGCGCCAGCGAAGAGCCAGCCGCGTGTCTTGCGCCGGCCCAGGCTCAGCGCCTCCGCCGCCGTCTTGGAGAGCCATGGACGCCGGCGTCGGCGCTGGCAGACTCCGCGCTCCCAGCCGTTACGCTCGCGGCCTCGGCTTCGGTGCTGGCACCTGCCTCCGCGTCGATGCGGGAAGAGAGCAGCGCGGTGGCGCCCGTACGCCGGGAGCGCGCCTTGCGTACCCGCTCGCTGCGCTGGGGCGCCGGGCGCTCCGTTGGCTCGCCACCCGCCGCGGCCGCCGGCATCACCCCCGACCGTGAGGCACCTGTCGCAGCCCTCTGGCTCGGGACCTCGGCTTCCGGAGCCAGGAGCTCCGGAGCGGCGGGGGGCACGACCTGCCCTGCCGCGGCGGCCCCCTTGAAGCCAGCAGCCTCCAGCTCGGCCAGCGTCACGCGCTCGGCGCTGGCCGCGCGCGCCGCACGCTGCACCACCAGCGCCAGCTCCGCGTCATTGCCGGGCCAGTCGTACGCGGTCAGCTCGGCCAGCGCCCGTGGCTCGATGCCCAACGGCTGCCCCTTGCAGCGCACTCCGCTCGCCAGCAGCTGCGCCAGCACCAGCCCTCGCAGATCCTCCGCGCGCTCGCGCAGCGCGGGCACGCGCAGGCTGAACGGCACGAGGTACCAGGCTAGCTGTGCCACCAGGCGGCCCGCCTGCAGTGCCTGCTCCGGCGGCTCATTCAGCGTGGCCACCAGCGCGCAGGGCTCGGCGCCCTGCTCGCTACGCCGGGCCAGCGCATCACTGAGCGCCAGCTGCGCCTCCTGCGGCAGCGCCGTGACGTGCAGCACCACCAGGGTGCCGCCCTCCGCGCGGCGGGTGGGCGCGTCCGTCTCTTGCGCCCAGTAGGCCACGGGATGAGTTGCCGCGGTGGTGCCGTCGCTGACCACCAGCGGCCCGGTGCGCCCGGTGCCGGTCTGATGGAACGCGCAGGCCCAGGCCAGCGCGTCCACGCCCACCGGCACCTCCAGGCTGACGTCTCGCGCGGCCGCGGCGTATCGCTCCAGCTCGCGCAGCGTGCGGCGCGCACGCGTGCCGTACGTGGCCACCCGCACCCGGTCCGCGAGCACCTCCGCCACCGAGTCGCGATGGCGTGTCTGGCCCACGATGCGCGTCTCCAGCCGCGCGCGCTCCTGCTCGAGCCGCTCCGCTCGCTGCAACGCCTGCTCCTCGCGCATGCGCGCCCGAGCGAGCGTGGCGGACAGACCCAGCACCGCGCTCAATCGCTCGCACAGCGCCCGCACGGCGCGCGCTTCCGCCAGCGTGGCCGGCGCGCGGCGCGAGCCCTGCGGCAAGACGAGCAGCCCGATCGCGCCGTGCTCGTCGCTGATCAGGCCCGCAGCAAACGCTCCGCGCGCCTCCAGCCACTCCAGCGCGCCGCGCACCTCCCGGCGCCGCACCTCGAGCTCCTGCAACACCTCGCGCCGCAACAGCCGCTCCGGCTCGTCTCGCGCCAGCTCGTACACCTCCTCCGGCACCTCCGCCGCTTCGCCGTGCAGGTTGCCGGCCACGTCGGCGCGCCACATCTGGGGCGGCTCGCGCCGCCACAGCTCCGCGCGCGCCTGGATGTTCTGCTCGCTGCTCTGCAGCGCCTCCAGCACCGCGAGCGTGGCCGCGCCGGGATCGGCGCGCAGCACCGCGCGCGCGGCGGCATCGTACGCGTGCAGGCGCCGCAGCTCTGCAGGCAGCCACCAGCCACTGCGGGCGAGCGCGCCAGCCAGCGCACCCAGCGCGCAGCCGCACAGCGCGATCCAGCCGGCGCGCTCGGGCAGCCACGCGGCAAGCAGCGCCGTGCCCAGCGCCAGGGGTGCACCCAGCGCGAGCACCAGCAGCGCGCCGCGCAGCGCGCGCGAGATCAGGGTGGGATCACGCAGCGCCGCGACCCATGCACAGGCCAGCGCGGAGAGCGAGGTGCCGAGCGCGAGCACCCGGTAGGGCGCCGCGAGCTCCAGCAAGGCCAGCGGCAACATCAAGGCAAGCGCGGCCACACACATGGCCATGGCGCCGCTGGCGCGCTCCCGCACGCCCAGCTCCAGCCAGCGCGTCCGGCGCAGGCGCTGGCTGGCAGCCAGCAAGCCCAGCACGCTGGCGATGCAGGAGGTGTTGCTGGCGTATTCGATCACCCGCGGCTCGAGCAGCCCGCCGGAGCCGTGCCAGAGCCAGCGCACCGCCGCCAGACCAGCGCTGATGAGCCACAGCAGCGCGCAGAACAGCGCCGCGTCCAGCGAGCGCGCGCTGCGCGGAGCCTGCACCAGGCCCTCCCGCGAGGGGATGCGGGCCAGCGCCACGTTGGCCGCGACGCAGCCGGTGCCGAGCCCCAGCAGCGCCACCAGATCGAGCGCAGGCCGCCCCGGCGGGCACAGCCTCGCCGCCAGCCAGACGGCAGCTCCGAACGCCGCTGCGCGCAGCGCAGTCAGCGCGCTCACGTCCACCTGCGCGATCTCCGCGCCCAGCGAGCGCCGGGTGAAGCGCCATACCGCCGCCAGCCCCAGCGGCGAGAGCCCCAGCACCGCGTACGCCGGGATGCCGAAGCCCACCGTCTGGCAGGCGGCGAGCGCCACATACGACACGACGCCAGTGGCCAGAAAGAACGACCGATCGTAGATCGTGGTCGCGTGGACGGACTGGGATCGCATCACCAAGCCGAGGGGCAGTGTAGACAGCCAACGGCTGGAGAGCTACTCGGCTTTCGGCGTGCCGACGCGCTATTCGCGCGTGCCGAGCGCGACACCGCGCTGTTGCAGCGCAGCTGGCCCGAGGCCGCGCGCGCCACGAGTGAGCGCTGGCTGGCGGCGCTGCGGCGCGGTGACGCTGCAACACTCACGTTGTGCTACCGCCGCCCACCTGCCCTCGCCGAGCTACGCGCCGCTCTCCGCGATACGGCTCGCACGCTGGAGTCAGAGCACGAGCTCCTGGGGCCGCTGTACGCCGCGCGCGCGCGCGAGCTGGAGCTGGAGGCGGCGCTGGCCGAGCAGATCGGCGCGGCGGGCTTCGCTGCGCTGGCAGCAGAGCGGCATGCCCCGCGGGCGAGCGCCGAGTGGCAACGCGCCGAGCAACTGGCGCGGCAGTGGGCCAGCGTGCTCGCTCCGGAGTCAGCTCGTGACGAGCTGGTGCTCAGCGACGACCCGCGCTCGCCGCACAGCTTGCTGCAGCTGACGTCTGCCGAGCTGGGGCAGACGCGCGTGCCCTTTCGCGTGCAGGTCACGCGCGAGCTGGCGAGCCACGCTGCCACGGGGGACGGTGTGATCTTCGTGCGCGCGGGAGATCGGCTGAGTCCCGCGGAGGGCCTGCGCATCGCGCGGCACGAGGTGCACGCCCACGCCTTGCCACGTGCCCGGGCAGCCCGTCATCGCCTGGGCTTGCTGCGCGTGGGCTCGGCAGGAGCCGCCGCCGATGAAGAGGGCCGCGCGCTCTTGCTGGAGCAGCGCTTCGGTGATCTGAGCGCCGAGCGCCAGCGTCAGCTGGGCTTGCGCCACCTGACGGCGCTGGCGGTGGCCGGCGGCGCCAGCGCGCAGGACTGCGTACGCATGCTGCTCGAGCTCGGTTGCTCGCCCGAGCGCGCGCTGGCGCTTTTTCTGCGCTGCGCGCGCGGTAGCGCAGCGGGCGGCCGCGGGCTGTGCCGTGAGCTCGAGTATCTGCCCGCCTGGTTGCGTGTCAGCGCCGCGCTCGCCAGCGCTCCAGAGCTCGAGCGCTGGCTGGAGCAAGGCCGCGCGAGCTTGCCGCTCGCGAGCCTGTTACGAGAGCACGGCGCGCTGCAGGCGCTGCTGCTCGATGACCAGGGCCGAGCACCACGGCTGAGCCTGTAGCGCTCGCCAGGTTTCCGGCCGCAATCAGCGCGGGGTGGCAAGAGCCGCGCCTGCTCGACCAGGTCGAGCGCGCCCGCGCCCGAGACTGCAGCGCGCTGCCATTCCCGCTTGTCACTGGGCAGAGAGCGCGTTACCGAGGAGCACCTCCGTGCTCAGACAAGCCAGGGCTGTCGGCTCTCTTCTGTATGCGGTGCAGCTGTTTGCCGTGCAGTGTGCGACCGCGCCGCTGGCAAGGGCGCAAGCGCCGGGGCCTTCCCCGCCAGCTGCCGAGGCCCCCGCCACGCCCGGCAGTGCGGAAGCGCCCGGCGGCGCCGATGCGCCTGCCAGCGCCCCGGGTGGTGCTTCGCAGCCGGGCAGCCCCGCGGCAGCCGGCGTCGTGCCGCCACGGCTCGTGCACTTCGTGGATGCGCCCTATCCGCCAGAAGCGCTGGCTGCGGGTCTCACCGCTGACGTGATGCTGCGCTTGCGCGTGGAGGCGGATGGCACCGTCAGCGAGGCCGAGGTGCTGGAGCCCGCCGGCCACGGCTTCGATGAAGCTGCGGTGGCGGCAGCGCGCCAGTTCGTGTTTGAGCCTGCCACGCGCGAGGGCAAGCCGATCGCCGCACGGATCCCCTTCCGCTACTCCTTCACCTTGAAGGAGCAAGCGGTGGAGCTGCCCGCCGCCACGGTTGGCAACCTACAGGGGCGCGTGCTCATCGCTGGCCCGGACACGCCGCTGGTGGGGGCGGAGGTGCTGGTCCGTGACCTCGCCGGGCAGAGCTTCTCGGCGCGCACGGGGGAAGATGGCTCGTGGCAGCTCAGCGATCTGCCGGCAGGCAGCTACCAGCTCCAGGTCAGCGCGCCCGGTTTCTCGCCCGTCGCGGTGACGGAGGAGCTGCGCGCGGGCGAGGTGACCGAGCTGGTCTACCGCCTGTCGCCGCACCTGGAGGGCGCGATCGAGGTCTCCGTCATCGGCTCTCGCCCGCCGCGCGAGGTCTCGCGCCGCACCATCACCCGTCGCGAGATCACGCGCGTACCCGGCACCGGTGGTGACGCGCTGCGCTCAATCCAGAGCTTGCCAGGTCTGGCACGGCCGCCGGGGCTGGCCGGCTTGCTGATCGTGCGTGGCTCCGCACCCGAAGACACCGCGGTGTTCGTGGACGGCGACAACGTCCAGAACATCTATCACTTCGGTGGCCTGAGCAGCTCTATCCCGACCGAGCTGCTGGATCGCATCGACTTCTATCCCGGCAATTTCGGCGCACGCTACGGCCGCGTGATGGGCGGCATCGTGGACGTGGGCCTGCGCTCGCCTGACGTCAGCTGCAAGGCGCAGGGCGAGAGCGACGAGCGCTGCTTCCACGGGCTGTTGCAGGCCGATCTGATCGACACGCGCGTGCTCTTCCAGGGCCCGCTGCCGTTCGACGGTTGGAGCTTTGCAGCGGGGGGGCGGCGCAACTGGGTGGATACCTGGCTCGGGCCCGCGCTGGAGTCGCTGGGCTCGGCCGTCACCACCGCGCCCGTGTACTACGACTTCCAGCTCATCGCGGAGCGCGCGCCCAAGCACGGGACGCGGCTGAGCCTGCGGGCATTTGGCTCTAGCGATGCGCTGGAGCTCGTGATCGAGAACCCGGCCGCGCAGGATCCCGGCTTCTTTGGCGGTGGTATCCGCTTCAGTACCAGCTTCTATCGGTTGCAGGCGCTGCTGGACGCGCCGCTGGCTCGCGGCGTGCAGCTGCAGTCGTTGCTCAGCCTGGGAATCGACAAGACCGCGTTTCGGCTCGGCCGCTTCCGCTTCGATCTGAAGTCGTATCCCATCACCCTGCGCAACGAGTTCAGCTTTGACGTGGCCCGCGGCTTGACCCTGCACGCCGGCATGGATTTTCAGAGTGGGCCGTTCGACGTGCAGGTGCGCGCGCCAGAGCCACCGCGCCCGGGGGAGCCCTCACCCGGCCCCTTCACGAACCGTCCGCTGCTGGAGACGCAGCAAAAATCAACGTTCTTTCGCCCTGCCTGGTACGCCGATCTGCAGTGGCGCTACGGCGATCTGACGGTCAGTCCGGGCGCCCGCGTCGACTACGCGCGCGACACCAGCCAGGCGGATTTCAGCCCGCGCCTCGGCGTACGCTACGACCTCACGGGCAGCAGCCGCGAGCCGGAGCGAGGCTCGGAGGGCGAAGGTGAGGCGCGCAGCACGGGTGCTGAGCGCCGCACCACGCTCAAGGGCGGGGTTGGTATCTTCTTTCAGCCCGCGCAGCCCCAGGAGACGGATGAGGTGTTCGGCACCCCCGGCCTGGAGAGCAACCGGGCCATCCACTACTCGCTGGGGGTCGAGCGCGAGCTGACGGATCAGATCGAGATCGGCCTCGAGGGCTTCTACAAGGATCTGGATCAACTCGTGTCGCGCAGCCCGGGGGCGGACGGCTCGTTTGCCTATGACAATCAGGGCAGCGGCTACGTCATCGGCGCCGAGACGCTGCTCAAGTACAAGGCGGATGAGCGCTTCTTCGGCTGGCTCGCGTACACCCTCTCGCGCAGCGTGCGGCGTGATCGACCGGGCGCGGAGGAGTATCCGTTTCAGTACGACCAGACCCATATCCTGACGGTGCTCGGCAGTTACCAGCTGGGCCGAGGCTGGAATGTCGGCGCTCGCTTCCGCCTCATCTCGGGCCCATTGCAGACTCCGGTGCGGCCGGCGCCGAGCCTGCCTGCCGTTTACGCAGCGGACGCGGCCGCCTACACACCCCTGCAGGCCGAGCCCTTCAGCGAGCGGCTACCGCTCGTGCACCAGCTCGACCTGCGGGTGGAAAAGCTGTGGCAGTTCCAGACCTTCGCGCTCACCTTTTACGTGGATCTGTGGAACGCCTATAACAATCCGGCCCGTGAGGACATCGCGTACAACTTCGACTACAGCCGTCGCTCGTATCAGCAAGGCTTGCCGATCATTCCGAGCCTCGGTCTGAAAGGTGAATTTTGAGCCGCTCGCCGTTCTCCACGCCGTTCGCCGGGCCATCCGCCGCAGCTTCACTGCGCGCCGCCTCGCTGGCCACGGTCCGCCTGCTGGGCTGCGCGGCGCTGCTGCTGGGCTGCGGCGAGCAGTTTGATCCCGCGAGCGAGCTGCACGGGCTGCGAGTGCTGGCGGTGCGCAAGAGTGCTCCCTATGCGGCGCCCGGCACGACGGTGGAGCTGCAGATGCTCTGGCACGATTCGGAGCCGGAGCGGCCGCCGCCTCAGATCGCCTGGCTCGCCTCCTGCCAGAATCCCCCGGCGGATCTGTTCGAGCTCTGCTTCAGCATGCTCGCGGTCGCCAGCGACGAGCAGGCGGCGCCCGAGGTCAGAGCTGAGCTGCTGGCGAGCCTCGCCGGCCGCTTCTCGCTGCCGGATCCCGGCCAGGCCGAGGCGAACGATCGCTTCAGCTTCACCACCTCTCCGGACATCATCTCGTCGCGGCCGCCGCCTCCCGTGGGCGTGCCGTACGGGCTCGACTACGTCCTGTTCGCCGCCTGCGCCGGCACCCTGGAGCTGAGGAGTGGCGGGGACTTCCCGCTCATCTGTTACAGTGATCTCGACGGGCAGCCCGGCTTCAGCGAGGGCGACGTCGAGCTCGGCTCGGACGACTTCGTGGTGGGCTACACCGCGGTCTTTGCTTACGAAGAGCTGGAGAACCAGAACCCCTTGGTGCAGGGCGTGCAGTGGGGAGAGCTGGAGCTGCGCCCGGAAGCCGTGCCCACGCTCAGAGGAGAGCCCATCGGCGACGCTGCGCTCACGCTGGATGATCTGTGCATCGGCGCCAGCTGCCCGCCGCCCCCTGCCATGCAGGCGCCCGATGTGTGTCCGGAAGCGCTCGCCGTGCCGGTGTGCGCCGGCAGCTGCGACGAGCTCCGAATGATGCCGCTCATCGATCCCGCCAGCGCGGAGCTGGACTCGGCGGCGGCGGCCGCCGCGCAGCGCTCGAGCAGCCTGCAGGAGCAGATGTGGGTCAACTTCTACGCCTCCCACGGCGAAGTGTCGGAGGAGGTTCGGCTCCTGAACGACGCGGTGCTGGGCTGGAGCTCGGATCCCTACACCGACTACGAGCCCGGGGAAGAGCCGGCCGTCGCCTATCTATGGGCCGTGGCGCACGACAATCGTGGCGGCGCAGAGTGGGCACGCCTGCGCGTCTGCCTTCGCTGAGCGGCTGGGCGCGGGCGGCGCCGAGCTCGCCGCCCGTGGCGCCGGGCCCGAGCACTTCAGAGCTGCACGTGCTCGGGCGAGGACTCGCTCTGCTGGCTGGAGCGCTCGAGCACGATCTTGTTGCCGTAAGCAGGCGGCGGAGCAACCAGTGGCCGGCGCTTGCGCGGCTTCTTTTTTCCTGCGCCGTCTGGGTTCCGCGCCTCGGCGCTCGGGTGCTGGGGCACCGACATCGGCCGTGGACTGCACGCAAAAGACGCTAGAAGGACGATTGCGCAGCAGCCGTGAAGCACGGGGCTGCTCATCCTTGAGTATGTAACGAAGGCGCGCTGCGCGCCAGCCGCGCGAGCGCTGCTCGACGATTCGCACGGCCAGCACGCACTCGCGCTGATGGGCACTCGACCAGCTCGGTCGCTGGCAGGAGCGCGCGCTGCCGCCGGTGTCGCAACGTGCTGGCAAGCCAGGCACCGAGCTCACCAGCACAGGTTTCGCGCCGAGCGCTCACGACCATGTAGGTAACCGGCAACGAGGCGACCGCTCGAGCAGTTGCCCACGCCACTCGGGCAGCCGCTGCCGTTCACCGGGCGCGTGCTCTTCCGCACTCGTGCTCGTCGCGCCCGCCTGCCAGCAACCGAGGCCTGGCTTCTTCCCCGGCATTCGCCCCTCTGGCCGACCAAGCAACCGCCGAATTCGGGCCCCACGCAGCGCGATTGCACATTGAGCACAAATCAGAGAGGGTTATGAGCCCTCCGTGGGGGGCGTCTCGTTGATCTCCCGCTGATCGAATCGCACCGAAACGCGCATGTCTCAGAGCTCGAGGAAGGTACCCCCACTCGCCAAAGGCTCCGTCATCAATGACCGGTACGAGATCCAGGAAGGTCTCGGCAAAGGCGGAATGGGCGAGGTGTTCTCGGCCTATGACCGGAGCACGCAGCAGGCAGTGGCGTTGAAGATCGTGCGGGAGGAATCCCGCATGCCCGGCGACGACGAGGCGCTGCGGCATGAGCTGCTGCTCGCGCGCTCCGTCGGTCATCCCAACGTGTGCCGCGTGCACGACCTGGCACCGAGCCCGTGGGGGCCGATCCTGGTCATGGAGCTGATCGACGGGGTGACGTTGCACACGCACATCCGCCGGCAGAAGTCCAAGGGCGGATACACGGCGGACGAGTTTCGCTCCATCGCCAGCGAAGCTGCGGCGGGCCTCGCCGCCATCCACGCGCAGGGGCTGGTGCATGGTGACCTGAAGCCCGGCAACATCATGGTCACGGCCGATCGAGCCATCATCCTCGATTTTGGCTTCGCACGGGAGCGCGCTCGCGTGAGCGCGCGGCGGCCCGGGGCGCAGCCGGACGGCGGCACGCCCAACTACATGTCGCCAGAGCGCCTGAAATCAGGCGGCGCGAGCCCCGAGGATGACATCTACGCGCTCGGGCTGACCTTGCTCGAGATGTGGACATGCAAGGTGCCGGAGCCGGGCTACCGCCCGCGCGGCAAGCCCATGCGCGAGCAGATCATGTTCGACGTGCCCTCGGGGCTGTCGATAGACGAGGTGAAGCAGGTCTTCCGCGCGCTGCATGAAGATCCGCGCATGCGCCCGAAGGCGCGGCGCTTGCGCTTCTTCAATCCGTCCGCGCTCACCACCAGCCACGCTCAGATCCCGCGCGAGCGCATCTCTCCCGGCCCCCCGCTGGGGCGCGCGGTGGCCCGCACCTTTACGCCCGGAGCGCAGTCGCTGCTGGTGACGTTTGCTTACAACGCGGAGGAGCTGGCAGGCCGCCTGTTTCCGCTGGAGAAGCCGCAGGTCACGATCGGGCGCCGCGCCAATCAGGACATCTGCATCGCCGAGCCCACCTGCTCCGGCGCCCACGCCCGTGCGCAGTGGCAGGCGGGCACCTGGATCGTGGCGGACCTCGGCAGCACCAACGGCAGCTACGCAGATCACAGCTACGAGCGGAAGCGCACGGTGAGCTTGCTGCACGGTGGTGAGGTGCAGCTGGGTGAGTGCCGAATCAAGCTCGTGAGCTTCGAGAAGGGCTCGCCCCAGCACCTGCGCGCCATGGAGTACCTGGCGCAGCGAGACGGCCTGACCGGGCTGTGGAAGCGCAAGGAGATGCTGGCGGCCTTGCAGGATGAGCTGGACTTCGCCCGCTGGGATCGCGTGCCGCTCACCGTGGCCACGTACGAGATCTGCAGCGCCAACCGCTCCCCGCATGATCGCCCCACCATCCTGGAGATGCTCGCGCTGCGCCGCGCGGCGCAGCGGGTGGCGGAGCTGACCGAGGTGCTGCTGCTGAGCATGGTGCCGGTAACCGCCGGCCGCACCGACGCGCTGAAGTTTGCCGTCGCCATGACCGGGCCCACCCTGGATGAGGCGCGCAACGTGGTGGAGCAGATCGTCGCGCAGGTGCGCGGCACCACGCCAGAGAGCCTCGATCTGAAGGCGAACATCGCCCTGGCCGAGGGTAACGTCACGGCCGAAGAGCTTCTCTCCTCCGTCTGACGCCGTTGGCGCGCAGCTCACATCCCCTGCCGCCCAGCAGCGAAGCCGGCCTTCGGCGTCTCAGCCGCGGCAGGGCGGGTGGCGAGCGCCCGCTGCGCGCGCAGGTGGTGCTGGGTGGCATGCTTTCGCTCGCGCTGCTGGCCGTGCCGATGTATCTGCTACGCCGGCCGAGCGGAGTTCCCGGCGCGAGCCAGCCGGACGCGGGTGTCGCGGCCTTCGGCGGCGTCTTCCGCGAGGGCGAGGCGGACGCCTCGAGCCCAACGGCCCAGGTGCTGCTTGGCCCCATCCAGCGGGTCAAGTGTGGCCCTTCGGCAAATCAGATCGCCAGCGATGGCGAGCTCTGCGACTCCCTGCCGGCGCTGGAGGAGGCCCTGCGCAGCAGCATCCTCGGCGCCGTGGACTGTGCGCCGCGCACGGGCAAGGAGGGCAGCATCAACTTCGTGCTCGAGGTGGACTTCGACAGCGGGCGCTACAACCTGTTCCCTGGCAAGAGCGGCAAGTGGCGCGGCCCCCAGGCGCGACGCGCCATCCAGTGCGTGTTGCGCGGCTTTCCACCGGTGGATCTGGCGGCGGTCAGCCACCAGCACAACTACTACGCCATCGCCATCCTGGCCGTGTACCCCGCGCCGGATCCGTTCGACATCCTGCCGACCTTCGACGAAGCGCCCAGCGACGGACAGTGATCTTCTGCCCTCGCGTGGCAACCAGCCTCGCCTGGCGCGCGGGTTGTCACGAAGGGTCGAAATGTCACCGGCCATTGCGACACTCGTGCGCCCTTGTTTCATATAATTGCGCGCGTTTGTAGATTCGGCACGGCTCGTGCTCTAGCCCCGACATGGCACTCCCCTATCCCTACGAAGTCGAGCTCGGTCAGCTGCGTCCGGCAAGGCCAGCGCCCCGAGCGCCGTTTGATGTGGTCGAGCACATTCTCGAGGAGATCCGCCCCGCCGGCGAGGAGCTGGAGATGTTCGGCCATCGTCTTTCACTGCCGGAGCCTCATCGGCCTTCGGAGATCGCGTGGCTCTTTCGCGACGCGCTCATCCAGCACTTCCAGCGGCACCGCCCCGATGCGGATGGCGCCACCTGGGAGCTGTTCGCGAGCCAGGCACGGGCCCAGCTGGATCGCAATCCGCGCCCGGACGCGGAGCTGCTGCGGCTGCTGGTGCTGTGCATCGATGGGCTATGAGCCCGATTCACGTGTGATACGGGTGGGCACGCGCTGCGCGCTGCGCAGTATCTCCCCGGGCCTGCAACCTGCTCGGGGCGTGTAACCAGGCGGCGTTACGCCGGCGGTTACGCGTACAGGGTGACGAAGGCAGACTCCGCTGTCGTACCTCGGGCAACGAGCTCGAGCCCTCGCGCATCACCGCTGCAACGTACCGCAGCGAGATCACAGCGTCCGCGCTCTTTGAGGCCCGCCGCTCGTCCGCCTGGCATCACCCTTGCTTTTAACCCAAACATGATCTCGATCGACCTTGCTCGTAGCTCTCTGCGGCGAGCGTCATGGGTGCTCGGCCTGGGCGCGCTCGTGCTGGCAGCCCTGCCCGGCTGTCTCGCACACGCCAGCGGCGAGCTCGTCTACGACTATCCCGCACAATACGTGGAGCCGCCGCCACGTGTGGAATACTACCCGAGCGTCTACTATCGGGGTGCGCCCGCATACCTGGTGGAGGGCCGCTGGTACTATCGCACGCGTGATCGCTGGATCGTCTTCCGTGACGAGCCCGCCGAGCTGCGCGAATATCGTGTGCGTCGCGGGCCTGCATACCTGGCGCCGCGGCGAGACCACTCGCATGTTCGTGCAGAGCGCCGCATAGAGGAACGCCGGCAGCTGGAGCGTGCGCGACACGAGGTCGAGCAGCGCCGGGCAGAGGAGCGCCGGCGGGCAGAGCAGTATCGCCGCGCGGAAGAGCACCGGCGCCACGAGCGCGCGCGCCAGGCCGAGCAACGGCGGCAACGCTTCGAGGAGCAGCGGCGCGCCTCCGAGCAGCGTGCGGCGGAGCGGCGCGAGCACGATCGGCGCAGCCGCCACGCGCGCGACCGCGATCACTCCGGCGACGACGAGCGCGGCCAGCGGCGCGGTGAGCGCGACCGCCGCCAGTTCCGTCACGACTGAGCTGGCCGCCTGCGACGCTCAGGGCTCTGGCCCGAGCGCCCAGCTCAGGCCACCGTCCAGGTGCGCCAGAAACGCGGCGTCGTCGTAGTCGGCCGCAGCATGGCCGAGCGCCGTGTAAAACGCGCGCCCGCCTTCCAGCTCATGACACCAGGCCAGCGGATGATCGCTGCCCATGAGGCCGCCTTCATAGCTGGCCTCGTCCACGGTCAGCAGCACGCGCACCTTGGAGCGCGGGTTGCGATCAAAGTCGTACCACTCGTCCGAGCGCAGCCAGGTCTTGCCCAGGTGCCGAGTGGCAGGGTGTGTTGCATCCTCGACCAGCACGCGCGCCGGCTGCAGCGGCGGGTGCTGCGTGAAGCGCGCGCCCACGAGCTGTCCGTACCACTCCCAGTCCGGCTCACACGCGCTGGCAGCGTGAATGCCCAGATAGGCGCCGCCTGCCCGGATGAAGGCCTGGAACGCGCGGCGCTGCTCCGGATCCAGAACGGAGCCGATCGGCGACAGCCAGACCACTGCCTGCAGCCGGCTCAGCACCTCGGGCCGAAAGGACCCGGCGTCTTCAGTCGCCTCCACCGGCAGGCCACGCGCGCGGGCGAGACGCGAAACGGCTGCGATCCCCGCCGGGATCGAGTCGTGCCGGTACCCGCACGTCTTGCTGAAGATCAATATGCCCACGCTGCCCTTGGTAGCCGGTAATCCCCGGCCAGGTCAAAGCGCTTGCCGGCGCGGGCACAAAATGGCGCGAGCTCCTCGCGCAAGGGGTATTGCGAAGAGCTCGCGGCTTGCCGGCGATTTGCCGGACTGCGTGCCGGGCACGCCTTTCATCACCGCAGGTGATGTGGGGTAAGGAACCTCGATTTTTTCTTCAATGCGGACTCTCTGATGCGCTCGATTCAGTTGGCGGCAACCGGGATCTTCACCCGTCGAGCCGATGCCGCCTTGGCGATCTGCACTCGCAGCACGCCGCCCTGCAGCTGCGCCGAGGTGCTGCCGCCGTCCACGTCGGCGGGCAGCTCGATGCGGCGTTCAAAGATCGTGGTGGCCACGTCCGAGCCCTGGCTGGACGGTGCACGCTGAGCCTTGATCGCCAGCTCATTACCGGTGAGCTCGACGCTCAGCGAATCAGAGCTGGCGCCAGGCATGTCGATGACGAGCAGGTACTCGCTATCGCTCTCATACACGTCACACAGCGGGGTCACGCGCCAGGTCGGGGCCGAACGGTGCCCATTGCTGGTCATCGAAGAGTTGGTGGGGATGGTCTCCAGCGATGCTTGGGACATGATTCTTGCTCCTTTCTCCTGGTCAGGCGGTCGTGACGGGGATGGCTCGCGGCTTGGCGGCTTCAGCCTTGGGCAGGTTGACCAGCAAGCGACCTTGCTGGAACGTCGCGGAGATCGCGTCCACCTGCACCGGGTACGGCAGCTCCACCGACCACTGCAGCGCGGCCGGCTGTCGCTCGCGATGGATCAGGGTGAAGCCTTCGGGGACCGTGGTCTCCGGCGATGCCGCGGAGAGGGAGAGCGTCGTGCCCTCGATAGCCAGATCGATACTGTCCTGGCGGCAGCCGGGGAGGTCCACGGCGAGCTGAACTGCGTCCCCGCCATCGTGCACCTGCACGCGGCCCTGACCAAAGATGCGCGGGCGGACGCTCTCCAGCGCAACCTCGAAGTCGTCAAACAGCCGATTCATTACCTCGCCCATGCCGAAGCCCGGCAGCGAGGGGGTTCCCAACAGGGGAAACAGTGAGCCCGAGACGTTGTAACGAGACAACATGAGAATACCTCCTGGATACGCTTGCGAGTGGCAAAACGCCGGGAAAAGTTCCGGTTCTCGCGCTCCAGCCCGCTGCCGGGTGGCCTGAGCCGCCTGCGCATGCGGGGCCTCTCCGGCCACCGGGAGCTCGCGGAACCGCGAACACCAGCAGACTGCGCACGCCAGCTGTCGGTGCAAGCCCCCCTGCCAACTTTTTTTGTGGGGGGCCACTGGGAGGGCGGCGAGCCAGGACGTTCCGGGGCAAGCTCGCCGGGTGAGCTTTCCCATCCCTGCCCCCGTTCTGCCCATGCTGGCCAAGAGGGTCGCCGCCTTGCCGGATGGCCAGGAGTGGCTCTTTGAACCGAAGTGGGACGGCTTCCGCGCGCTCGTCTTCCGCGACGGCAGCGAGCTGCTGCTGCAGAGCCGGGACAGCAAGCCGCTGAACCGCTACTTCCCCGACCTGGTGGAGGTGCTGTTGCGCGGGCTGCCGGAGCGGGTGGTGCTCGACGGCGAGATCGTGATCGCGCGCGGCGGGGTGCTGGACTTCGACGCGCTGCAGATGCGCATTCACCCTGCTGCGTCGCGGGTGAAGCTGCTCGCGCAGCAGATGCCCTCCTCGATGGTGTTCTTCGACGTGCTTGCCGAGGGCGATCGCGATCTGCAGCAGCTGCCCTTCGCCGAGCGCCGGGCAGAGCTCGCGCGTCTGCTCGAGGACGTCCAGCCCCCCCTGCATCTCACCCCGCTGACCCGGGACCGCGCCGTCGCCGCAGACTGGTTCCAGCGCTTCGAGGGCGCGGGCCTGGATGGCGTCATGGCCAAGCACGCGGCGGGAGCCTATGAGCCCAACAAGCGGGTGATGCTCAAGGTGAAGCACGAGCGCGAGTGCGACTGTGTCGTCGCTGGCTTTCGCTGGCACAAGGGCGGCGAGGGCAGCGCCATCGGCTCACTGCTGCTGGGTTTGCATGACGAGGGTGGCCAGCTCCAGCACGTGGGCGTGGTGGCCAGCTTCACCGCGGCCAAGCGGCGCGAGCTGCTGGCGCTGCTGGCACCCTACCGGGAGCGAGCGCTCGAGCACCATCCCTGGCAAAGCTGGGCCGAGCAAGGTGGAGACGACCCGGCGCAGGCGGGCCGAATGCCGGGAGGCAAGAGCCGCTGGAGCCAGGGCAAAGATCTCTCCTGGCAGCCGCTGCGGCCGGAGCTGGTGGTGGAGGTGGCGTACGATCACATGCAAGGCGCGCGCTTCCGCCACACCGCGCAGTTCCGGCGCTGGCGACCGGACAAGCCCGTCCGGGATTGCACCTACGCTCAGCTGGAAGTCGTGCCGCCGGAGGAAGTAGCACGTATCTTTGGCGCTCCCTGAGCGGGCACGCCGCTCACTCCTCTGGCGCCGGCTTGCGCCGTGCGCGCGCGTGCTCGCGCCAGGCGCGCGTTGGATCTTCGTCGGGATCCGGCGTCTCTTGCGCGGGCCGCTCCGCCTCGGGCACATGACGCAGGTTGATGCGCACCCGGGTCCAGGTGGAGGAGCGGCCTCGCATCGCGTCCACCAGCACGTCATCCGGCGCGAGCAGCGCCGCCGCCTGCGGGTGCCGCGCCTTCCAGCGTTCCAGCCCGGCCAGCGCAGCGCTCTTGTCCGGGGAGTGGGCGACGACGATCAACGGCATGCTCGAGCGCCGGCCGCCGGCCTTCGGCGCCGCGCCCTCGGACGTGGCCTGCTTGGCGCCGCGCCGACGTGCGCGCGACGGGGCAACGCGCGTGCCTTCCCCCTCGGCCTTGCGGAAATGCGGCGGCCAGGGCGCATCGCCCAGCCCTCGAGCATCGTCGCGCGCAGCCAGCTCGAGCAGCGGCTCCAGCGAGCGCGCCGAGCGAGCCAGCCCGGCATGTGGATCCGGGCACTCCGCAAAGCGCCGCGCGGCGCTGCGCAGAGTGAAGTCTCCCGGTTCGCAGTCGGGCACCTCGGCCCACGACAGCGGCATCGACACGCGCGCGTCTGGCAGCGGGCGCACCGAATACGCCGCGGCTGTCGTGCGATCCTTGGCGTTCTGGTTGTAGTCCAGAAAGACCCCGTGCCGCTCCTCCTTCCACCACTTGGAGGTGGCCTGGGCGGGCGCTCGGCGCTCCACCTCCCGCGAGAGCGCCAGAGCTGCGCGGCGCACTTCCGCGAAGCCCCAGTGCGGCTCGATGGGCACGTTGATGTGCAGACCGCGCGAGCCGCTCGTCTTTGGAAAGCCCACCAGCCCCAGCTCAGCGAGCAACCCGCGCACCTCCAGCGCCACCCTGCGCACGTCAGCAAAGTCCACGCCCGGGCCAGGATCGAGATCCACGCGCAGCTCGTCCGGGTGCTCCAGATCCGTGGCCTGCACCGGGTGCGGATGCAGCTCCATGCAGCCCAGATTGACCACCCAGAGCAAGCTCGCCACCCCGTCGATCACCACCTCCTCGGCGGTTCGCCCCGACGGGAAGGAGAGCGTGACCGTGCGCAGCCATTCCGGGCGCTTCTCCGGCGCGCGCTTCTGGTAAAAGGGCTCCCCCTCCGCGCCGTTGACGAAGCGCTTGAGCACGATGGGCCGCCCTGCCACGCCCGCCAGCGCTCCGCCCGCGCCGGGAGCGCCGGCCACCGCCAGGAAGTAACGCGCCAGCTCGAGCTTGCTGATCCCGAGCGCTGGAAAGTACAGCTTGCTGGGGTGCGTGACCCGCACCTCATGCCCCTCGAGCTGCAGGATCTCGGCCGGCTCGTCCCTGGACACGCCCTGCAGCGTAGCCCTACGCCGGCGCTGGCGCTCGTCCGAATTGACTCGCTGCCGCGCGCTCTTATGCTGTGACCTTCGCAATGGCGGCCGGCAAGCGAGAGATCCTGGAGATGTTGCGTGAGCTGGCCCAGCTCACCCTGCTGGAAGAGGAGAACCCCCAGTCCTTCCGGGTGCGCGCGTACGAGAGCGCGGAGCACGCCATCAACGCCCAGACGGCGGAGCTGAGCGCGCTCAGCCTCAAGGAGTTGCAGCAGATCGAGGGCATCGGCAAGAGCACGGCCGAGAAGATCCGCGAGCTGATCGAGACCGACAGGGTGCAGCGCCTGGACGAGCTGCGCGCCAAGCACCCGCAGAGCGTGGTGGCGCTGCTGCGCATTCAGGGCCTGGGGCCCAAGATGCTGGGGCGCCTGCGCGCAGAGCTGGGGGTGCAGTCCCTGGCGGATCTGCGTCGGGTGCTGGCCGAGCAGCGCCTGCGCGGGCTCAAGGGCTTCGGCGAGAAGTCGGAGGAGAAGCTGCGGCTGGCGGTCGCCAAGCTGGAGGAGCAAGGCGTGCTCGACCGCAGCCCCATTGCTGACGCGCTGCCGCTGGCCGAGCGTATCCTGGAGGAGCTGCGCGCCGTGCCCGGGGTCAGTCACGCGCAGTACGCGGGCTCGCTGCGGCGCTTCTCGGAGACCATCGGCGACATCGACATCATCGTCACGGCCAGCGCCGCCGAGCCCGTGATGCAGGCGCTGATCCGCTCCAGCGTGGTCGACCGCGTGCTCGCCCAGGGTGAAGGCAAGACCAGCATCGTCACCCGCGGCGAGGTCCAGGTGGATCTGCGCGTGGTCGCGGACCATCAGCTGGGCGCCGCCCTGCTCTACTTCACCGGCTCGAAGGGCCACAACATCAAGCTGCGCCAGCGGGCCCTGGCGCGCGGCCTCACCCTGAACGAATACGCGCTCTCCGAGCTGGACAGCGGCAAGGTGGTGGCCAGCGAGACGGAGGCCGCGATCTATGCTGCGCTGGGTCTGCCCTTCATCCCACCTGTGTTGCGGGAGGACGGCGGCGAGATCGAGGCCGCCGAGGCTGGGCGCCTGCCCTTGCCGCTGCCAGCGCTGCTCGGGGACTTTCACGTGCACACCGAGCTGTCGGGAGACGCTCGTTCCAGCCTGCGCGAGGTCGTGCAGAGCGCGCGTGCGCGTGGCTACCGGGCGCTGGCCATCACAGAGCACGCGGAGGGTACGCGCGCCGGCGTCGGGCGAGCACAGTTGCTGGAGCAGGCCGCACAGATCCGGTCGCTGCAAGCGGAGCTCGGCACGGAGCTACGGCTGCTCCACGGCGTGGAGCTGAACATCGGGCCCGAGGGAGAGCTGGACTACGACCCGGAGTTTCGCGCACAGTTCGATTTCTGTCTGGCCTCCGTTCACTCGCACTTTGAGCTGGAGCGCGCCGCCCAGACGCAGCGCATCGTGCGCGCCATGGAGGATCCGTCGGTGCGCATGATCGGCCACCTCGCGGCCCGCCACATCGGCTCCGGCCCGGGCATCGAGCTCGATCTCGAGGCGGTGCTGGCCGCCGCCGAGCGTACCGGTACCGCGCTCGAGATCAATGGCAGCCTGGAGCGGCTGGATCTGTCCGTGGACATGCTGCGGGTGGCGCGCCAGCGGCGGGTGGCACTGATCTTGACCAGCGACGCCCATCACGAGGCGGAGCTCGGGCGTATCCAGTTCGCAGCGCTGAACGCTCAGCGCGCCGGCGTGGCTCCGGAGCAGGTGGTCAACGCCTGGCCCGCGCCGCGCATGCTCGACTGGCTCGCGGCCAAGCGCGCCTGATCCGCGCCGCTCACGCCTGGGCCGCCTTGCTGCCGAGCAGCTCGGTGTCTCTGCGCTCCGCGATCAGATCGAGCAAGGCCTTCGGCTGCACCGGCTTGACCAGGTGGCGGTCGAAGCCCGCGGCGCGGGTGCGCTCGCGATCCTCGGCCGAGCCCCAGCCCGTCAAGGCCACGATGAAGGCGCGCTCCCCCCAAGTGGTGGCGCGCGCCTCTCGCGCCACCTCGTACCCTGTCTTGCCCGGGAGCCCGATGTCGAGCAGCACGACCTGGGGACGCAGGCGCTCACCGGTGAGCAGCGCAGCGTCACCGTCCGCCACGTGGTGCACCTCCGCGCCCGTCTGCTGCAGCAGCTCGGTCAACATCTCGCCGGAGTCGATGTTGTCCTCCACCACCAGCACACGCAGGCTGTCCAGCTCCGGTGAGGTGGCAGCCACGTCCGACGTAACGGCGGGCGCAGCGGCAGCGACCATGCGCGCCGGCAGCCGCACCTGAAACGTGCTGCCTCGATCGCTCCCAGCGCTGTGAGCGCTGACGCTTCCGCCGTGCAACTCCACCAGCTTGCGCACCAGCGCGAGACCGATGCCCAGCCCCTGCCGTGCCTCCTGATCGTCCGTGCGCGCCTGATAGAACATGTCGAAAATGCGCACCAGCTGGTCCGGCGCGATGCCCACGCCGCTGTCGGCCACGGTGACGAGCAACTCGGTCGCGCTCGCCGGATCGCTGGCAGCGCCAGCCTCTGGCGCGCCGCTCGGCACGAGCTCGGCGCTGACACTGATGCGCCCCCCGTCCGGGGTGTAGCGCGCGGCGTTGCTGAGCAGGTTGGTGAAGATCTGTACCAGGCGCGCAGCATCGGCCTCGAGCTGCACGTCATCCGGCGGCAGCTGGACGCTCAGCTCGTGCTGGTGCTGGTCCAGCAGATAGCGACTGGCCTCGAGCGCGCCCGAGATCACCTCGGCGAGCTTCACCGGCGACTTGCGCAGCTCCAGCTTGTCCTGAGAGATGCGGCTGACATCCATCAGATCGTCGATCAACCGCGCCAGGTGCTCGATCTGACGCTCGATCACGGCGCAGGTGTGGCCCGCAGAGGCATCCGCGCCCTGCCGGGTGCGCAGCAGGTGCACGGCCGTACGCACGGGCGCGAGCGGGTTGCGCAGCTCGTGTGCCAGCACCGCCAGAAACTGGGTCTTGCGCCGGTCGGCGTCCGCCAGTGCCTCCAGCGACTGCAGCAGCTGGGCATGCAGCTCACGCTCCGCTCTCGCCGCCAGGGTGGCCTGGCGGTACACCACGTCCCCCGTACGCCAGACGACGGCCGTGAACACCACGATGAAGCCGATCACCAGGATGGCGCGACCCACGACCTGATCGTACAGGCCCTGCTGCTGGCCCCAGATGCGCAGCAGCATGAGCAGCACCGGCACGACGACCGCCGCCGGCAACAGGCGGCGCAGCAGCAGCGCGCCGCTGTCGTTCGCCACCAGCCGCCGCATCCAGCCCACCTCCGGACGCACGAGCAAGAGCCCCAGCGCCAGCAGCCAGAGCGCAGCGGCAGTGGGCATGGCGATGCCTGTGATCTTGCTGATGCTGAACAGCGCGCGAGCATCGAAGAGAAAGCCCAGCAACGGCACCGACGTGATCAGGATCACGCCCGCCGCGAGGTATTGAAACGGGGCTCGCTCGCGCCGCGTCCGCACGTCGATCAGGAGCAGCCCAAAGCCCAGCGCGGACAGGCACGACGATGCGACAGGCCCCATGCGATTGGGGCTGGTGGTGGCCACGGCGCCCACGGGCTCGGCGAAGAGGAGCTCATCGATGCCGAGACGGATGCCGAACAGGTGCTGCGCGAGGGTGCCCAGACCGATGGCCACGACGAGCCCCGCCAGCGGCGTCGCAATAGACCGGGGCAGCCAGCGCGCTCGGCCGCTGCGCTGCCCCAGCGCCAGCACCTGAACGCCGAGCAGGGTGAGGCACAGCGCCGTGTTCGTCTTCATGGTGATGCCGGCGACGAAGCTGCCCTTGAGCAACTCATTACCCAGCACCCAGCCGACAAACGCCGTCAAACCGATCAGAGCGCCAAACGCGCCGCAGGCAGCGCCCGTCCAGCGCAAGCGCTCGCAAAGAACCGGGCTCGCCACGAGTGTCGTTCGACTATACCCGCTTTCCACGGCCGCGGCGCCTGATGGAACGGCATCTGTCCACATCGCCAGCGTGGCGTTTTTGCCGTGTCAGCGCGGGTTGAAGGGGCGGGTCGTGAACTCCAGCACGCGATCGGCCTCGCCGAGCTGGGTCATGAACAGACCCGTGAAGGTGCTGAACAGGATGCTACCGGTGGAGGCGCTGGCGGTGTTCGAGGGCCGGCTGATCCAGCTCTGGATTTTGTGCAGCAGCTCCTGACTGACGGGGTTGACCAGCACCTTCACCCGCAATAGTAGCGGCTTATCCTCTGGCAGCTGGCTGACGTGCGCCACCGGCAAGTGCTCGGTCTGCGCACAGCGTCGCAGCACGCCGTTGAGGGTGGGGCTCCATTGTCGCACCGTCTGCTGATCGGGGCGATTCACCTCGACCCGATACATCTCCTCCCAGACGTGCCAGGTGATCTTGCAGTTCTGCAAGGTGCTGGCCAGCGGCTGCTCCGTGCCCTGTGCGTACAGGATGCCGGTCAGAACGATGGTCGTCGGTAGCCCCAGCTTGAGCTTGCGCAGCACCCCGGCGTCCGCCACGTCCCGGAACGCGAGCGAGACGAACAGCCAGCGCCGCGCGGCGTCCCACTCGAAGCGCGCTTCACGGGGTCCGCTCGGCGGTGCAGGCACCGGTACCTCCTGTGCGCTCGCCGGCAAGGCCAGCGTGGTCCCGAGCAAGCAGCCGGCAAGCCACGCCCCGGCGCGGCGCCGGCAGCCCCGCTTGCTCACCGATCGTCTCCCTGGCGCACGGGCAGGAACCCGAACACGTTCGAGAACGTCAGCACGAAGCCGCCCAGGCTGGTGTCGAGACGAAAGCCGAGGTTGCCCGTGAGATCCATGGGCACCCGCTGCAGAGCCGAGAGGTTGGGTGCGGGGCGCGTCACCTCGCGCGGGCCCGCCAGCGCGAACGCGCCGAAGCTCGCGAACGCCTCGATGCCAAAGATGGAGCGCGTACCGCGGTAGACCGGGATGCGATACTCCGCGTTCAGCTTGACGGCGTACTCGGCGTAGCGCACCTGATCGATCGCGGTGCGCAGGAAGTTGGGCGCAGGCCGGCGATCGAAGTTGAGGCCCAGCAAGCGCCCGGGCTGAAAATCGGTGAGATCGCCGACGTAATATTGCTCGAAGAACGGCGCGTCTCCAGCAATGGCACCCAGGAACAGCTCCAGCCCGAGGACATGGCCCCTGGGTAGCGCCCACCAGCGGTGCGCCTTCAGGTCGAGCTTCTCGTAGGGATAGTCGCTGCCCGCCGGCGCGGGGCTGAGCTCCAGCGCTGCCGAAGCCAGCCAGCCGCGGGTGGGCATCCACGGATGATCCCGCGTGTCGTACTCCAGCGAGGCACGCACGGTGGACAGTACGCTGCGGCCCGGCAAAATCTCGAAGTCGATTGGCTCGACGATCCCGCGGTAGTCGCTGGCCGCCGCGCGCGGGATGCGCACGTCGCCGATCGACTCGAGGCGATAGCCGAGCCACAGCCGGGTCGTGAGCGATGTCGGATAGCCGATGCCGATCTGCCCGCCGGAGCGCGTGTACTCCACCACCGCGTACGACGGGGAGCTCTGGCGCACGTCATCGACCATCACCCGTGCGTTGCCGAAGAAGTCGAGCGCGTCGTTGTACAGCAGCTCTCCAGACAGCGCCCAGCGGCTGCCCAGGAACGCTGGATCGAAGAAGCGCACGCGCAGGCCGAACTGATCGATGGCCTCCTCGGTGGTGGCCCCCTGAGAGATGGCGAGGGCGCTGCCGAGCGTGATACCGCTGCCCGCGAGGTTGCGCTCGGCGACCGCAACCCCCGCAAAGGCGGCCAGCGGCCGGCGCTCCCCGTCGGCGTCCGTATCCGCCGACAAGCCCATCGCCAGATCGGTCACGACCAGGGTGTTCCGCTCGGTGACCTCGATCACGAGGATCACGCGCCCGCGCGCCGAGCCCTTGCGCAGGGAGAGCTGCACGTCGCGGAAGAAGCCGCTGCCAAGCAGGCGATAGCGGGTGAGCTCGAGCGCAGGATTGTCCACGTCCAGCACGTCGCCGCGACGGAACGGCACAAAGTGCTCCACCACGCGGCGCTGCGTCTTGGTGTTGCCCCTGACCTCGATGTCTTCGATCAGGTAGCGCAGCGATGCATCCTCGAGCTGGAGCTCCGTGCGGAGCGGCGCGCCACCCGGCAAGAGCTCGCGCCGCGGCGCCACGGTGCCCCCATTCAGCCCCGAGGCCGGCACTGCCTCTGCCGCAGCGGGCTCTGCCGCAGCGGGCTCTGCGGGCGCAGCCTCAGCGGGTGGGCTCGGCTGCGCGGGCGCGGGCGGAGCGGGAGGCGTCGCTGGCGCTGGCTCATTTGCGGGCGCCGTGGCTGGCGCCTGCGCGCGCGCGAGCCCACCGCCCTGGGCCAGGACGCTGGCCGCGACGAGGCTACCCAGCCAGGATCGAACACGAGCGCCGAGCTTCAGCGCCACACGCGACCCAGTACGGCCCACGCGGTCAGGCTAACACGAGCCCCTCGATTCTGCAGAATTCGCGCACTATACGAGGGTGATGAAGCAGCAGTTTTGCCCCGCGCTGGCGCTCGCCGCGGCCCTTCTGGTGAGCGGCTGCCAGAAGGAAAAGCCGCCGGAGCCGGCGCCCGCCACACCTGCGGCGCCCGCTGCGCCCGCGCCCGTGGCGCAGGCCCAGCCCGCTGCTGCGCCGGAGCCGGCCAGGCCCGCGATCAAGCGCCTGGAGTGGGACGACCCGCCGCAATGGAAGAAGGTGAGCGCGACCGGAATGCGAGTCGCCAGCTACGAGGTCCCCCCGGCGAAGGGTGACAAGGAGACGGGCGAGCTCAACGTCTTCATCCTCGGTGGCGATATCGAGCCCAACATCCAGCGCTGGATCAATGAGTTCAGCGGCATGCCGATGAAGTCGGTGGTGCGCACGGAGCGGACCGTAAACGAGACCCGCCAGGCGATCGTGGAGGTGCCCAAGGGCAAATTCAATGGCGGCATGGGTGATCGCGGTGAGCGCGAGAACTATGGATTGCTGGGTGGCATCGTGGTGGCTCCCTCTGGTGCGCAGTACTTCTTCAAGCTGACCGCGCCCGCCAACACCATCAAAGAGGCCCGCAAACCCTTCTATGCTCTGCTCGACAGCATGCGGGAGGAGCGCCCCGCCGACACTCCGGGCAAGGCAGACGAGCGCACCAGCACGCACCCTCCACCTGCCAAGCCTTGAGCTGGCTGCGCCGGTCCTCGGTCCATGCCGGAGTTGCCTGATGTCACCGTGTATGTCGAGCGCCTGGCCGCGCTGACCGACTCGGCCACCCTGCTCGGGGTGCGCCTGCGCAGCCCCTTCCTGCTGCGCTCGGTGGAGCCTCCGCTGTCGATGGTGAAGGAGCGAGCGGTGCAAGGCGTTCGCCGACTGGGCAAGCGCATCGTGATCGTGCTGGAGGGCGAGCTGTTCCTGGTCCTGCACCTGATGATCGCGGGGCGCCTGCACTGGAAGGCCGCCGGAGCGTCGATTGCCGCCAAGCAGAACCTGGCCGCGTTCGATTTCTCCAGCGGTAGCCTGGTACTCACCGAGCAGAGCAGCAAGCGCCGCGCCAGCCTGTACGTGGTGGCGGGCGAGGAGGCGCTGCAGGCACACGATCGCGGGGGGCTCGAGCCCCTGACCTGCAGCTATGCAGAGTTCAAGCAGCGCCTGTGCTCCGAGAATCGTACCCTCAAGCGCGCGCTCACCGCTCCCCACCTCTTCAGTGGGATCGGCAATGCTTACTCCGACGAGATCCTGCATGCCGCAGGGCTCTCGCCCGTGACGCTCACGGCACGCCTGGACGCTGCCCAGATTCGCAAGCTCCACCGTGCAATGCAACAGACGCTGGAACACTGGACGGCGCTGCTACGCGAAGAAGCGAAGGACGACTTTCCCAAGAAAGTGACCGCGTTTCGGCCCGAGATGGCCGTGCACGGTCGCTATCGCCAGCCCTGCCCTGCCTGCGGCACCCTGGTGCAGCGCATTCGCTACGCCGAGAACGAGGTCAATTACTGCCCGCGCTGCCAGACCGGGGGCAAGATGCTCGCTGACCGCTCGCTCTCCCGCCTGCTGGGTAGCGACTGGCCACGTACGGTCGAAGACTGGGAGGAAGAGCACCCGAGCGCGAGCCCCGGCCATGGTAAGAGCTGAGCCCTGGCCATGAGCTCCCCCAAGTCACGTCTCGCCGAAGCGGACATCCCCGAGCACTGCTGCACCCACACGTTTCACCGCATCAGCGTGGTAGAGACGGACCTGATGGGCATCGTGCACCATGCCAGCTATGTGGCGCTGTTCGAGCGCGGCAGGCTAGAATACCTGCGCCGCCGCGCGCTACCGTACAAGGCCATGGTCGAGCGCGGCTTTCACATGCCGGTGGTGGAGCTCAACGTGCGCTACCGCAAACCCGCGCGCTTCGAGGACGTGTTGCGGCTGGAGACGCGTCTGGGTGCAGCGTCGCGGGTGACCGTGCGCTTCGACTATGTGGTGAGCCGCGAGCAGCCAGACCCCGCGGAGCGGGAGCTACTGGTCGAAGCCAGTGTCCTGTTGGCCTGCGTGGACGAGCGCACGCGGCCCCGAAAGCTGCCCGACGATGTGCTGGAGGGCCTGCTCTTGCCCGAGCAGCAGCTTGCGGGCAGCGCGGCGTTCACTCCTGGTAGTCTCGCGGATCCAGCTGGTATCGCTTGAGCCAGCGCTGCACCTGAGTGCGCGCCTTGCCCAGGTGCCGCGCGACGGCGCTCACGTTGCCGCGGTGCTCGCGAAAGAGCAGGATGAGCTGCTCGCGGTGCTCGCGATCCGCATCGCTCAGCTGCGCTGGCGGCGTCGCTGGCTCTGGCCCGGGCGCTGCCCGCAGCTGCTCGGGCAGGTGCTCCTCGCCGATGGCGCCGCCGCGCGCCAGCACGGTCGCAGCGCGCAGGCAGTTGTCGAGCTCGCGGATGTTGAGCGGCCAGCGATAGTTGAACAGGCGGCGCGCCGCCTCGGGCTCGAAGCGCAGCCCCGTGCCCAGCTCGCTGCGCCGCGCGGACAGCAGCCGGGCGATCAGCAACCCGATGTCCTCGCGGCGTTGCCAGAGCGGCGGCAAGCGCAAGCGAAAGCCAGCCAGCCGCGCCAGCAGATCAGCGCGGAAGGCGCCCTTCTCCACCAGGGCGTCCAGGTCCCGATGGGTGGCGGAGAGCACCCGCACGTCCACCGGCAGCGCCCGGGCAGAGCCCACCGGCCTCACCTCGCGCTCCTGCAGCACGCGCAGCAACGCCGCCTGCGCTCCCAGCTCCAGATCCCCGATCTCATCGAGGAAGAGCGTGCCGCGATGCGCGCTGCGGATCAGCCCCGGGTGCGCCGAGTCAGCGCCGGTGAACGCGCCCTTCACGTGCCCGAACAGCTCACTCTCCACCAGGCTGGGCGGGATGGCGCCGCAGTTGACGCCCACGAAAGGTCCGGGCCGAGCCGAGCGAGCGGACAGCGCTCGCGCCAGCACCTCCTTGCCCGTGCCACTCTCGCCCTGGATCAAGAGCGGCAGATCCGTGGCCGCCAGATCCCAGGCCTTGAACAGCTCGCTCGCCAGCGAGGCCGATAGAGTCGGAAAGTCCGCGCCCACCTCGTTCCCCTGCCCTGGCGAGAAGTCAGGCCCCTCTGCGCCAGGCGGGCTCGCCTCCTGGCGGTAGAACAGCAAGGTGTGCCCCAGCTCGATCAGGTCACCATCCGCCAGCTGCTCACTGCTGATGCTGCGACCATTGACGCGAACGCCGTTGCGCGAGCCCCGGTCCTCGATCTGCCAGAACGGACCCACGCGCTGCAGCCGCGCGTGCTCGGTGGAGGCCCAGGGATCGGGCAAGGTCAGCTCCAGCGTCTGTGCGCTCGGGTCGCGCCGCACCTGCCGCAGCCGCCCGCGACCGAGGGTCACCGTGGACAGCTGACCCAGGTGATGGCGGCTCGGCGCTTCCAGCGGCGTGTCGCAGAAGAAGGCCACGTACAGCACCGCGGCGCCCCGCCCCGCGGGAACGGGCGAGCCCACCACTCGGCGCGGCAGTGTCTCCTCGATGTCCTCCAGCCTTCGGTCCATGGAGCGTGGGCAGCGTAACACGCCGGCGACACCTGGCCCGAAACCAGGTGTGCTCTCGCGCATTTCACTATCAGCGCAACCGCCCTCGGCGAGCGCAGCGCGGCCTGTCAGCCCCTGTATTCGATGTCGTCGACGTACACGACCGCCCCCTCGGCGTTGTCCTCGCGGTACATCAATACGCAGAACGGGGTCATCACACTGGAGAGGTCTTTGTCCTTCACGAAGATGAAGTACTCCTTCCAGCTCGTGCCCAGCTTGATCTTGCCCGCGCTCACGTCGAACGAGTCGCGATGCCGGGTCTTGATCGTGCCCAGGCCGCCGGCGCGAAACTCCGCCACCTCACCGCCCTTGGCGCCGCGCGCCCAGAAGCCGATGCGCCGGTAGCCCCCTGCCGAGAGATCGTCACCGGCGTATTCACCCTCGTTACCCGCCTTGTTCTTCCAGCAGAAGCCACCAAAGCCGCCGCGCGACTCGAACTCGATGCGCCAGGCATCCGGCGCCGAGTGCGCGTCGGCCGCCTCCGTCTTGCTCAGCTTGAAGCGCCGGTTGGCGCCGATGCTCTCCACGATCGGATACGCGCGGCTCACGTCGAGCGGCACCACCGCCGGTGCCGGTTTGGCCTTCACCTCGGTCACCGGCGGCGCATGGAGCGCCTGCGCCGACTGCTCCGGAGAGGGACGTTGCTGACAGTGCAGGAGCGCGAGCGCCGACGCCGCGACGAGCCCCAGCCGAGATGGAGACACGCTGCTTGCCATGCAACACGTTTGACAGACTCGCCAGCGGCTGGCTAGCCCAATTGCATCCAGAGCGCCGCGCTCGGTTCGGAACGGAACGCGGCACTGGGTGAGCACGCGGGCCGCGACTCAGTCCCGGCGTCCTCGGCAAAAGCCGCAACGGACGACAGGCACCAGCCGAGGACAGCAACCGAGGGCATTGGCCCTGGCGTGCGCCTCCACTACGGTGCGCAGCCTGCGGCGCCGTGCGCCGGGAGGGAATTGGGGATGTTGCGCTGGTTGGGATGGATCGCGGCGGCGGCGCTGGCCGTGGTGAGCTGTGAAGGAGAGGTTCGCAAATATACGCTGCCGCTGCGGGCCGACGCCGGCACTGGCCCCGCTGTGGAGCAAAGTACGGCGGCGAATGCGGGCGAGCCGGCGTTCGGCGCCACGACGTTGTCGCCTCTCGGGGTAGTCTGCACGTCCGGGGGCGAATGCGACAGCGGCTTTTGCGCGGATGGTGTCTGCTGCCGGAGCTCCTGCGATACGGTCTGCAGCCGCTGCGACAACCCGGATGGGCCCGGGGAGTGCACTGTCGCGGAGAACGATGCTGCCTGCGGCCTGAGTTGCCCCGAGAGCACGGAATGCCGCAGCTACGGCTCCGGCAGCGCCTCCAACTGTGACGCCGTCGGGCTCTGCCGCGTGATCGCCGAGTGCCGGGGAGTGGATGCGGCCGAGGGCACCCCCTGCGAAGACGGCACCGGCAGCTGCGACGGTCGCGGCGAATGCCTCGTGCCCGGCAAGAAGCGGCTGGGGGAGCCGTGCGGCGCTGACGCGGAGTGCGGCGAGGGCCACTGCGTCGTCGGCGCGGGCGGCGTGGCCATCTGTTGCGACGGGGAGTGCAGCGGTTTGTGTCAGCTCTGCAGTGCCGCGGGGCGCTGCAACGAGACGCCACGCGATGATGGCCGCTGCAATCGGGTCGACTGCCCCGACGACAATCTGTGCCGCGACTACGTAGACGACCTGGAGGTGAACCTGTGCCGTAGCTTCGGCCAGTGCCGTACGGTGGCGGACTGCACCTTCAGCGAGCTACGTGCGGGCTCGCAGTGCGCCTGCGGCGAAGGAGGATGCAAGCTGACCGCCGGCAGCGAGTGCGAGCAGGCGGAGCAATGCGCGTCCGGCCTGTGCGAGGCCACGGTGGCGGGCGCTCGGGTGTGCTGTGCTCAGGGCTGCTCCGCGAGCGGCCTGAGCTGCTCATCCGATGGCCAGCGCTGCGTGCAGTGTGAAACCAGCTCGCAGTGCCGGGACAACGTCTCGCAGCTCTGCACGGACGGCGTCCCCAGCTCCCAGCTCTGCGGCAATGGCTGTGATCCAGCAACCGGGCGCTGCAACCGCGAGCGGCCTCAGGGCAGTTTGTGTGCTGCCGGGCCCGAGTGCCAGTCCGGCGTCTGCGCGCTGGACTCGAGCGGCACTCAACGCTGCTGCTCCGCGGCCTGCGAGGCGAGCGGACGGGTGTGTGGGACCGATGGCAGCTGCGTGTGCCCTCCTGGCACTCAGGACGTGGCCGGCGCTTGCCGGCTCGACCTCGGGCAGGCCTGCACTCAGAGCACCCAGTGCGGCTCTGGCTTTTGTGCCGGAGTGTTCGCCGGCGGCAGCGTGTGTTGCGTGCAGGCGTGCAACGGCGCATTCTGTGCCTCAGACGGTGCGAGCTGCGTGGAGTGCGAGGGCACGGGCTCGGTTTGCCAGGGCACTGCCTCGGCGCGCTGCGAGAACGAGCGCTTCGTGCGCAGCGAATGTGCCAACGGCTGCAACCCCGAGACCGGCCAATGCAACGGCCTGCGCAGCAACGGCGAGACCTGCACGAGCGGCGCCCAGTGTGGCTCGACCGTCTGCGCTCTCGACGCCAGCGGCGTTCAGCGCTGCTGCGCAGCCAACTGTGCGGCGACAGGCAGAGTGTGCGCACCGAACGGCTCTTGCACGTGCCCCAATCCCGGCGATGTCTTCGCCAACGGCGCCTGCGGCTGTCCCGGCGGCACACGGAGCTGCGGAGACGGCCGCTGCGTCCCGAACAATCAGTGCTGCGAGGCGTGCAGCGGCGGGCGAACCTGCCAGGGCGGCAATTGCGCCTGTCCCGCTGGGCAACAGTTCATCAACGGCCAGTGCCGGCTCAACCTCGGCGCCAACTGCTCTCCCACCGGTACGCCCTGCGCCACAGGCCTCTGCGTCGATGGAGTGTGCTGCGAGAGCACCTGCGATGGCGTATGCATGCAGTGCCAGGCGGGGAGCGGACGGTGTGTGATGCCGGCGGATGACGCTCGATGCAGCATCGTGCGCTGCGCCGCAGACTCCCCGTGTGAGGTCTCTGCCGATATCACGACCAACCGCTGTCAAAACATCGGCCAATGCAAGACGACTGCTAGCTGCACGTCCTCCAATCGCCCGGCACGCACCGCTTGCGGCACTGGAGTCGACGTGGGATGCAGCACCAAGACTCCGTGCCGAGTGACGCCGATCTGTGACGGCGTCGGCGTGTGCCGAGCGCCAACCGTTAGCTGCGCAGGTGTCCCGAATCGCGAGGTCTCGGCCGGCGCTTGTTGCAGCTTCGCCTTCACAGAGGGGCTACCTGAGTCGTTCACGAGCGCGTGTGAGGCAGGCCTCGGAGGCAACATCACGGGTTGGTGCGACAATACAAGCGATTGTCCGCTGGGCAGCGTTTGTTGCCTCACGGATTTTGGAAACTTCGACACGATCGCCTGCAACACCTCCTGTCCCGAGGGCGGCGATCCGACGGATCCAACCGGCTCCGGCGTGTATGTCGTTTGCAGCTCGCCCAACGGGGGAAGCTCAGCGTGCCCCGGCGGCAGGGCATGCACCCGGATACATCCAGAGTTCCCGAACTGGCGGTTCTGCGAATTTCCCTGAAACGCAGGGAGGGGCGGCCCGTGTGGCGCCCCTCCCTTCGCGCAGCAGCTCGCGCGA
>JAICQL010000272.1 GCA_025937895.1 Polyangiaceae bacterium | reverse complement strand
TGGCCCGAGCTCTACCCCGAGCCCTGCCACTGCCCTTTTTGCCACCGTGCCGGATGAGGCGAGTTTCGCGCTAGTGCTGGCCAGCGCTGCCCGGCTTGCGCAGCTCGAGCCCGGCGCGCCGTGCGCGCACCGCGCGGCCCTTGACCTTGCGCTCGCGCAGCAAGCCGAGCGCTCGCTCGGCGCAGCCCGCGCTCACCGCCACGTACGAAGTGCTGTCGTCGATGTGGATCGCGCCGACGTCCGCGCCGGCAAGGCCGCCCTCTGCGGTCAGCGCGCCCAGGATGTCGGCGGGACGGAGCTTCTTGTCCTTGCCCGCGTTGAGCAGCAGGGTGACGTTCGGCGGGCGCGGCGGCGGCTCGGCGCTCGGCGGCGGCAGCTCGGCGAAGGTGGCTTGCCCGCTGGCGCGCTCCAGCGCGGCGAGCGCGGCAGCGTCTTCGGCAGAGACGAGGTTCACTACCAGGCCGGCGCGGCCGAGGCGCCCGGTGCGCCCGACGCGGTGCACGTGCACGGTGGGGTCGCGCGCCAGCCCGAAGCTCACCACCGCCTGCAAGTCGGCCAGATCCCAGCCGCGCGCCGCAACGTCGGTGGCCACGAGCACGGAGCAGCTGCCACCGGCAAAGAGGCGCTGCACGTGCTGCCGCTCGCGCTGGGAGAGCTCGCCGTGGATGCTGGCCGCCACCCAGCCCAGCGCGCGAAGCTCGCTGCTCACGGCTTCGCACTCGCTGCGCGTGTTGCAGAAGACGAGGGTGGAGCCCGGGCGATGGTGGCCGAGCCAGCGCGCCAGCGCGGCAAGGCGCTGGTGAGCAGCCACGCGGTGGAAGGCGTGGGTCACGTTCGTGGCCCGAGCGGGCTCATCTGCCGAGCTCGCGAGCGCCGGTGTGGGCACGTCGACGTGCAGCGCGTCGCGCTGATAGCTGCGGCTCAGCTCGGCGATGGCGGGCGGATACGTGGCAGAGAAGAGCAGGGTCTGGCGCTCTCTGGGCACGTGCTCGAGCACCATTGCGAGCTGTGGCTCGAAGCCCATGTCCAGCATGCGGTCGGCCTCATCGAGCACCAGCACCTTCAGCTGCGCCAGGCTCACGCTGCCCTTGCGCAGGTGCTCGTGCACGCGGCCCGGGGTACCCACCAGCACGTGTGCGCCTTGCTTCAGCGAGGCGCGCTGCGGCGCAAACGGCAGGCCGCCGCACAGGCACAGCACCTTGACGTTCGGGGTGCGGCAGGCAAGGCGCCGCAGCTCCTGCGCCACCTGCTCGGCCAGCTCACGGGTGGGGCAGAGCACGAGCGCCTGCACGTGTAGCGGGGGCTTCAGCGCCGCCAGCACGCCCAGCCCGAATGCCAGCGTCTTGCCGCTGCCGGTGTCCGCGCGCGCCAGCACGTCGCGCCCGGCCAGGATGTCTGGCAGGGTCTGCGCCTGCACCGGCAGCAAGCGCTCGAACCCGAGCACCTCGAGCGCGGCGAGCGCGCCGGGGCTCAGCGGCAGCGACGCGAAATCTGTGGCGAGCACGCGCGAGGTCTACACCAAACGTGCCCCGCCCGCGGGGAAACGCTCAGGCGTGCGCGCGCAGGCCGGCTTGCTGCCGTGGCGACTCTGCGCCGGAGCGCAGGGCGAGCCGCACCTGGCGCACGCCATGTGCGCCGTACGCGAACAGGCCGCCTGCGCAGGCGCCGGCGAGCAACCAGCCCAGCACGAGCAGACCACACTCATCCGGGCCCTGTGCGGCGCACGCACGCAGCGCGAGGCTGCGAGCCAGCGCGCCACCTGCCACGGTGCCCACCAGCAGAGCACCGAGCAGCGATGCCACACCGAGCCAGGCTCGCGCCGCGGCGCCGTACGTGAGGTGGAACAGCGGCGGCGCCAGCAACACCAGGCTGCCGACAGCGCCGGCGATGGCGCCGCTGCGGAGCACCGGGGTCAGGCTCCACCAGCAGAGCAGCGCCACCACGGGCGCGAGCACGTAGCCAACGACCAGCGGAGCCGCGCGGCTGCGGCCGCCGTCCGCGTCGGGGGAGGCCAGGGGAGCGCCCTGCGCCCGGGCGCGGCGCTTGGCCAGCGCCGCCTGCGCCAGCCTGGGACGGAAGGAATACAGGGTGAGATACGCCGCCGTGCGCGCGCACTGCAGCTGTGAATGCAGTGCAACACCTAGCGCTCGAAACTGTTGCTGCGACGACACACCTGGCTCCGTTTTCTCAGCAGATCCCCGTGGATGGGACGGCGGACGGGAAGACTGGCAGCAAGACACGTGCCGCCGGCCCGGCCCGCCCCGGCCCGGCTGCTGGTGAAAAAGCGAGCGCGCTTTAAAGGGCCGGAGGGGCGGCGCGGAATGAGACAGCAAACCCCGGCGAGCACTCGCCGCCAGTACGGGGCGAGCGCCCGCGCTCTCCCCTGGAGAGCCCAGACCATGAAGAAAGCCATGCTCCTTGCCTTTGCCCCGCTCCTCGCCGCCTGTGACGCCGAGCCCGCCGTGAGCCCTGGCACGCAGGCGCGCGAGGCGTCTGCGCCGCCGCTCGCAGCCCAGCCAGCAGTGAATGCGGATGCGCCGTCTCCGCTCGCGCAGGACGAGCTGCCAGAGCCAGCCTTGCCCGATGCAGCCGCGCCGGCACCAGAGGAGCTACCCTCTGTGGCCGCGCCAGTGGACGAGCTGATCGTCGCGCGCGGCGCGTTCGCGACAGAGGCCGACCGCGAGCGCTTCGAGGTGGAGGTGTTGCCGTCGGCGCGGGCGTTTCTGGCGTACTGGGCGGAGGCGGGCCTGGCGCTGCCCCACACGCCCGCGCGCCTGTTCATCTCACCGCCGCCGGGCACCAGGGCCAGGGTGGCGCTGCCCGAGCTGTATGGGGAGAGCATCTTCGAGGAGCTAGGTGCGCTGGAGGTCGAGGTGGAGAGCGCGGCCTCGAACCGCGCCGCGATCGAGCGCATCGCTGCCTTCAGCTGTCAGCGGCCGCCGCTGCTGCGTGGCTTCCTGGAGGAGCTGGAGGAGCACGCGGAGGATCCCGAGATCGGTCCGGCAGACATCGCGCGGGTGCTGCGCGAGGAGAATGACGAGCTGCTCGGGCCCGACGGCACCTTCTCTTTCCGCACCGACAACGGCGAATTCGAGCTGCCGCTACGCCGCAACTGCTCGTATACCCTGCTCGGGCACTCCACCAGCGCCACGCGCGCACACCCCTATCTGGAGCGCGATGTGGTCAACCACGAGCTCGGGCACGCGCTGCACTATGGCTCGTGGCTCGCCCATGGGCCGCTCGGCGAGCGGCTCAGCACCGCGGCGAACGAGGCCATCGCGGACATCCTGGCGCACGTCTTCGACGGCGACCCGTGCCACGGCAAGGTGCTGAGCGAGCAGGGCACGCCGGAGGGCTGCCGCAGGCGCATGGACGAATACGAGCAGTCGGTGTCGGATGCCTTCTGGGTCTTCGGCAGCGCGGATCACGAGACGGGGCAGTCACTGCGCGAGCTGATCTGGACCCTGCGCGACGAGGTGGAGCCGGGCGAGCTGCGAGCCGCCGTGGCGCAGGGCATCGGCGCCGTGCAGCTCGCCCTCGCGCAGATCGACCTCGAGCCGCTCGCCAGCGTGCCCGTGTTCGACGACGAGATCCTGGCCACGCGCTATCGCTTCGTGCGCGAATACGAGGCGACCAGCGCGTTCTTCGAGGGCGTGTGCGCGCGGCTGGAGCAGGCGCCGGCGGCCTGCGCCGAGCACGCGCAGCGCATCGGTGATCCGCGCCTGGAGCTGCGGGAGCGGTGGCTGGCGAATGCCCCGACGGCCATCGGGCTGGAGGGGGTCACCCTCGCGGACGGGCGCACGGTGGCGTTCGAGCTGCAGGGGGCGCTCATCCGCCAGATGCTCGTGACCCTGCCGGACGGCGAGCTGCAGAGCTTTCCGGGTGATCCGGAGCTGGGCATCCCGCAGCTGGAGCGCGACTCCGGTAGCGGGCGGATCAGCCTGTGGTTTTCGGCTGCCGGTGGTGACGGAGCCGGCTCGCAGCTCGGCTGGACCTCGGAGGGAGAGTTGCTCGTGCGGTGACACCTGGGCCCCGCTGCGGTGTTGATGGAGGTAGGCCTTGCCGATGGCGGTGGACGTCGAACGCATGTACCGCGCGTATGGACCGATGGTGCTCCGTCGGTGCCGCCGCCTTCTCCGAGACCAGGAAAAGTCGCTGGATGCCATGCATGACGTTTTTGTAGAAATCCTGCGGCGCGAGCAGCGTCTGGAAGACAGGGGCCTCGCCTCGCTGCTGCTGCAGACCGCCACCCACGTGTGTCTCAACCGCTTGCGCAGCGAGCGCCGCCACCCGGAGGACCGCGACGACGCGCTGCTGCTGGCGATCGCGGCCGAGGCCGACGGCGGCCCGGAGCACGGGGTGGCCGTGCAGCGGATTTTCCAGCGACTGTTTCACGATGCTGTGCCCTCCACCCGGGTCATGGCCGTGTTGCACCACGTCGACGGGCTCACCCTGGAACAGGTGGCGAGCGAGGTGGGGCTGTCGGTGTCCGGAGTGCGCAAGCGGCTGCGCGGGCTGAAGGAGCGCCTGGCGCAGCTGGAGGAGCAGCGCGATGGCTGAGCAAGGTGGCACCCCGGCGGGCGAGAGCGGCCGCATACCGGAGTGGCTGCTGGAGCGCCTGGTCGCGGGCGACTTGCCTGCCGCGCAGGCCGCGCGCATCCGGGCGCAGCTGGAGGAGCGAGGGGAGCTGGCCCGCGCGAGCGCGCTCGCGGAGTCGAACCGCGCGATCCTGGAGGCGCATCCGCCCGCGCTGGTGGCGGCCGAGGTGCACCGGCGCCTGACCACCGCTGCCCCGGCGCGCGCAAGAGCTTCTGCTCGGCGCTGGTGGGGCTCGCTGGCGCTGGGCGGAGCGGCCGCGGCACTCTTGTTGTTGCCGCTGCTGCCCTGGCCACTGCTGCCCTGGCCGAGCGCGGAGCCCGCCGCGGAGCCTACGGCGAGCGGCGCCGAGGGCGTGCGTCTCAAGGGCCTCGAGCCGCACCTCGTCCTGTACAAGAAGACGGTGAGCGGAGCCGTGCGGCTGCACGCGCCGGCGCGCGCAGCGCCGGGGGATGTCGTGCAGCTGGCGTACGTGGCCGCGGGGCGCAGGTACGGCGCCATCGCTTCGATCGACTCGACCGGAGCGGTGACGCTGCACCTGCCGGAGTCCGGCGGGGCCGCGGTGCCGCTCGCTCCGCAGTCGGAGACGCCGCTGCCGCATGCCTTCGAGCTCGACCACGCCCCCGGCAGCGAGCGCTTCCTGTTCGTGACGGCGGACCGCCCGTTTGACGCGGGCAGCTTGACCTCTGCCTTGCGGGAGGGCGCGGCCCTGCCTGCCGATCTCACCACCCATCTGCTTCAGCTCGAGAAGAACAGCCATGAATAAGCTCACCCATTCTCTCCTCTCCACGCTGGTCGCCGGCGGCGCGCTCTGTCTCGCGGAGAGCGCGGCCGCGCTCGGCGATGCGCCGGCGCCTGCGGTGCGCCGCTTTGCGCTGATCGCCTCCTCCAACGACGGCGGCGCAGAGCGAGTGCGTCTGCGCTTTGCCGACTCGGATGCGCGCACCGTAGCCGACGTGCTGCGCAGCCTGGGCGGGCTGCGCGCCGAGGACATGGTGCTCTTGAACGGCGCCACCCGCGCGTCCCTGCAGTCGTCCTTCGAGCACGTGAGCAGCGCGCTGGCACGTGCCGAGCAGCAAGGGCAGCGGCGCGAGCTGTTCATCTACTACTCGGGCCACTCGGACGAGGTGGGGCTCCTGCTCGGCGGCGAGCGCGTGAGCTATGACGATCTGCGAGCCTGGCTGGGCTCGACCAGCGCCGAGGTGCGCATCGCCGTGCTCGACTCGTGCGCCTCGGGCGCGCTGATCCGGTTGCGCGGCGGCGCGCGTCGCCCGTCGTTCCTGAGCGACGTGTCCGTGGACGCGCGCGGGCACGCCTTCTTGACCGCCAGCTCGGCGGACGAGGCAGCGCAGGAGTCCGAGCGCATCGGCGCGGCCTTCTTCACCCACTATCTGGTCTCGGGCCTGCGCGGCGCGGCGGACATGAACCGCGACGGCCGGGTCACCCTGAACGAGGCGTACCAGTTTGCGTACAGCGAGACGCTCGGGCGCACCGAGCAGACGCTGGCCGGCGCGCAGCACCCCGCGTACGACATCCAGCTAGCCGGCACCGGAGATCTCGTGCTCACGGATCTGCGCACCAGCGGCGCCAGCCTGGTGCTGGCTCGCGAGGTGCAGGGCCGCGCCTACGTGCGCGACGCCACGGGCCGCCTGCTGGTGGAGGTGCGCAAGGAGCCGGTGCATTCGCTGGAGCTCGGGCTGGGGCCGGGGGAGTACCGGGTGGCGCTCGATCGCGATGGGCACCACTTTGCGGCGCACACCTCGCTCTCGAATGGGGACAAGACGGTGCTGGCCATGCCGCAGTTCGTGGCGGAAGCGCCGCTGCCCGCACAGGCGCGCGGCAATGGCGCCGCCCCGGGCGAGAGCAGCGAGGCCGCGCCCGAGCCGGGGCTCATGGAACGAGCCATGGGCGAAGACACGCTCGTCGGGCGAACCCGGGAGCTGGGCGGTTATGCCGGTGTGGGCCTCGGCTACTCCGAGCTGGGCGGCACCGATGGTCTGTGGGCGTCCTTCGAGACGGCCGTGCTGCTCAACCGCCGCCTTGCCTTCGGGCTGGCGGGCGGGGGCGGCCTCAGTTCGCGCGGGGGCGAGCGCCCGGAGCGCATCACCGGCGGCTACGGCGGGCTCGTGGCTCGCTATCACTTCCTGTTCGACTCGCCCGCCAGCTTCTCGCTCGGCGCGCTCGCCGGTGCCGGAGGCTTCACCTTTGCCCAGGAGCAGGTGCAGGAGGGGCAGCAGACGGACGATCGAACCGACGCCGTGTTCGTGCTCGAGCCGCAGGTCACCGGCGATCTTTCCGTCACTCGCTTTGCACGCATCGGCGTGCACCTGGGTTATCGCCTGGTGGCCGGGGCCAGCACCATCGAGGCTGATGAGCTGCGCGGCTTCACCGCTGGCATGCACGCGCAGCTGGGCTGGTTCTGAGCGCGCGCCGGGCAGGCGGCACTAGCGGCAGGCGGCGCGCAGCGCCTCGAAGCCCTCGGCGGGCAGCGCGGCGCTGTGGCTGGAGCTGGCGGCGCCTCGTGTGCTCAGCTCGGCGGCGCGCCCCGCGCTCGTGGGGTGGTTCGACAGCCACTCGGGCAGCGCGTCGGTGTCGGCCTTGATGCGCTCGAAGAAATCGATCAGGCCCTGGCGCGAGACGCCCGCCTCGTCCAGCAGGCGCGCGGCGCCCTGATCGGCCTCCGCCTCGTCCGCGCGGGAATGGCGGAGATTGGCGATCTCGAAGGCGGTGGAGGGATCCAGCACCATCAGCCCGGCATAGTCCCCCAGGGCCACGCTCCAGGCCGCGGTGAGCAGCGAGGCGCGGATGAAGTGGCTCATCACGTGCCGCTCCTGCACGTGCGCCAGCTCGTGCGCCAGCACCCCGGCGACCTCGTCCGCGCTGTGTGCCTCTTCCAGCAGGCCGCTGGTGAGCACCACGTCACCGCCGGGCAGAGCAAAGGCGTTGGCCATGCTGGCGCGCAGGATGTGCAGGTTGGCCGCGATCTCACCCCGGGGATCGAGCCGCTGCTTCAGCTCGGCGAGCGCGCTGGCGGCGGCCTCGGAGTGGCAGTACTCGCGGGCGAGCAGCGGCGCCACGCTGGCGCCCAGCTCGCGCTCGTATTCGAGCGGCACCCGCCGGGCCAGCGCGCGGGAGAGCCCGGGCACTGCCGCGTAGAAGCTGCCGCCGAGCGCCGCGATCGCCACGATGCACGTCAGGGCGAAGCGCACGGGCCGCCGTCCGCCGGGCAGGCGCTCGCTGCGCGCCGTACGGGCTCGCAGCGCGGCGATCAGCGCCGGATCGCGCAGCGCGAGCAGCGCCAGCGGCTGCGCCGCGTAGTGCACGTGCGCGACGTGCTCCTGCGTCTCATCCAGGGTGAGCTCTGCCAGTGGCCAGTCGAGCTGCGCGCTCTCCGTGGTCATGAGCCGCAGCGACTCTGCCCCCAGCTCGACGTGCACGTGCTGGACGACCGCGCTCTGGCCGTCCATCAGCTCGCCCGCCGCCGCTGGAGCGCCGGCGCCGCTCGGAGCGGCAGCAGCGCTCAGAGCGCCACTCCCACGTCGAGCGCGTCGGCCAGGCCGTCACCCGCTGCGTCGCCCTGTGCGCTGCCCTGTATCACCGAGGCAAAGTCGATCGTGCCCTCGAAGGTCAGCCGCTCGACGAAGAAGCGCAGCACATGGGTGGCCAGCCACGGGAAGGCCAGGCCCAGGGTGAACGTGGTGCCCAGCAGGTAGACGAGGGTCAGCTTGCACATCTCCCAGCCGGTCACGTCCAGCCGGGCGCGTGCGCCCTGAAAGTGCGTGTGCTCGATCTCGAAGCGGGCGAGCTCCGCCGCGTACCAGAAGTAGTAGAGGCCCAGGGTCAGCAGGCTCAGCAGCATGCCCTTGATGCTGATCTTCCAGGCCTCCAGATCGGGGCCGTCGTAGTGGAACGCCTGGTTGCCGAAGCGGGAGCGATCGGTGCTGATCTTGCGCAGGCGATTGAGCCACACGGGGCCATACAGGCCGGCGGTGACGATGGTCAGCAGGTAGCCGCCGATGAAGGTGCGTGCAAAGGGCCCGGCGCCTGGCTCCATCGAGAAGCGCACACCTCGCCAGCTGGTGCGGCTGAGCAAGTAGGCGCGCGACCAGTACATGGCAAACGGGATGAGCGAGAGCACGCCCACCGCAAAGGCGAGCTGCACGATGTTGCCCAGGGTGGGAGAGAAGCGCCGCAGCAGCGCCGGAACCCCCAGGAACAGCGCATAGCCCGCGAGCACCTTGAGATAGCCGCCGAACAGCTCGCGGCCGGTGCCGTGATAGACCAGCCGCTGGCCGTGAAACTCCAGGTTCTGCCAGACGTATTTGCGGCGAGCCGTGGTGGCCCACGCGGCGTACACACCGAAGCTGAGCAAGGTCAGCAGCACGTTCTTCAGGATCAGGAGGAAGAGGCCGCCGCCGGTACCATGAAAGGCCATGTGGTAGCGCGCCGGCGCCGCTGGCGGAGGTGCAGCTTCCTGGGTGACGAAGGGCTCTGTGCTCTCGAGGACGGCCTGGACCATCTGACGCTCCTGTTTTCCTTGGCGGTGCCTGGCTGCCGTGCGTAGGACAACGTGCTCCAGGGCTGCGCGTTTCGACCGTGAACGGTCGCAGCGAGCGGTCCTGGAGCAGCGGAGCTGGCGGGTACCGGGCTGGCGCTCTCGCGCCAGTGGCTGGTGCTATCGACAGCGTTTGCCGTCGCTCGCCCCGGCGGTGGTGCCGGAACAGAATAGCGGGTGAAACATCCTGGTACGGTGGGGCTCGGCAGCGAAGGGCAGCCTTCGCGCTGCCGAGAATCCATTCACGCCACATTGCATACCGGGTCGCGCGAAAATGGCTCATTCCGAGCTTCAAGGCAGAGCACGATCGTGCCAAACAGGGCTGTTGCACTGGGCGCCGCTCTGGCCAAGCCTTGATCGGCCAAGCTGGAGAGCCTATGACCGGCGCTGGCATGTGGCGCTCGGTTCGACGCGAGGGGGCGAGCGAAGAGCCGGGGAGCGGCGCTTCTCCCAGCGCTGCCCTGCGGAGCGCCGCCTTGCGGAGCGTGGCCCTGCGGAGCGCCGCACTGGTGGCGCTGCTGGTTGGTTACCACCTGTCGTTCACGCCGCTGCATGCCGTCATCGGCAACCCGGCGTTTCTGCTGGGCGTGATCCCGTGCCTGGCCGCGGCGCTGATGTTCGGGCTGCGCGGCGCGCTGGCCGCCGTGGTGATCGTGCAGCTCACCGACCGCAGCTTTGCTCACTCCATACCGGGCGAGGAGACGAGCATGGCCGCCGGCGTCA
>JAICQL010000066.1 GCA_025937895.1 Polyangiaceae bacterium | reverse complement strand
TAGCGGCACGACGGGCGTGATGCTGCGGCCAGGCTTGGGTTTCAACTTCCGAATCTCGGAGCGTTTCGCGCTGCACCCCGAGGTCACGTTCTTGAAGACGCTCAAGGGCTCGGACGAAGACTCGGCTCGGGGCATGGGATGCGGCAGGAGGCTACCATCAACCCCGCGCCCCGAGCTAGGTGGCGCGCGTGAAACGGTGGCTCGCTCAGGTACCGGAGCGGAGCAGCGCCTTCGAGATCACGACTCGCTGGATTTGGCTCGTGCCCTCGTAAATCTGCAGCACCTTCGCGTCCCGCATCAGCTTCTCGACCGGGAAATCCCGAACGTAGCCGTTGCCGCCGAACACCTGCACCGCATCGATCGCACACTGCATGGCGGAGTCGGCGCCGAAGGCCTTGGCGTAGGCGGAGGCCATCGGGTTGCGAATGCCGTGATCCAGGTTCCAGGCCGCTTTTTGATAAAGCAGCCGCGTCGCCTCGGTGCGGATGGCCATGTCCGCCAGCATCGCGCCGACCAGCTGGTGCTCCCCGATCGGAACGCCGAAGGCCTTGCGGTCGCGCGCGTACGCCACCGACTCGTCCAGACAGCGCTGCATCAGGCCTGCGGCCATGGCTCCAATGTCGGGTCGAGTCTGATTGAAGGTCTCCATGGCCAGCTTGAAGCCCTCGCCCTCGGGAGCCAGCAGGTTGGCCGAGCTGACCTTGACCTCCTCGAAGTGGACCGTGGCCGTGTCGCTGGCGCGCTGACCCATCTTGTCCTCGTGTTTGCCCACCTGCAGCCCCGGCGTCTCCCGGTCCACGATGAAGGCGGCGATGCCTTTGTGCTTCTTGGCCACGTCGGCGGTGGCGAACACGACGTAGAAGCTGGCCAGGCTGGCGTTGGTGATCCAGCACTTCTCACCGCTCAGCACGTAGTCCGAGCCGACCTTCTTGAACTGTGTCTTGAGCGCCGCCACGTCGCTGCCGCCGCTGGGCTCGGTGGTGCAGTAGGAGGCGAAGCGCGGCTCCGCGGTGAGCATGCCCAGGTACTTGCGCTTCTGCTCCTCGTTGCCTGCCAGCAGCACCGGGGTGCCCGCCAGGGTGTTGGCCAGCATGCTGGTCTGGATGCCGGTGCAGCCGTACGCCAGTTGCTCGGTGATCAGCGCGTTGTCCAGCTCACCCAGGCCTGCGCCGCCGTAGTCAGTCGGGATGGTGGCGTTGATCAGCCCCAGCCGCCACGCCTCCTCGAAGACCTCGCGCGGGAACCTGGCGTCGCGATCCGCGGCCGCTGCCGCCGGGATGATGCGCTCCTTGCTGAAGCGCCGCGCAGCATCAGACAGCGCGATCTGTTCTTCCGAGAGATTGAAGTTGAGCATCTGCGAGCCGCCCTTTCGTTGAGCTCCCAGTATACTCCAGAATCGCGCGCAGTCGCTCCCGGGCGATCTGACACGCCACCGGGCTGAGATCGACGCCCACGCAGTATCGACCGAGGCGCGCAGCCACCGCCAATGTGGTCCCCGAGCCGCACATCGGATCGAGCACTCTGCTGTCGGGCAAGGTGGCGGCGCGGATGATGCGTTCCAGCAGCGCCTCGGGCTTCTGCGTGGGGTAGCCGGTGGTCTCGCGCGTGAGGGGCGTGTTGGCGTTCATGGCGGGGCAATCTGCCCACACGCTGCCCAGGCGCCGCCCGGCGTCGGCGTAGTAGCGGTAGACTTTGCCGCCGATCGTGCGCTCGCGGTAGCGCCGCCCGCTCTCGTCGCGCTCGCGAAAGTGCATGCGCAAGCTGGTCTCGGCGTACGGCTCCCGTAGCGAGGCGTCGTCGGCGTTCCAGAGCAGCTGCGCCCCCCGGGCGTACACCAGGATGGTCTGATGAGTGACGCTGGGGCCGTTGCGCCTGCGGCCCCCGTTGCCGGGAATCCAGATGATCTCGCCCTGAAAGGCGCCGCGCCCGAAGACGCGGTCGGCGGCCACCTTGGCCTCGTGCACGGTGTGGTGGCTGAGGTGCAGCCAGAGGCTGCCATTGGGGGCCAGGCACTCGCGCATCGCCGCCAGGCGCGGCTCCAGCATGCGCAGGAAATCGTCCACGTCGCCGAAGTGATCGTCGTACGCCAGGGTGCCGCGCGCGCGCTCCACGCCGCTTGCCAGGCGCGCTCGGCGCTTGCCGCCGGCATTGAAGGGCGGATCGACATAGAGCAGCTCGAAGCGCTCGCCGCGCTGACAGAGCTCGGGCAGCTGCAGCAGACAGTCGCCCTCGAGCACGCGCGAGCCGTTCACCGCGTGGCCATCGACCTGCGCGCCCTTGCTCACGGCAGGCCCAGCGCGCTGACGTCGCCCCGGCTGCGCTCGCCGGCCTCCGCATCCAGGCTCGGCCCCAGCAGCCCCAGCGCCCTCAGCTCGCGCGCGCTGAGCTCCTCGAGCGACCAGGGCTCGGGGTGCGGCGGCAGCCAGCTCCAGTACGGGCCGCCGCCGGCGCAGCCGCGCACGCTCGCGGCGGGCGAGCAGGCGATGCGCAGGTGCAGGTGATCGTCGTGCGGCAAGCTGTCGGGCGGCTCCTGCAGCACGCTCTGGGCGCGCCAGAGCAGCTCCGGATCTTCACCGCTGGCCAGCGCGTAGTCGATCAGCAGCGCCTCCACGTCACTGCTCACGAACATCCACTGCACGTCCAGCGCGCGCAGCAGGCTGCGCACCAGCAGCCACTGCCGCGGCACGTCCAGCCGCACGTAGCGCCGCCCCGGGGTGAGGCCCAGGCCGTCGCTGCCGAGCTGCACGAAATGCTGGTTCTGCAGCGGCGCACCTTCCGGCGTGGTGACGTACCACAACAGGTCCACGTCTCGGCCCGAGCGGTGCGAGGCGTGGCGAGAGACCTTGCCCCCGTGGCGCGCCGATAGATCTCCGACGACCAGCGGCGGCCCCCCGGGCCGTTGCTCCTGCACCTCGCGTGCAGCAAGGGTGATGGCCTCCACCAGCTCGGGCTGGGCCCAGTTGTAGGCGCCGTGCTTGCGGTAGCGCACGAAGCCGGGACCGCGCTCCGGCAGCTCCACCGCACCCGTCTGCACGCCATGGTGCGGCCAGCCCACGGAGCCGCTCGAGCCTGGCGCGAGCGGGGTGGGGGTGCCCAGACAGGCGCTACCCAGACAGCAGCTACCCAGGCAGCAAAGTGCAAGCCAGCCCAGCCCGCAGCCCGCCCGCGCGGGCTCACCCTGCGCGCTCAAGCCGGGGCCTCGCGATCCAGGTACTTCGCGATCGACTCCTCCAGACAGCGCCCGGCGCTGTCCGTGGCCTTGCTGGTCAGCTGCAGCTTGCCGGCGGCGTTGCTCACGTAACCCAGATCTTGAAACGCCGCGAACGCGTTTTCCAGTAGGGGCTTGCTGATGGCCTCCGCGCGCTCCACCTCACCCGACAGGTACATCAACCGCCCCGTTGCGAGCGTCTGCTTGATCAGCTCCTTGCCGTCGAGCGGACCATTCTCCAGGCCCGCGAGGCCGCGCGCCGCCACTCGATACGACTCGACGAAGTTGCGCAGCAGCCCGGCGTACGTCATCAGCCACTGCTGCCCCGTCCAGCCGGAGCGGCCGATGCCCGGGGTCAGACGCTGCTGCCGCCGCTCCAGATCACCGTCGGCGAGCATGTCCGCCACCGTCTCCTCGAAGATGGTGTCGAAGCTGGCGTCGGCGCGGAACCGGAACTCGTATTTGAACAGCCGCGACAGCTCCTGCACCCGCGCGCGCACCTCCGACTCGGTGCGCTCCGAGCCCGGGATGAGCAGGGCCAGGGCCACCAGCGCGCGCTCCACGAAGAAGTGGATGATAATGTTCTTCGAGCCGTCGAGCTTGAGCCGCTTGTCTTCCGGGATGGTGTAGATGGCGCCGCGGCCCGCGCGGGGCTTGGCGCGCTTCTTCGAGCCGACCTCGGCGGGGTAGCGCACCTCCAGCAGCGCACCATCGGCGAACATCTGCGCCGCCTCGCGGATGGCGTCCGGCCGCAAGCTGCCGCTCGAGGTGGTGAGCGCCGGGGTGGTGCGCGCGCCCAGCCTGCGCAAGGTGACGAGCAGTCGCTCGCAGCGCACCAGCAGCTTCTCGTGCGGCTGGCCGCGGCGGTGATAGCTGAGCAGCGCGAGCGCCGTGAGCGCGCCGGGCGTGACCGCCGTGACCCGGTTGATCTCGTCCATCACGCGGTTGCCCAGGCGGGTGACCAGCGCGCGCTGCTTGGCGGGAGTGAGCGCGCCCGGGGGCAGGCCGAGGTCGGAGCGGATGTGCTCCAGGGTCAAGATCTGGCCAAACTGCAGGTTGATGCGGCCGTAGCGCGAGATCAGCACGCCCGCCGAGCCGAGCAGGCCGGCGGCGTCCTCCTTGCTCTTCTCACCGCCGCCCAGCTCCACGTCGTAGGAGTCCACCACCCGCTCGTAGCCGATGCTGACCGGCACGAAGCACACCGGACGCTGCGGCACCGCCAGCGCCGCCGTCACCACCATCTTGAGCAGCCCGAACTTGGGCGCCAGCAGCTTGCCGGTACGGCTGCGGCCGCCCTCCAGGAACATCTCGAGGCCGTGGCCCTCGCGGATCAGCTGGCGGACGTAGGCGTCCACCACGATGGGATACAGCGGGTCACCCGCGAAGGAGCGCCGGATGAAGAACGCACCGGCGCGCCGGAAAATGGGCCCCATCGGGAAGAAGGTGAGGTTGTCTCCCGAGGCGATCAGCGGCAGGGGTAAGTTGGCCTCGTTGAACGCATACGAGACGATGAGATAGTCGATGTGGCTCTTGTGGCTGGGCAGGAGCACCAGGCTCCTGTCCTTGCTCACCGCGCGAATGCGGGCCAGCCCGTCCTGGTCCACGTCGATGCCGGCGTACATGCGCCGGAACAATCCCTGCAGCACCACGCCCAGCAGGCTGCGAGTGGCGCCCTCGGGCGTGGCCTGCATGGCACGCAGCATCTCCAGCGCCTGCTCCATCAGCTCCGCGTCGCTCTTGCCGTTGCGCGTCAGCTTGGACAGCTCACCGCGGAAGCGCGGGCTGCGTACGATCGCCTGCCGCTCGCGCTCGGGCGACTTGGCGGCAGGGCCCGTCACCGCGCGCCGCTCGCGCTCCAGGCGCCGCAGCATGGTGTAGGTGAGGCGGCTGATCAGCGCCGTGTCGCTCGCGTCACGATAGGTGCGCAGGAACTCGGCCAGGTTCACTGGCTCGCCCGCCTTCAGCTCGACGTGCCGGTAGTTGTACAGAAACTGCCCGATCGTGCGCACGGGGCTGGCCCACTCGCGCGGGCCCAGCACCAGATCCAGCATGCGCGTGCCGCGCGTATCCGGCAGCTTGGTCCACAGAAACAGCTGCGGCACGAGCAGGATGGGCTCCTCCCGCTGGCGCTGCAGGCCGATCAGCGCCTGCACCAGCTCATCGCCCTCTTTCAGGCCGCGCCCACCGCTGGCGCCTGCCGCCACGTCGAGCACGCTGGGCGGGCGCTTCAGGAAGAGCGCCGCCGAGCCGCCCGGCGAGAGCGCGGCTGCAAGCTCCGACGCCGGCGTGCGATCCTTGCGCGGAAAGATGGCGTTGAGCCAGCCCTTGCCCATGGGATTGAGCACCCACAGCCCGAGATCGCTGGCGTAGCGGATGCTGGGCAGCTCGAAGCGCTTGGTCAGGTAATCCAGCGCGAAGAAGTCGATGAAGTTGAGGTTGCGCAGGATGTAGACGACGGTGCCCTGCGCGGCCAGCTTGCGGACCTGCGTCACCCACTCGCTGTCGACCTGGATCTTGTCGAAGAAGCGCTGATACAGCGTCCGCAGCAGCGGATTGGGTTGATACGGCGGGGGCAGGGCGGGCAGCATCGGGGGCGGGTCGGGAAGGTGCGGGGCACCCTAACAGGTGGCATGGGCCCACGCCACACGCCCCACGCCCGCGCAGCGGCCGCGATGACGCAGAGCATTGCCGCTGCAGCGCCACGGCGAAAAGCTGGCGGCGGGGCGTCTGGTTGTGGTCCAGTACGGGCGAGAGTAAGGTCGGGGAGCGAGAGCGCTCGACCCGGTGAGTCAGCATTTGCGCAGATCGCGATCACTCAGATCCGCTCTCGGGCCGTGCGGGGCGCGCCTGCGGCGTGAGGTGCTGTGCCTGCTGCTGCTGAGCAGCGCGCCTGCCTGCCGTTGCTCGGGCAGCGGCGCTCCACAGCCCTCGGCCTCGGCAGCGGGGGCCGCTGCTGCGACGCCCTGCCAGCGCACGGGCGCGGCGCTGAGCATCTCGCCCGAGGGCACCTTGGCGCCGGCCGCTGCCGCCATCTCCGACGCCGGCCCCGACCCGGGGCTCGCCCTGGACCTGCCGTTCTCGATCGAGCCCGGCATGGCGCTGGAGCTGGGCGGCAGCTTCTACGTCACTGCGCTCCGCCACGAGCCGCGCGGCAGCAGGGCGCTGCTGGCGCGGCTGGGGCGCGCTCCCGGCGCCGCACCCGCGGTGCTGGAGCTCGCGCAGCTGGACGGAGACGTGCCGCCGCCGCGTCTGGCCGCGGACGGAGACGAGCTGCTGGTGGCCGTGGAGGACACCGAGGCTGGCGCCCTGCGCGTGCGCGTGGCGCGGCTGCCGGCGGCGCTGCTGGCTGGCTCGCAGCCGGCGCCGCAGCTCGAATGGCGGGCGGGGCCCGAGCCCGCCCGGGACGAGTCCAACGTCTACGATTTCGCCGCCGGGCAGGGCCTGACCTTGTTCGCCTGGGATGACTGGCCCCAGGGGCAGAGCCACGGACGCGTGTTCGTGCTCAGTCTGGCGCGGGATGGTAGCGCGAGCGCGCCCGAGGCGCTGTCGGGCGTGGATGTGGACGCGGAGGAGCCGCGCCTCGTGCCCCGCCCGGGTGGTTACTGGCTGAGCTGGCTGGTGGCCACCACCGCGGCTGCTCGCGAGCGTGTGTACGATCCGGGCGAGCGCGATCCGAGCAGCCCGCAGCCGGGCGGTGGCGGGGGCGAGCCAGGCGAGGCAGAGGGCGCAGGCGGCGCGCGCCTGCCGCTCACGGGCGGCACGCCGTACGGCGCGCGCGGCATCGAGATCCTGGCGCTCGACCCCGCGGGCAAGCCTGCGGGCAATGTCCGCCGCATCCGCACCGGCGCGGCGCGGGTCGTCGGCTATGATTTGACGACCAGCGCCGACGGCTCTGCCTGGCTGGTGTGGCGGCAGGACGCGCCCTCGCCCAGCGCCGCGGGTGGCCGGGTGTTCCTGGTGGAGGTGCGCAGTGATGGGCCGGGTGAGCCGCTGCTGGTCCGGGAGGAAGACGTGGGCTCGGGCGCGCCGAGCTGGCTGAGCGGGGAGGCGCTGGTAGCGGCCGCGCCCGGCATCGCGCGGCGCTGGCTCACCTTCCCCGATCAGCGCGATCGCACCTTGCTGTTGCCGATCGAGCTGCCGCTCTCACCGCCCGAGCCGCTCCCGCTGGGGGCGAGCTTGCAAGGCGCCGCGGCGCTGACCGCCGCGGCGGGCCAGCTGCTGTTCGCCCTGCCGCGCGGCCGCGCGCTGGAGCTGTTCACGGCCGCGTGCCGCTAGCGCGCTGCTCGAGGCTTCGACCGCGAGGCTTCAAGGCCCCGTGGGCGCGGGCGGCGGCTTGTCGATGATCGAGAACGTCAGCTCGCGCGGCTCACCGCGGCGCAGGTACGTCACCACCAGCTTGTCGCTCGTGCGCAGCGACTCGAACGCCGCGTGCGCTTCCGTGGGCTGCTCGATGGGCATGCCGTTCACCTGGGTGACGATGTCTCCCGGAGCGAGATCGATGCCCGCCCACCAGGCGGGGGGCCGCAGCTCCACGATGCGGAAGCCGATGAAGGTGCCCGCCGAGACCTCTGGCTCCAGATCGGCATGTTGCAGGAAGCGCCCCAGCCCCGCCTCCAGCGCCTCGTCCACGTCCCGCCGCCACAGCGTGCCCGGCGGTGGCGGCAGCAGCTCATCCGTGCTGGCGTTGACCCCGGCAGGTGGCTTGCTGGGGTACTCCGTCTCCGGGTAGGAGGAGCCGCACCCGAGCCCGACGCTGCTGGCGCAGAGCAGGAAAAACCCAACGAACATCGGCTGGATCGGCAAGGACACGGCAGCAGGCTCCGAGTGGATGGGGCAGCCTATTCCGAAACCTTTGCAGGCAGCAAGTTGTTGGCCTTCAGGGCCCGAGCGCCTCCGTCACCCGCGCCCACAGCTGCTCTGCCACCGCGGACAGCTCGGCGTTGGCATCCACGTGCAACACGCGATCAGCAGGGACGAGTTGCTCCGCGCGGGCATACAGCGAGGCCAGGCGCCGCTGCAGCTCACGCCGCTCGAACAGCTCCGGCGGAGCTCCGCGCGAGGCGCGCCGCGCCTCGGCGACGTCAGGGTCCACGTCGAGCACCACCGTCAGCTCCGGGCGCAGCGCGCGCTGGTTGAGCGCGCGCAGCCAGGCCAGCGTGGCCTCTGCCGACGCAGCATCTGCGGCTCCGCCTGCTGACTGATGGCTGGCAAGCTGGTAGGCAAGGCTCGATAGATCGTAACGATCGCAGACGACGGTGATGCCTGCAGCGAGGGCCGGGCGCAGCTCGCGCGCCACGTGATCGAGCCGGTCCGCTGCAAAAAGCAGCGCCAGGGTGTCCCACGCGCAGCTCGCCTCATCGCCGCCGCCGCTCAGGAGCTGGCGGAGTTGCTTGCCGAGCGGGCCCGCGGAGGGCTCACACGTGAAGCGCGCGCGGATGCCGGCTGCCTCGAGCGACGCGACCAGGCGCTGGCCCTGGCTGGTGGTGCCCGAGCCGTCGATGCCCTCCAGCACGATGAAGCGCCCGGCCAGGCTCAAGCGCTCGTCCGTTCTGCAGCGGGCCCGCGCGGGGCAGGGTCGAGCGGCGCGCGATCTTCGCCCAGGATCACGTTGTCGATGAGCCGGGTGCTGCCGGCGCGTGCGGCGATGAACGCCCCGGCGGCTCCGGGCTCCACCGTGCCGCTGGTGAAGGGCTGCAGGTCGCTCGTGCGTGCCAGCTCGGCATACTCCACCGACAGCTCTGCCCGACCGAGCTCGGCAGCGAGCAGCTGGCTCAGCTGGACGGCGTCGCGGGTGCCCGCGGCAAAGCGCTGGGCGAGCACGCCGAGCGCTCGCGGAATCGCCAGCGCTCGCTCGCGCTCGCTCGCGCTCAGGTAACGATTGCGCGAGCTGGTGGCGAGCCCGTCGGCGTCGCGCTGCGTGGGGTGCTCGAGGATGCGTACGGGCAGGAGCAGATCGCTCGTCATGCGCTGGATCACCCGCAGCTGCTGGTAATCCTTGCGTCCGAAGACGGCCGTGCACGGCCCCGTGGCAGAGAACAGCTTGGCGACGATGGTGGCGACGCCCGCAAAGTGCCCGGGACGAAACGGACCACACAGGCCCTCGCTGAGACCGGAGACGAGCACCCGCGTCATTTCCCCGGCCGGGTACATCTCGGCGCGCTCCGGCGCGAACACCAGCTCGACGCCCGCCTCCGCGCACTTGTCCAGATCGCCGGCGAGATCTCGCGGATAGCGATCGAAGTCCTCGCCTGGGCCAAACTGCGTGGGGTTGACGAAGATCGTGACCCCGACCACGTCGCTCGCGGCGCGCGCCGCCTGCATCAGAGCCTGATGCGCGTGGTGCAGGGCGCCGAGGGTCGGCACCAGACCCAGCCGCCGCCCGCTGGAGCGCACGGCGTCACAGGCAGCGCGCCACTCCGCCACCGTGCGGAGCACGCGCGGCTGGGCCCGCCCGGTCACGTGCGCCCCTTGGGGCCGCTGGCGTAGCGCGCCTCGTCCGGGCTCTCCGGCTCGGCGCGCGGCGCATCCGCGAAGCTGTGGCGCTCTTCCGGAAAGCTACCGGAGCGCACCTCCGTCACGTAGCGGCGCAGGGCGTCCGTCACTGTCTCGCCCAGCTCCGCGTAGCGCTTGACGAAGCGTGGAACGAAGCCCTGAAACAGCCCCAGCAGATCGTAACAGACCAGCACCTGCCCATCACACTCGGGGCCAGCCCCGATGCCGATGGTGGGGATGTTCACGCTCTCCGTGACGAGCTTGGCCACCCCGCGCGGTACTGCCTCCAGCACCAGCGAGAAAGCGCCCGCGCGCTCCAGGGCGCGCGCGTCCGCCAGCAAGCGATCGCGCGCCGCCTCTTCCCGCGCCTGGACCTTGAAGCCGCCGAACACGTTCACCGACTGCGGCGTGAGCCCCAGGTGACCCATCACCGGGATGCCCGCCTCGACCATGCGCGTGACGGCGGCACACACGCTGCGCCCGCCCTCCAACTTGACCGCCTCGGCGCCACCCTCTTTTACCAGGCGCCCTGCAGAGGCGAGCGCTTGCTCGGGCGAGACCTGGTAGCTCATGAAGGGCAGATCGGCCACGATCAGCGCCCGCGAGCTGCCCCGCGCCACCGCCCGGGTGTGGTAGATGACATCCTCCAGAGTGACGGCCAGGGTGTTCGTCAGGCCCTGGACCACCATGCCCAGACTGTCGCCGATCATCAGCACGTCGACTTGCGCCGCGTCGAGCAAGCGCGCGAAGCTGGCGTCGTAGGCCGTGATGGCGGCTATCTTGTCTCCCGCCATGCTGCCGCCCACCTTGCGGGCGCGCAGCGAGGCCGCAGTGATCTTGTCGACTTTGTCCCGTGCCATGCGCTGCTCCGACCGCCGTTCTAGTGCCTCGATCTGCCTGGAGCGAGAACCAAATGAGCACGCGCCGTCCGACGCGCGGGGCCGGTGGGTACGGCCGTTGCTTGCGCTCGTGCTGCTCGCTGCGAGCGGGGGCTGTGTCCACCCGCCTCAGCCGTGTCGCTCGCCCGAGCACTGCGCCGCGAGCAGCGAGTGCCTGGCACACCGCTGTGTCGCCAAAGGTGCCGAGCCCGTTACCCCGGGTACACGCCGGCTGGTGGTGGAGGCCGCGGCGGTGGCGGTAGCCCGGCCGGGTGGGGTGAGCAGGTCCGCGCTGCCCGCCACAGTTACCCTCGGTGGCCCCGGGGCTAGCGACGAGCAGCTGCTGCTGCGCTTTCCGAGAAGCTGGGCAGAGCTCGAAATCGAGAACGCCTTCTTGTTGCTGTCGCCAGTGCCTTCGGCCGAGCCCACAGGAGCGGACGTACAGGTGCAGGTGGCGCTGGCGAGCGAGCCCTGGGCCCCGGGGATGCTGGCTGAGCCACCTCCGGTGCGAGGTCCAACGAGCCCCGGGCTGGCGCGGACCAGGCCGCCATCCGTGCTGCGCATCGACGTGACGGCTCAGCTGCAGGCGCTGAAGGCGCAGCCCGCGAGTGATCTGGGTCTGGTGGTGCGCGCGCAGCGTGCCGCGGGGCGCGGGGCCACCTACGCGACGGGTGTGGCAGGCGAGTTGCCGCGCCTCGATGTGTATTTTAGGCTCCCCTAGTGGATTCAGCCGAGCCCTTGCTCAGCGTGCGCGAGCTCTCGACGCGCTTCGCTGGTAGCTCGCGCGGCGCGCTGGAGGCGGTGACGTTCGACGTGCCGCGCGGCAGCATCGTGGCGCTGGTGGGCGACAGCGGCTCGGGCAAGAGCCTCACGGCGCTGTCCATCGCCGGTTTGCTGCCCGAGGGCGCGCAGGCCACCGGCGGGCAGATCCTGTTCGAGGGGCGGGACCTGCTGCAGGCCTCCGCGCGCGAGCTGGCGCAGGTTCGCGGGCGCGGCATCGGCATGATCTTCCAGGAGCCCGCCACGGCGCTCAGCGCCGTGCACACGGTGGGCTGGCAGCTGGCGCTGGCCTTGCGTGCCGGGGGCCAGCTCGGGCCCGTGCCGCTGCTGCAGAGCGCGAGCAGGGCAGGGCGCGCCCAGGTGCGCGAGCTACTGGTGCGCGTGGAGCTGCCCGATCCGGACGCGCTCGTCGATCTGTATCCGCATCAGCTGTCCGCCGGCATGCGGCGCCGGCTGATGATCGCGCTCGCGCTCGCCAGCCAGCCTGCGCTGCTGATCGCCGATGAGCCCACCACGGGGCTGGATGCGCCCATCCAGGCGCAAATTCTGGATCTGTTCACGCGCCTGGCGCAGGGCGAGCGGCGCGGGCTGCTGTTCATCACCCACGATCTGTGCGTGGCAGCGGAGATCGCGAGTGAGATCGTCGTGCTGTACGCGGGCCAGGTGGTGGAGGCCGGGCCCACCCGCAGCGTGCTCGGCCAGCCCCAGCACCCCTACACACTCAGCTTGCTGGAGAACATCCCGGGCCACGGCAGCGCTCGCTGGCCGGCGAGCGCCGCGTCCGGACCGGCGGCGGCGCCGGTGCTGCCGCTCTGGCCCGATGCAGCTGGCTGCTCCTTCGCCGCACGCTGCTCCCAGCGCGCGGCAGCGCCCGAGCGCTTCATGCGCTGCACCGGCGAGCGGCCCTTGCTGGAGCCGGCGAGCGCGCGGCACCGCTCGCGCTGCTTCTATCCGCGCCTGCACGGCGAGCTGGAGCCTCGGCCTTGAGCGCTGCGCCGCCCGACACCCCGCGCGCGCCGCCGGAGGAGCTGCTGCGCGGCATCCAGCTCTCGAAGTTCTTCGCGCTGCCGGGCGGCACCTTGAAGCAGACGCGGGTGGTGCGCGCGGTGCAGGATGCGTCGATCGAGATCGCGCCGGCGGAGACGGTGGGGCTGGTGGGCGAGAGCGGCAGCGGCAAGACCACCCTCGGCCGGCTGTTGCTGCGCCTGAGCGAGCCCAGCTACGGCCAGGTCTGGTTCGAGGGGCGCGAGATCACCCACTACCACGAGCGAGATCTGCGGCCGCTGCGCAAGAGCCTGCAGGTGCTATTTCAAGACGCCGCCGCGGCCCTCGATGAGCGCTGGACGGTGGAGCAGATCGTGGCCGAGCCGCTGCTCATCCACGGCCTGGCTCGCAGCGCGGCCGAGCGCGGCGAGCGAGTGGCGGAGTTGCTGCGCACGGTGGGCCTGTCGCCAGAGCTGCGCGCCCGCCGGCCCCACGAGCTGTCGAGCGGGCAGTGCCAGCGGGTCAGCATCGCGCGTGCGCTGGCGCTCGGGCCCCGCTTCATCGTGTGCGACGAGCCGATCGCCGCGCTCGACGCCTCCGATCAGCGGCGGGTGGTGGAGCTGCTCGGCTGGCTCCAGGCGGAGCGCCGGCACTCCTATCTGTTCATCTCGCACGACCTGCGCATGGTGCTGCACGTGAGCCAGCGCGTGCTGGTGATGTACGCGGGGCGGGTGGTGGAGAGCGCCAGCGCCGAGGCGCTGCGCGTCGGCGCGCGCCACCCGTACACGCGCGCGCTGCTCAACGCCATCCCCGAGGTGGATCCGCGGCGGCGGCGGCTGCGCGTGCTGCTGGAGGGCGAGCCACCCAGCCCGTTCCAGCCGGTCAGCGGTTGCCCGTTTCATCCGCGCTGCCCGCGCGCCCAGCTCGATCCCTGCCAGAGCGAGGTCCCGGTGCTGGTGGCCACGGAGCCCGACGGCGCGCACGAGGTCGCCTGCTGGTTCCCGCACGGCTGAGCGCTGCTCGGGCCCAGGCGCTGGCGCGAGGCGCGTTGCTGCTCGCGCACCCCAGAGAAATGCGGCGCTCACGGGCCAGAGGAGCGCAGCGCCCGCCGCTCCTCCAGGTAGCTGGCCTCCAGACTCTGCCCCGCTGCCAGCCCCAGGATGCCGGCGCCCTGCTCCAGCAGCGCGCGCAGCAGCTGCTCGTTGAGCTGCTCCAGCTCTCCCGCCGCGCTCCAGCGCACCAGCAGCTCCGGGGCCTGAAACTCGAGGCTGGCCCCCGGCAGCTGCCGCTCCAGCCGATCGAGATCAGGGGCGCGGCGCAGGGTGACCCGCACCAGCGTGTCGGCGCGCAGCAGGCGCTGCATCGTGCCCTGGCTCACGCAACGACCGCGCTCCAGCACAACTGCGTAGTCACACAGCTCCTGCAGCTCGCTGAGCACGTGGGAGCTGATCAGCAGGGTAGCTCTGCCGCGGCGCTCGCGGAACAGCGCACGCAGCTCGTGCGCGAGCTCCGGATCGACGCCCGCCGTGGGCTCATCCAGGAGCACCAGCTCCGGCTCGCCCAGGAACGACTGCGCCACTGCAAAGCGCCGCCGCATGCCGTGCGACAGCTGGCTCTGGCGCAGCCGAGCGCGATCGCTCAGGCGCACTCGCTCGAGCCACAGCTCCGCCTCGCGCGCGGCTCGCGCGCGGCTCAGGCCCTGCAGCTCGCCGTAGTAGCAGAGGCTCTGGAGCAAGGTGGCGTGCGGGCTGGGGAAGCTGTCCTGCGGCAGCAGCCCGACCCTGCCGGCGTGCCGGCGCGCGGAAAACGGGCCCTCACCGAACAGCTCCACCGTGCCCGAGTCCACGCGCAGCAGGCCGGCGATGGCGCCGAACGTGGTGGTCTTGCCCGCGCCGTTGGGGCCGATCACGGCGCAGATCGAGCCGCGCGGGATCGCGCAGCTCAGGCCCGAGAGCGCGGGGCGAGCGCCGTAGCTCTTGTGTAGCTCGCGCAGCACCACCGCGTGGGCAGAGCCGCCCGCTGCGCCGGCCTCGTTCACGCGTCGGCTCCACGAAAGCGCAGGTGCCCGCCGGCGAGGCCGAGCGCGCCCAGCGCCAGCAGGCCGAGCGCCGCGAGGCCCGAGAGCAGCCAGCTCGGTGACCACAACAGCTCCTGGTACTGGCCGGGAAACACCCAGCCCAGCAGCTGCACACCGGGCAGGAGCGCTGCCAGCCAGCCCGACTGGCTGAGCGTGTGCCCCAGCCCGCAGCCGAGCAGCACCAGCACACAGCCGGCTCGCGCGCGCGAAGGGGAGGGGATGGCCAGCCCTACACCGGCGAAGATACCCAGGTACGCCAGGCCGTAGACCAGAGCCCGCCCGGCTGCACGCACCAGCCAGGGCACGCTGGCCGCGCCGAGGTGCCCCTGCCAGAAGCCCACCGCCGCGGCGGTCAGCGCCGACAGCGCCAGGCCGAGGGCGAGCAAGGCGGCGTGTGCCAGCGTCTTGCCCAGCGACCAGGTCAGCCGCTCGCAGCGGGTGAGCAAGAAGCGGGTCGTGCCGCGGCTCACGTCGGTGGCGTGGCTGCCCGCGGAGGTGAGCAGCACGAAGGGCGCCACCAGCTGCAGCGCCATGAAGCCGTAGAACAGCGCCAGCGGGTCCGCCGCCAGCAGATCGGCGAGCAGCTCGCGATCGTCGATCAGGTGAGCGAGCACCTGGCTCACCGCCTGGCGCTGCACCTCGCCGGGCGGCAGCTCGTGTGCGTTGAGCTGGGCGTCCAGCGCCGTGCGCACGCTGCGCTCTGCCGCGTCCAGCGCCTGCACGAACAGGAAAGCCCCCAGCGCCGCGCCCGCCCCGTACAGAGCCAGCACCACCACCACCAGCCGCGAGCGCAGCGCCTCTGCCAGCTCGAAGCGGGCCACGATGCCCAGCTTGCGCGCATCCAGCCAGGGCGCGGGGGCATGCTGGGCTGCCTCCCTCGCGCCTGCGCTGGCAGTATCACCAGTCTCGCCGGTCGCTCCCTCCGAAGCGCGCTCGGAGGCGCGGGCGCTCATGTAAGCATTGTGCCGCCTGCGCTGCCGCCGCGTCAACGCGCTGCGCGCCAGTCCACGCGGGGCTTTGAGCGCTGGGGCAAAGCACGCTACGCTTTTGTGCCGTGCGTACCAGCTCGCGAAACCTCGCCGTCCTGCTCTTTGATGAAGTGGAGCTCTGGGACGTGGCGGCGGTGATGCAGCTGACCTCGCTCGCCGGCAGGCACTGGAACTGGCGGCCCTTCCGGCTCTTGCCCACGGCCGAGCGCGCCGGTCTGGTGGAGACGCGCAGCATGTTGCGTCTGGAGGCGCAATACGTGCTGGCAGACTGCCCGGCACCCGAGATCCTGCTCGTGCCGGGCGGCTATGGCGCGCGTGTTGCTGCGCAGAATCCGGCCGTGACCGACTGGTGTGCGCGGATCTGGCCGGCGCTGGACGTGGCGCTGGCCATCGGCAGCGGAGCCCTGGTGCTCGGTGCGGCAGGCCTGCTCGACGGGCAGGAGCTGGCCGTTACCAGCGAGAACAGGGAGCTCTTGACCAGCCACGTGCCGGGCGCACGCTGTGTGGAGTCGGGTGGGGTGGTGCGCTCGCCCAGCGGCAAGCTGCTCAGCTGCGGCGCCAGCGCGGGTGCGGTGGAGCTGGGGCTGGCGCTGATCGAGCGCTGCCTCGGCGCGCGCCTCTCCGGCAATCTGCGCAACAGCCTTGCACCCCCGCCGACGACGCGGCTCGAGCTGTCGGATCAACGGCTCGAGCTGCCCCGCCGGCGCTAGCTCCACTCGCCAGACAGCATCAACCCCACACGGGGGTGAGCCAGCGCAGGCGCTCTGGTACCCGGCCGTGCACCACGTCTTGATAGTGGCTCTTCAGTCGGGTGGTGACGGGGCCCACGCCGCCGTCCCCCACCTTGCGCCGATCTACCGAGCGCACGGGCGTGACCTCCGCGCCGGTGCCGCACAGGAAGAGCTCATCCGAGGTGTAGAGCTCCGTGCGCCCGATCGGGCGCTCCAGCACGGGAATGCCCAGATCTTCGCGCGCCAGCGCCAGCAACGTGCGGCGGGTGATGCCGTCCAGGTTGTGCTCGGTGGAGGGCGGAGAGATCAGCTGCCCGTCACGCACGATGAACACGTGCTCCGCGCTGCCCTCGCTCACCAGCCCGGCCTCCGTCAGCAGGATGGCCTCATCGAAGCCATTGTCGAACGCCTCGCGCCGCGCCAGGGCACTGTTCAGATAGCCGCCGGTCGGCTTGGCCCGCGACGGGATCGCGTTGTCCGACGTGCGGCGCCAGGAGGAGACGCAGACGTCGATCGACTCCTTGTCGATGTAGCGCTTGAGCGGCAAGCAATAGACGATGAACGAGCTGTCCTGCTCGCGCAGCACCGGGGACAGCTCGGTGGAGTTGCTGATCACCATCGGCCGCAGGTACACGTCGTAGTGCACCTCGTTCTTGCGCAGCACCTCGAGCACGGCCTGGCGCGCCTGTGCGAAAGGCTCACTGCGCAGGAACAGCATCTTTGCCGAGAGCTCGAGCCGGCGCACGTGATCATCGAGCCGGAATACAAATACCTGCTGTCCGTCGTCGGCCAGATACCCGCGGACCCCGGCAAAGCAGCCGAGCCCATAGTTCAGCCCGCGCGAGCGCACACTGATGGTGGCCTCGCCATCGGGCACGAATCGCCCATCCACATACGTCAGCATCGGGCGCGACAATGCCAGAATCGCCACCGTGTGCGCAGCTATTTTTCGGCGGAATTCCTGCCGTTTCGAGTCACCGCGGCATGCTTGCAGGCAGCGCTCGCGGTCGTCGCACTGGTCAGACCTCCGCGAGAGGCCGCGAGCGGCGCAGCGAGTGTTACAGGGTTTCGAGCTGAAACCGGACCAAGGTGTCCATCATGCGCCAGAACTGCGGTCTGCCGAAGTCCGCGCCGCTGGTCAGCCAGTCCACGTGCCGCGTCGGGCGAAACTCGTCGTAGAAGTGCCCGAGCACGTCCAGGTGGTCGGCGGCGCCGCACCACAACAAGCGGTCCCAGACCATGCTCAGGGTCGGCACCACACCGTCGGAGGTGCGCTCGTTCACGTCGGAGCCGATCGCGCGCGACAGGCGATCCTGCACCTCGGGCGACACGGAGGCGTAGCCGTAGCGCTGGTGCCGTTGCGCGGTGAAACGCTGGATGGTGGCGAACAGCGCGGCGCTGAAGGCGTTGTACGGCGAGAAGCGCCGGGCCAGCGCCGCCGTGCCCGGGGGGGGCGCGCCGGTGACGATGGAGCCGTAGCGCACGGCGCTGCGGTCCTGGGTCGCAGCGTTGAACAGGTCCATCGCCTCGGGCGTGGTCTGGATCAGCGCGCCTTGATCGAGCCGGATCTTGTTCAGGTAGGCCTGGATCGTGTTGCGGCCGTCGCGATCGACGAAGCGCAGCAGCACATCCGTGGCGCGGCTGATCATGCGCAGATCGCCGCCGAACACCTGATCAATGCTGCCCAGCCCGGCCAGCACCCGCGAGAAGATGGCGAGCGACGGCTCGCTCAGCGACAAGGAGACGACGGTGAGCAGGCTGAGCGCGTACAGCACGCGGGCGCCAGCCAGAGTGGTGAAGTAAGTGGCGAGCGGGGTGCCATAGTGAGGCGCGTTGAGCGAGACGGCGGAGGCGACGCGCTCGGTCCAGCGCAGCTCCTCGTCCTGCACCCGCAAGTTGCGGGTGGAGGAGAGCACGAGGCGCACGTCGATGCCGCCTGTGGAGTGACCTACGAGGTGGATGGGGCCGGGGCCGGCGCTGCGATGCACCGCGCGCGCGAGCAACCGTGCGCGATGGCGCAAGCTGGCGGTGGGCGGGGGGGCCACGACCTGTACGCTGACGGGCACGCCGGCGTCCGCATAGCGGCGCTCCAGCGCGTGGCGCACATGGCCGAAGTAGTCATAGCCCGCCAGGTTGGCGAAGCCGAACATGCCCGGGATGAGATAGACGTGGTGAACGTCGCTCATCGAGTGAACAACGCCTGCAGCCGCGCAGCGCGCGCCCTGGACAACCCGGTCACGGCGCGCACCTTAGCCGCGCGCGATGGCCGGTGAAAGCTCGCACGCGCGCCGCGCTCGACGTCGGAGCTAGAGGGCGCGCAGTACAGGGCAAACTAGAGGGCACGCAGCAGCGCGGTGACCTCGAAGTCGAACCGCACCATCGTCTCCAGCCCCAGACTGTCGCGCCCATCTTCGAGCACCACCTCGGAGCCCTGCGGTTGAGCTGCCTCGCGGATGCGCCGCAGCGATAGACGAACCGTCGGCTCCGGGCGGAGCTGTGCGGTGAGGCTGCCGGGCAAGCTGCCCGAGCCGTCCTCGTCCGGGAAAGAGCACACCAGGGTGGCCTCGCCGTCGGTCAGCTCGACCACCACGCGATCCCCCGAGCTGCCCTCGGCCCACGTCAGATCCAGCGGCTGCCCGGCGACCAGCTGCGGTGCTCGCTCGAGCGGCACGCCACCGACCGTGATGTCCGCGAGCATGGCCGGGGCGCGGCCTGCGATGCTGAAAGGAGGCACGTTGCCTGCACCCGTGGCGCGGATGGCGTAGCTCTCGTCCGGGGGCAGGGGCGCGGCTGACTGATCAGGCGTGGTGTAGATGACCCCGGAGGCGCTGCCCGAAGGCGGGAATGAGTTGAGCGCCAGGCGCGTGAGCACCTCACCCACCTGAATGCTGACCTCACCTGCTTCCAGCAACTCCAGCGGCTCGCGCAGCGGAAAGCGATTGGCGCGCAGAGCCGCCTCTGCCTGGTCCATGCAGCCGCTCCGCTCCGGCAGCTGGCTGCGCAGGCCGGCGGCGCTCAGGGTGGCCTGCACATCCGCGTCTGAGGGCAGGATGACGAACTGAGCCATCGCGCTCGCGGCCGGCGCCTCGCCGTGCACGGCATCTTCAATCCGCTCGATCGACAGCACAGCCTCCAGGCTGTCGCTGCCCTCGGGGTGTGCCACGTCCGCGCCGCCGCAGGCCGCCAGCAGCGCGAGCAGGGGTGCAGCCAGCCTCCACCGGAAGAAGAAGCGACCTCTTTCGGAACCGGGCGCGCGCTGCATGACCCGGTCAGTGTACGTCCCGCCCGTGGCCGGAGCAAGCGCGCCGAAAGCTCCGAAACGGCTTCAGCAATCGGGCGTAAATGTTGAAAATATCAAAATTTACCGACCAGCGCCCCGCTCGGTGAGAAGGTCCAGCCCGAGGCCTCGATCTGGTCGAAATCCAGTGCCCGGTCCGGGTCGGCGGACTTCAGCTCACCGCTCAGGCGATGGTAGGTGGCGGTGAGCTCAAACCGGATCCAGACCGGAGGAATCCCGAGCGAGAACCCGCCCAGCAGGCCTGCCCACAGCCGGCTGCCGGAGACGTCCAGCTCGTAGAAGCCCGGCTCACTGTCGACGACGCGCACGTCGCCCGCCAGCCGCTCGAAGCCCAGGCGCGGCCCCAGCCACACGTCACCGAAGCCATCGAGCAGGCGGTAGCCGAGCAGCACCGGCAGGTCCAGCCCCCAGCCCTTGGCACTGGCATCGAGCTCTGCCTGAGGGTTGGTCTGCTCGGTCGAGGCGCTCTCGGAGCGGCCCTCCGTGCGCTCCGGGGTCAGCAGCAAGGCACTGGCGCCGAGCCCCACGCTGAGCGTCCATTGCTCGCCCGTGGCCCAGGCATGCCGCCCGTCGAGGCGCAGCCCGCGGCCCGTGTAGGTGAGGCCCGCCTCCATGTTCTCTGCCACCCCTGTGCGAGCCGCCACCCAGGGCGTGGCGCCCGGCGCAATCAGAGCCCGAGTCAGCGCGCCCTCGGCGTACGCGTCGGCGCGCAGAGGGTCCGTCAGAGGTTGCCCTGCGGCTGACCGGCCACGGTTCACGGCCCGGCGCACTCCGCCAGAGCCGAAATTGCCGCTCACCCCCGCACCCACGTCGATGCGGTCCACCGGCAGGGTCTCTGCAGGATGAAGCAAGGGCGCGGCGCCGCCGCAGCCGGTGAGGTACCCGAGCGAGGCGAAGCACGCGCAGGAGACCACGCCGCGGGCCATTCGCTGGCAGCAAATAGAGAACGCCGTGCGCCAAGTCAACTAACGCTGCCCCGGCGGCCCGAGCGCGGGCAGGTTAGGCCCAGCCTCGCGCGGCTCACGGGCGGAGCTTCGCCGGGGCTGCGGGTTGCAAGTCGGGCGCTGCGCCACTAGTACCGCGGCTGTGCAGCGCACTTCGCAATCTCCGGCGCGGGCCTCTCGCATCTGGTCCGTGCTCGCCGCCCTGGCGCTCTGGGCATGTCAGCCGGAGATCGGCGACTCCTGCGCAAACGCGGCCGACTGCTCTCAGACGGCGGACCGCACCTGCGACACCACCTTACCGGGCGGCTACTGCACGGAGTTTGGCTGTAGCGGGGATACCTGCCCGTCCGAGGCTGCTTGCATCGGCTATCAGGGCGTCGTCTCCACGGCGCTCGAGTGCGCGGACCTGCAGGCGCGCCCGCGGCTGCTGCGCACCGTGTGCATGCGCACCTGCCGCCGCGACAGCGACTGTCGGGGCGGCTATGTCTGCGTCGACATGGGGCAGCCCAATTCGTGGGGTGCGCAGCTGCTCGACAGCAGCGGCTCGGGCCGGGTGTGCTCGCTGCCGCCGCCACCGCCAGCGGAGGGTGAGAGCGAGGTGTGTGGTCCGAGCGCGCCGCTGATGGTGCCACCACCCGAGCTGCCGGAGCTGGACGCCGGCACCGGCGATGCGCAGTAGCAGCGTGCAGGCGTAGGCGCGGCCATGTACGGCTGGTCTCCGTTGCCGCGCAGCCTTGGCGCAACCCTGCGCGACAGCGAGAGCGCGAAGCCGCGCGTCCGCCTCTCGGCGGTGACGGATCTGGTGCGCTGGGCGGAGAGCGAGGAGCGCGAGCGCTGCGTAGGGCGCCTGCTCGGCTTGCTGGAGCGGGATCCGGACACTGAGGTGCGCGCTGCCGCGGCGCTGGGGCTGGCAGATGCTGCCGCGCGCGAGGGGCTCGACGCCTTGATCAGTGCCGCGCGCAGCGGGCCGCCGCGCGTGCGCCAGCTGTCGCTGGTCGCGCTGGGCGAGCTGGCAGCAGCTACGGACTCGGCTGCGCTGGTCGCGGTGCGAGTTGCGCTCGACAGCGAGCTGCCGGCGCTGCGCTTTCAGGCGCTGGTGGCGGCGCACCGGCTGTTTGCCGACGCGGAGCTGCTGCCCGAGCTCGCGCGTGCGCTCGGCGATGCCGAGCCCAAGGTGCGCTACGTCGCTTGCCGGATCTGCGAGGAGCGCTACTTCGCCGCCGGGCGCACCGCGCCCGCGGAGCTGCTCGACGCGCTGGGTCGAGCGCTGGCGGATGGCGACGCGGCGGTGGCGCTGGCGGCCGCGATACCGCTGGCGCGCTGGGGCTCCGAGCAGGCGCGTCAGCACGTGATCCAGGCGCTCAATCGCAGCCGCGGTAGCGCCCAGCTGGAGGATGAGCAAGCGGCCATCGAGCTGTGCGCGGAGCTGGGGTTGAGCGCCGCGCGCCCGGGCCTGATCGCGCGGGCATGGGGCGGCCTGCTGGGCGGAGGTAGCCCGCTGGCGTTTCAGGCTCGGGTCGCGCTCGCGCGGCTCGGTGACGAGCGAGCACGCTCTCAGATCCTGCGCGAGCTGTCCTCCTGGACTCGATCGACGCGTACGCGCGCCGTCGCCGCAGCGGGTCAAGCGCGCCTGGAGGCGGCGCGCCCCCGCTTGCTGGAGATGCGGGCGGACGAACGTCAAGCCGATCCAGAGTCCGTCGCTGAAGCGCTGCGCGCGCTGGATCTCGCTGCAACTGCCGAGCCCGCCAAAAGCACCTTGTGAGCCGCCCGGGCGGGTACTAAGGGAGCGGCATGTCGACAGAGTTTGATGCCATCGTCATCGGCGGTGGCCCTGCGGGTTATCCGTGTGCCATCCGTCTGGGGCAGCTCGGGCAGAGCGTTGCCTGTGTGGAAGAGGAAGAATACGGCGGCGTGTGCCTGAACTGGGGCTGCATCCCGTCCAAGGCGCTGATCAGCAACGCGCACCTCTATCACAAGGCGCAGACCGCGGCCGAGGTGGGCCTGAGCTTCAGCGACATCAAGCTCGACGTGCCCAAGATGCAGACCTGGAAAGACGGCATCGTGAAGAAGCTCACGACCGGCGTGCGCGGCCTGCTCAAGACCAACGGCGCCACCGTGGTGGAGGGGCGCGGCCGCCTGCTGGATTCGCGCACGGTGGAGGTCACCGGCAAGAACGGCAAGCAGACGCTGAAGGCCAAGAAGGCCATCGTCATCGCCACGGGCTCCGCCACCATCCAGGTGCCGGGCTTCGAGTTTGACGGCAAGCGCATCATTGGCGCGCGCCAGGCCGTCAGCCTGAAGGAGGTGCCGAAGCGGCTGCTGGTGGTCGGCGGCGGCGTGATCGGGCTGGAGCTGGGCATGGTGTACCAGGCCTTCGGCGCGGAGCTCACCGTGGTGGAGCTCACGCCCAGTCTGCTGCCGGGCACGGATCCGGAGGCCGTGAAGGTGGTGGAGCGCACGCTCAAGAAGCGCGGCGCCAAGATCTTCACGGAGACGCGGGCGGAGGGCTTCGAGCTCGCCCCCAGCGGCGCCGTGCGGGTGAAGCTGAAGACCAAGAGCGGCGACGAGGTGGTGGAGTGCGATCAGGTGCTGGTGGCCGTGGGCATGAAGCCGCGCTCCAGGGACCTGGGGCTGGAGGCGCTCGGCGTGCAGATCGATCCACGCGGCTTCGTGCCCACCAATGACGTGTGTCAGACCAACGTGCCGGGCATCTACGCCATCGGTGACGTGAGCGGCGCCCCGATGCTGGCGCACAAGGCCAGCAAGGAGGGCGAGGTCTGCGCAGAGGTGATCGCGGGCCACAAGGCAGGCAAGGACTGGACGAGCATCCCCGGCATCATCTTCACCGATCCCGAGATCGCCACCGCGGGCATGAGTGAGGCCGACGCCGCCAAGCAGGGCCACAAGGTGAAGCTGGGCAAGTTCCCGTTCTCCGCCCTGGGGCGCGCGATGAGCATCCGTGAGACGGACGGCTTCGTGAAGGTGATCATGGATGCCGAGACCAAGCGGGTGCTCGGGGTCACGGTGGTCGGGCCCTCGGCGAGCGACCTGATCAGTGAGGCGATGCTGGCCGTGGAGATGACGGCTTCTGCCGAGGATCTGGCGCTGACGGTGCACCCCCACCCGACCCTGGGTGAGGCGATGATGGAGGCCGGGGCCGCGGCGCTCGGTCACGCGATCCACATTGCGAATCGCTGAGCGGCACGTACGCTAGGCCCATGGGCATCTTCGAGCGCATGGGCCGCGTGGCATCGGCCAACTTCAATGCTCTGCTGGATCGGGCGGACTCACCCGAGAAGTCCCTGGAGCTCACCCTGCACGAGATGCGCGAGCAGTTGCGCGCGGCCCGGCGTGAGGTCGTGCGCAGCGTGGCCGCGGAGAAGCAGCTGGGGAGCAAGGTGGCCGAGCTGGCGCGCGAGATCACCCGCTGGGAGGAGCGGGCGGAGCTGGCCGTGCGCAATGACAAGGATGAGCTGGCCCGGGCAGCGCTGGCGCAGAAGCGCCGGCTGATGGTCGAGCGCGATCGCACCGAGGCGCTGCGCATTCAGCAGCTGCAAGAGGCGCTGGAGATGCGCGAGGAGCTGGAGCGCATGGAGCGCAAGCTGGAGGATTTCACGGCGCGCAAGGGCACCATCGCGGCGCTGGCGCGGCAGGCTGCGGCGGGCTCTGGCCCCACGGGGCTGGCCGGTGGCGCCACGGAGACACACGCGGCCTGGCACGAGATGGAGGATCGCCTGGACAACATCGACGCCGTGATCGAGGCGCAGCGCGAGGTGGATGCAGAGCTGGCGCGCTCCGCGCGACCCGGCGGCATGAGCCAGGCTGAGGTCGAGGCGGAGTTTGAACGGCTGGAGCGCGGTAGCCCGCAGCCACCGTCAGAGAGCGCCCCGGACGATCTCGATCAAGAGCTGAGCGCGCTCAAGCGAAAGTACCGGGTCGGTCACTAGCGAGCGCTACGCTGGCAGCTTGCCCTGTGCGCGCCGGGCGCTCTGCACGGCGCCGGACACGGCGGAGTACAGCGCGGGCGGGATGGGCTCGTCCGGATTGAGCGCTGCCAGCGCACGCGCCAGCTCGCCGTCTTCGTGGGTGAGCACGCCGTACACCGGCGCCAGCGTCTCGAGCGTCTGCGCGAGGTGCCCCGAGGCCTGCATCAAGATGCGCGGCGCGCGCTCTCGCTCGGCGTCGTATACCAGCGCCGTGGCCAGCCGCGGCCGCCCCAGCACCAGCAGCAGGGCGCGCGGCAGCTCGCTCAGCTGAGCGTTGCGCGCGAGCTCTCGCGCGGCGCGCTGGCGCGCTTGCTTCAGCGCGGCGTCGCCCTCGTTTTCCCGCTGCTCGCGCTGCACCTCCGCGCGCGTCATGCGCAAGCGCGAGAGCCAGGCGCTGCGCACGACCAGGGCATCGACGACCGCGCCCAGCGCCGTGACCCCCAGCGCCGCCCAGAGCAGCTCGCGCCCCAGCTCCGCCGCCACGTGCAGCGCCGCTCGCACGCTGCCCACGCTGGCGGCGAGCCCCGCGCCGGCGGCGCGCAGCGAGTAGAAGCCGAGCAGCCCGAGCAGCGCGCCGCTCAGCAGCCAGCGCAGCACAGTGGCCAGCAGGGTGACCGAGCCCAGCCGGCGCAGCTTGGCGAAAGGATCCAGCCGCCGAGGGTCCCAGGCGAGCGGAGTGAGGCTGAGCCCGGCGCCGGTCTGCCAGAGGCCGAGCACGAGCGCGCCGAGCGCCGCCGGAGCGAGCACCAGCGCCACCAGCTCGACCAGGGACTCGAGCGGCACGGATACCTGCGGCGTCGAGAGCGCCGCGCCGCTGGCGGCCGTATGCTGTTGCAGCGTCTGTTGCAGCAGGGCCCGGGTGCGTGCCACCAGCAGCTCCAGCAAGACCGGCAAGAGCAGCGCCGCCGCCGCCAGCCCGCCCAGGCTGACCAGCACCGAGGAGATGGGGTGATCGCCCTCGCGGCGGGCGCGGCGCAGGCGGCGCGCCGTCGGGGCCTCGGTTCGCTCGTCGGCCATCGCTCACGCCTGTGCCGGGCTCAGCGGGCGCTGGCGCCGGCGGTGGGTACGTCGCGCGGATCGAGCGGGCGCTCGATGTTGGCCTCGGTGAACGTGCGCATCTCGCGCATCAGGCGCGCGGCGCTGTCCAGCAGCGAGATGGCGAGCACTGCGCCTGAGCCCTCGCCCAGGCGCCGGCCCAGATCGAGCAGCGGGCGCAGGCCCAGCCGCTGCAGCACGAGCGCGTGTGCGGGCTCGGCGCTCTGGTGGCTGGCGAGCAAGTGGCGCCGCAGCTCGGGCCGGCGCGCCAGCGCCACCAGGGCAGCCACCCCGGTGATGAAGCCGTCCAGCACCACGAGCCGACCGCGCTCCGCCGCGGCCTCGATCGCGCCCACCAGCGCCGCCAGCTCGTACCCGCCCAGGCAGCGCAGCGCCTCGCTGGGCGTGCTCGGCGCATGCAGCGCGACGGCGCGCTGCACGACCGTGCGCTTGCGCTCCAGGGTGGCATCGGAGATGCCGGTGCCGCGGCCCACGACGTGCTCCGCCGGCAGACCCGTGAGCGCGGCGAGCAGCGCTGCCGAGGCGGTGGTGTTGGCGATGCCCATCTCGCCCAGGGCGATGACCTCGCTGTGGGGCACCCGCTGCACCAGCGCCGCGCCGGCGGCCAGGGCGCGCTCCAGCTCGTCCGCCGTCATGGCGGGCTCGCGCGCGAAGTTGCGCGTGCCGCGCCGCACCTTGAGCTGCACCAGGCCGGTGGCGGCGCCGAAGTCGTGATCGACCCCCACGTCGGCCACGTGCAGCTCCACCCCGTGCTGGCGGCACAGCACGTTGACCGCGGCTCCGCCGGCCAGGTACTGGTACACCATCTGCGCCGTGGCGCAGGGCAGGTAAGCGCTGACGCCCTCCGCCGCCACGCCGTGATCCGCGGCGAAGAGCAGCAGGGCGGGCGAGCCACAGGACGGGTGCTCGCGCTCTTGCAGCGCCGCCAGCAACAGGCCCAGCTCCTCCAGGCGGCCCAGGCTGCCTGCCGGCTTGGTCAGCTCGGCCTGACGCTGCAGCGCACGCGCTGGAGCGGTGGGCGCGAGGGCAGCGTGCTGCTCGGGCGCGGCGCTCACGTTCGCCTGCTCGCGCCCGGGCTGCAGCCGCAGGGGCGCGCCGTAGCGATCCTGATGCAACAGCTCGCCCAGGGGCAGGCGCCCGCGCCAGCCGCTGCGCTCGAGCAGCGGCTCCTCCGGGAAGCTCACCGGGTAGCCCAGGGTCAGGTAGGCCACGGGCAACACGTGCTCCGGCAGCCCGAGCAGCTGCGACAGAAACTCCGGCTCGAGCAGGCTCAGCCAGCCGACACCCACGCCCTCGGCGCGCGCAGCGAGCCACAGGTTTTGCACGGCGAGACAGGTCGAGTACTCGTCCATGTGCCGCATGGTGAAGCGCCCCAGCACGTGCGGGCCGCCGCGGCTGCGATCGCAGGTGACCACCAGGTTCAGTGGCGCGTCCAGGATGCCCTGCAGCTTGAGCGCGCGGTAGCCGCTCTGGCGATCGTCGGCGTACACCTGGCTGGCGCGCTCGTTCACCTCGCGGAAGTGCGCGTACACGGCCTGCCGCACCCCGCGGTCGCGCAGCACGATGAAATCCCAGGGCTGCATCAGCCCCACGCTGGGTGCGTGGTGCGCCGCCTCCAGCACCCGCCACAGCACGGCGTCCGGCACAGGATCGGGCCGGTAGTTGCGGATGTCACGCCGGGCCATGATGGCGCGGTAAACGCCCTCACGCTGCGCATCCGGGAACGAGTCGGCCGTCATCGGGCCACTCGAACATGCCGCGGCAGCGCGGTCCACGTAAAAGCAGAGCGCGCCCAGGCCGCCGCTCTGGGCGGGGCCGGGCGCGGGCTCAGGCTCGGGCGGCGGCCTGGAGCGCGCCGCCCGCGCGGGTCAGGCTCAGAACGCTGCGCCGAGGCTCAGGTAGCCCCAGGGCAGGAAGCCAGCACCAAAGATCATCGTCGGTGACACACCGATGCGGAACACGAAGCCGCCGTCCGAGGGCTGGTGGCGATAGCCGGCCATGCCGGTGAGCGCCAGGGTCGTCACGCTGTCGCCGGCAGCCACGCTCGCATCGTCGGACTCGATGAGGCCGCTGCCCGAGAAGTTCATGATCACCGGGCCACCGCCCACCTCGAACATGTTGTTCTCGGAGCCGATGCCCAGGTAGCTCGCCGTGATCGGAACGGCCAGGTACGTGAACTCTGCGCTCACGGTGGCGCTGCCGCTGCCGCTGCTGGCGCTAGCACCCATCGAAAGATAAGAGATGCCGATGCGCGCGGACAGGTCGGGGATGAGCTCGCGCTCGTAGTTGAGCGAGTAGATCAGGCCGGGGCCGCCCAGATCCAGATAGATGGCGTTCTTCGCCTCGCGTCCTTCGCGCGCGCCGCCGCTCGGCTCGGACACGTCCTTGTCGGCAGCGGGCTCAGCAGCCGCACTCTTCTCGGCCGCGGGCAGCATGCCCGACACGGAGGGGTCCGCCGCCTCGGTCGCGGTGTTCGCGGCGGTCTCGGCAGCCAGAGCTACGGAGGTGTAGGCGGTCAGGCACGTGCAGACGGCGGTCAGGGTGGAGAGTAGCTTCATGGTCACAACCTTTGAAGACGGTTTCGAACCGGTGCGCTGCTCCATGCGGCGCCACCCCGCGGGAACGGACCGAGCCGCGGCTTCCCTGAGGCGAAAATACTCTGCCCTGCCCAAAACGGGATCACCCGGGTGCGTGTTGCACTACCGTGCGCCACCAGCGCGCAGGTCCCCCGCTTGCCGCCGTGCGCCAGCACCGGCGGTGTGCCTTTACCGGTGTGGATCAGCCCCCGATGCGCGGCACCGGAATGCCGCGCCCACCCGAGCTACGCCAGTAGTTGGCGCTCTGCTGGATCAGCGGAATGCGCACCCGCGGCGAAGGGTGCGAGTGCTGGAAGGCCAGGAGCAGGTTGAAGCCGCCCTCCAGCCCCTGGAAGAAGCGCATGGTGAGCAAGCCGCCATGCTCGGTCCAGCGCGTGCTGCGGCGGGCTCCAGCGTCGAGCACGTTGCTGGTGCCAGCCAGGTCCGCCGCGCTCTCGTTGGGCTGGTTGAAGAGCGGTACGTTGTTCGACAGCGTGCGCAGCAGGTCTCCGCTGCCGAGCAAGCCAGGCTGCCCGGTACAGGGCAGGTGCCCCAGATAGTGATGCGCCAGCTCGTGACCGAGCACGAACGCCACCTCTTCCTGGAACAGCACGTGCTGCCGCTGCACCTTGCGGCCATCCGTCAACACCGACGGCGATAGCAGGCCGCTGGAGCGCGGGATGGCCTGCTTCGGCTGCAGGTTGGTGGCGATGAAACGAATGTACTCGTCCGTCTTGTTGCCGCCAAAGACCTCGTCGCTGGCAGCGGCGGAGGCCAGGCCTGCCATGATCTCCAGCAAGCCATCGGTGATCGCCATCAGCGAGCGGCCGCTGGAGCAAGCAGCAAAGGCGTTGACCTCGCCAACGGTGTCGTCCACCGCGAGCGGTATGCCTTGCACGCGCGCGCGCGAGTCCGCCGGCAGCGCGGCCACCAGCTCCGCCAGGATGGTCTGCGCCTGCTGGCGCAGCCAGACCAGGTTCACATCATTGATGGGATCGCTGGTCACGCTGGGTAGCGCCGGGGCAGGCTGCGGCACGCTCGGCTGCACGGGAGGGGGCTGGGGCTGCTGGGGGTAGGGCTGCTGGGGGTAGGGCTGCTGGGGGTAGGGCTGAGGCTGCTGCGGGTACGGTTGCTGCTGCGGATGAGGCTGCTGCAGATGAGGCTGCTGGGGGTAGGGCTGCTGCTGAGGATACGGCTGGGAATACTGCGGCGGGTACTGCCCCGGCGGGTATTGTCCCTGTGCAGGATACCCTGGCGCCGGCGCGCTGCGCGGCTGCGAGCTGCTCTGACATGCAAGCGGCAGCCAAGCCAGCAACAGCGCGGCCGCAGGCGAAAGCAACGACAAAGCGCACGGCACCCGCCAGCGAGTGGTCATGCGCCAACCATAGCGCTGCCGGCCGGTACGGCGCTGCCAAATTCCGATCGCCTGCGGCAATTCCTGGCACTAGTCTAAGCCACGATTTTGCGGGCCCGGGAGAAGGTGAAGACGCCAACGTGATGGAGCTGCGGACCCACCGCTCGATGCGTGAGTTCCAGGCGGCCGAGTGGGACGCGTTGCTCGCCCCGGACTACGTGCCGCACATGAGCTGGGCCTTCCTCGACGCCCTGGAGACGACGGGCTGCGTGAGCCCGGAAGTGGGCTGGCTACCGCAGCACATCAGCCTGCGGCGAGATGGCAAGCTGCTCGCCGTTGCGCCCGCCTACGTCAAAGGCAACAGCGAAGGCGAGTTCGTCTTCGACTACTCCTGGGCGCGCTTCTGCCATGAGAACCTGAGCTGCGAGTATTACCCCAAGCTGATCTTGGCGGCGCCCTTCACGCCCGCCACGGGCCCGCGCCTGCTGTGCGCCGAGGGCAGCGATCATGCGGAGCTGCACGCCGCGCTGGCGCAGGGGCTCGCGCGCCTGATCGACACCGCGGGCCTGTCGGGTGCGCACGTGCTCTTCTTGCGCGAAGACTCGGCAGAGGAGCTGGAGCGAGCCGGGCTGTGCCGGCGCTTCGGCGTCCAGTATCACTGGCGCAACGCGGGCTACGCGACGTTCGACGACTTTCTGTCGCGCTTCAACGCCAAGCGGCGCCACCAGATCCGGCGCGAGCGCCGCGAGATGGCGGAGCGTGGCATCGCGCTCGAGGTGCGGGCAGGGGATGAGCTGGGCTCGGAGCTGATCGACCACGTGTACGAGTTCTACGCGAGCACGGTCGACAAGCATTTCTATGGCCGCCGCTACCTGAACCGCGCCTTCTTTCACGAGATCTGCTCGCGCATGCCCAAGCAAATCTCGGTGGTGCTCGCGCGCGAGCACGGCGCAAAGAAGCCGCTGGCCTGCGCCTTCAACCTGGTCAGTGAGCGCGCGCTGTTCGGGCGCTACTGGGGCGCGCGAGAAGAGCGGCCCTTTCTGCACTTCAACGTCTGCTACTACGAGGGCGTGGAGCTGTGCATCCAGCGCGGGCTCTCGTGCTTCGAGCCGGGCGCGGGCGGTGAGCACAAACACGCGCGAGGCTTCGAGTCCACGCTGACCCACAGCGTGCACTACCTGCGCGATCCTCGCCTGCGCGGGCCGGTGGAGCGCTTCTTGGCTCAGGAGCGCGCGGCCATCGTCGAGCACCTCGAGACCGAGAAGCCTCTGCTCAAGCCGCCCGAGCTCGGCTCCTGAAGCGGGCGCCTTTTTCACGGCGCCCCGGGGGGCACTTCATTTGGCGGCGCCCAGCTGAACCATTTGGTGCCAGCTGAGATAGACAAACAGCGCGTTGTGCGCGTCCGCGCCCGCGCTGGGATCAGGCCAGCGCCGCAGCCCGCGAAGCTCCAGCCAGGGGCCGCTGGCGCGGCCGATCACCGGTACGCCGAGCCCCAGCGATAGCCACACTCCGCGAGTGTCGTCGGCGGGCGCCGCGACCTGCCCGAAGTATGCACCGAAGCCGACGCACATCGAGTCGAGCGTCAGATCCAGCCAGGCCGGGCCGCGCTGCATGCCGAGCAGCCAGCGCGGCAAGAACAGCGGGCGCAGCTCGCTGCCCACCGAGAAGCTACGCAGCTGACTGGCGTCGTCCGCGAGGCTCTCGCTGTAGTCCCCGGTGATGCCCAGCAGCGAGTAGTAGTGGACGGACAGGCCCACGCTGGCAGACAGGCGCGACTGGCTGAGCAGGCCCCCCAGCTTCAAGGAGGCATCCGTGTTGCCGCCCAGCCTGCCGTACACGCCGTCGCTCTCCGGCGGTGGCGGCCAGTGCGCCGCGGCAGGGCCCGGCAGCGCTGCGAGCAGCAGCCAGCTGAGCATTACCGAGCCGGGCATTACCCAGCCGAGCCTTGCCCTGAACCTTGCCCAGCCGAGCAGGCAGCGCGGCTCACCGCGCCCGCGCTTGCCCCGAGCTCGCTCACCCCGCCCCCTGGCGGTCTCCAGCCAGCTCATTCCGTCGATTCCACTCCGGCGCTCCACCTTTACGATAACGGTGCGCTTCGCAGCTGCGCCAAGAGATCTTCACGCAGCTCGGTCGGAAAAACGAGGCGGGTGCGGGTGAGCGTTTCTCCCGCGAGGCGGCCCAGGATGAAGGATACCTCTTGCGGCGCGCGCGCCACGTCGTCCGGAAAGATCACGGCCAGCGGATCGTCCGAGTTGTCGAAGGGCACATCGACGGCCTCATCCAGCCCTACATAGTAGTCAGCGTCCAGACCGGAAGCCCGCGCGCGGTCGCGCAGCAGCTCCAGCAGCTCGGCGTAGCGTTCCGGGCGTCGATCGGCCCCAAAGAGCTCGAGCGTCTTAAATAAACGTCGAGCGTACAGCCGCTGGCAGAGGTCGCTCAGGATTGGATCCTGCGCCGTGCGCCAGCTGGCAAGGGCGCTCCAGAGCACGGCGTCATCGAGCGCCAGGTAGTCCTCCAGTCGCGCATCGCCCGTGCGCAACAATGCCTCAATCCCCGGCGGCATGGGCGTGACCGGCACGCCGTGCCGGAGCAAGTGCCGGATGCGCAGCAAGATGCGCGAGAAGTGCCACTCGCTGGCGCGGCTGGCCTTGTGAAAATAGACCTGCTGGAACATGAACAGCCGGGCGAGCACGAACGACTCGATCGCGGGCAAGCCCTTCACCCCATCGATGGCCAGATGGGGAGCACCCCCGGCACTGGTGGGGTGCCCGAAGCGCAGGCTGCGCACCAGCCAGTCCAGATCGAAGCTGCCGTAGCTGACCCCCGTGAAGTGCGCGTCGCGCAACAGGTAGTCGCAGCGATCCACGTCGAAGGTGCCGCTCACGGTGCTGGCCAGGAACGCCAGCGGATGACGCCCCTGAATCAGCTCGGCGACGCGTTCGGGCAAGCCGGGGTCCAGATCGCGCAGGATGCGGTGCACGCCGGTGGCGGGGTTCAACACGATGCGTACGGTCCAGACCTCGTGCCCTGGGCCGTCGGGGACGGCCTCTTCGAATAGATGCGAGAGTGGGCCGTGCCCGAGGTCGTGCAGGAACGCCGCGGCCACCGCGTCGCGCGCACGCTCCGTGGTGATGCGCTGGTCGAAAGGCAGGTCGCCATGGATCTGACGCAGGCGCCCGATGAAGCGAGTCATCACGTGTGCCGCGCCGATGGCATGGGAGAAGCGCGTGTGATCGGCACCGGGATACGCGAGCGAGGTCAGGCCCAGCTGGCGGATGCGACGCAGCCGCTGCACTTCTTCCGCCTCCATCAGCCGCGGCACGATGGAGAACTCGGCGGCCTCGAACGACACGAGGCCGTGCACCGGGTCTCGCAAGATCATCATGGGGGACGCGCTAATCGATCTTGGGCGTAAGCCCAAGCCGCGGCCGCCTGGCCGATAGACTTGCGCTGCACCGGGCGGCGCCCGGAGCGAAGCTCCCTTCGCACCGCAGTGCAGGGTTGCAATGCAGCACCCTCAACTGCCGGCCCGCTTCGCGCGCAGTCAGCGCCAACGACCCGCGCGGCGTCGAGCTGAGAAGGGCAGAAGAGAATAGAGGCTCGTGTCACCGAAACGGGTGATGAAAATCGAAGATCGAAGCACGTCTCGCCAGCTGCCTTGCCACGTCCTGCCGGCGCGCCGCTCGATGCGCAAAGCAGGCCGCAAGAATTGCAATGCGGAAACAGAAAAGCGCACGCGCTCGCAGAAATCGGGACGGAAATACCCGGTCCACGGCCACCTAACACGCATTCAACCGAGCTCCCGCTGTTGCGCGGAGCCCCACGACCACGCCCAGCGACAACCAAGGAGGCCGCGAACGAACGGGGAGGCGAAAGAACCGGAGCAGACGGCGCGGCGCGAGCCGGCGTGAGGTGCCGAGCGTGAGGTGCCGAGCGTGAGGTGCCAGGCGCGGGGAGGACCTCGAGGATGATCGGGGCGAATGAACGCGGCTGATGAGCACGGCCAGATGGAGCGCGGCCAGCGCGGCTAGATGGAGCGGTCAGGTGACGAGGCGGAGAGCCGCGTTCAGGCACGTGACACTCACCGGAAGCGTTACCACTCGCGCGTCGAGACGCACCGAGCCGGACATCTCGCGGAGGGAATGGCAGCGAGTCCCCGTGGATCGACACACGGGCGAAACACCAGGGCGATGAAGCCTGAATGGGCCGTGGAAGCGCTTGCCATGGGCTCGCTCCGGCTCCGCACGGCGCACGCGAGCACGGCGCACGCGAGCTCGCTCACGGGACGCACGCTTGCATGCGTGATCCTGCCCAGCGATCGGAAGCCGCAGCAGAGCCGAGGCTCGAAAGCGCGAGGCAGAGCGCGAGAGCGCCGGGGGCCAAAAGCTTCAAGGCCGGAGAAAGAGCGTGCGATCTCGACAGACACGCTGGACATCGCCAAGCGATTGCGCTTTCTTGTTTGCTGGAGCGCCAGATTCGCACTCGCCGGCTGCGTTCCAGCGGCGTGTACCATGCACTGCTCGCAGCCCGTCACTCGCACTCGGTGCCAGTCACTCAGCCAACGTTGCTGAGACACTGATTGCTCAGTCAGCCGTTCCTCAGTCAGCCCTCACTCAGTCAGCCCTCAGTCTGCTTTTTCAGACACTAGCTCGCAGTGTTGCCGCCCGTCTCCGCCGTCAGCTTACCTTCGCAGCAGCCCGCTCGTTCTGCAGAGATCTCAGGCCTTCCAGCCTTCAGTCGCCTGGTTCTTGCAGCTCGACCCGCGGTCCGCGGCCTCTTATCGCAGCCCGTTTCATCGCAGCCCGTTTCATCGCAGCCCGTTTCATCGCAGCCCGGTTCACCGCAGCCCGGTTCACCGCAGCCCGCCTCAGGGCGGCCGTGGCAGTTCGCCACTGCGGGCCGCAGCTTCTCTTCGTTTCGCTGCCGTAGCATTCCGCTGACAGGTTCTCTGCTCTCATGACGTCACCCCGCAACAGCGCTCCTTCACAGTTCGGCCGCACGCGCGCCCTCCGGCTCGAGCAGGTGCTTCGCCTGCTGCCCGCACGCGAGCTGCAGGCCATCATCGAGGGGCTGCGCATCGAGATCGATCGTGGCAAGCGCATCGATGTCCCCGCGCAGGTCGCGCGCGCCCTGGTTTGCCTGCCCGAGGCTCGGGATCCGAGCTGCTTGCCCGCCACCGCGCAGCAGCTTCTGCACCGCATCGTCGAGGCGCGCGGCGTGCTGCGCGTCGACGCGCTCCCGTCGGCGGTCGAGCCGCTGGTGGCCCGAGGCCTGGTGTTCGCTCGCGCCAGCGAGGGTGGCGGCGCAGAGCTGCTGCTGCCGGTCGCGTACATGGTGCAGCTGAAGAGCTGGGAGGGAGAAGACC
>JAICQL010000198.1 GCA_025937895.1 Polyangiaceae bacterium | reverse complement strand
GCAGCCCCACCAACAAGAAGCGCCAGTCACGCAGGAACTCCGGTGGCTTGCCTTCCACGGCGTGGCCGATGAACTGCAACGACCAGCCCACGGTAAACAAGACGCCTACTCCCCACCACAGCGGCGGCACCAGCAGCGCCACGGGGATGGCGAGCAGCGAGAGAGCAATCATCGGAATGCCGAAGGCGTGGCAGCGCCGATTGGTGGGATGCTGATGGCTGAGCTCGTAGGCTTGGAGCCAGTCTTCGAAGCTGCGCGAGCTGAACAACGCCACGGGCTTCGTCTACCCCCGAGGTCGGTAGGCGTCGAGCGCGGACGTCGCTGCGTTGCAACGGCGTCGCGGCGCGCATCTCAATTCTGCTGCAGCGCTGCTCTCTGCGCCTGCTGCAGCGGCTGGTTTGACTGCGGCGGCTACCCGCAAAGGCCGCCGCCGCGCGCTCTACTCCGTGTGCGGCTCAACCGCCCCGCGGGCCAGCGGGAGCCTGCGCGACGGGAGCCGGCCGCTCCTCACTCGGCTCAGCCACTCGAGAGGGCGTTGCTCGAGAGGGCGTTGCTCGAGAGGGCGTTGCTGCCGCCTTGTCCGCCGCCGGAGCGGACGGCTCCGTGGCACTGGCGAGCGCCTGATTGACGTCGCCCTCCGTGATCAGCCCGTCCGTGATCCACTGCGCGCGATCCTCCGCCAGTTGCACGAGAGCCTCGATCTCCTTGGCGCGCGCGTTGACCTCGCGCTCCAGGCGATCGCGATGGCGGATCACCTTCAGCGTGCCGTCACCTGGCACGCACCAGCGATTCTCCTTCACGCTGTTGCGCCCCTGGTAGCTGGCCAGCCAGCTCTGGAAGCGGACGTTGCCCGCCTTCTGCCTGCAGATCTTGCGATGGCTGGTGATGAGCTCGGCCATGATCCGGATGTTCTCTTCCGGCTCGAGCAGGCCCGCCTTCACTGCGCGACAGGCGGCAGAGGGGTGCCCCTTTGGATCACGGTCCTTCTTGCATGCACCGAAGTGGCGCGCGCGGACCTGGCCCAGGCCGTAGTCCTCCTTGTCGGGCGAGATGGCCCGAGGGCGAAAGCGGCTCTCGTGGTGAATGATAGCGACGCCCGTCAGTGGATCGAAGTCGTGACGTTCTGCTTCGATCTGGAGCGCCGCAGCGTATCTATTCGCTTCTTCCTCACCAACGTCAGGCTGAGCGGAGCGAATGGCCAGGGCGATTGCTGCGATGGTGCGAAACACGAGGCCCGCACCTTAGCTTGCTCGCTGACCTTTCGCTACATGAAGCGGCGTGCGCCTACCTCGGATGCAGTCGCTTTTTTTCTGATTGATTCGCTGGAAAAGTCTGGCAGTGCGCGCCCCGTCTCGGGATGCGCCGCGAAATACGGGCTGAATTGCTGTGAAGGGCAGTGGAATGCAGCAGTCGCAGCGGATCGTGTGGCGACCTGCCCGCTGCACGCGCGCGCTGCCTGGTGTTGCTGCGTGGAACACCGGCGCCGTCCGCTCCTGGACGGTATCGCGGAGGTCTCTGCATGGTCTCTATCCATGGTCGGGCCGAGGTCTCGCCAACTCTCTGCGCAACACGAACGAGTGGTGCTGCGCCACACGTCGGATGGGTCACGTTGCTGATGGGCTGCTTGCTCCCGGGTAAGCCGCTGCTGGGCAAGCTGCGCTGGGCAAGCCGCTGCTGGGCAAGCTGCTCGCGCGTGAGGCGCGGCGGGGCACGCCGGTTCCAAGAGGGCAGGCCGCGCGCACTGACGTGGCAGGCTTGCAGGCAGGCTCGAGAACGCCCACCGCTGGCGCCCCTTGGCCCGAGCGCCCTTCGCGCAGACTGGAAAAGCCGTTCTCGGCGCAGGGGAAGAGCTCGCCGCAGCACCCTTTCCGCGCAGCCGCTGGCCGAGACCAGCTAAGATCAGCTGATGACGCACCCTCGGCATGGCATGGCCCTGCGCGGCGCTCACGCGGCGGTGCGGCTCCTTGCACAGCAGGCGTTCAGCCGGGTGGCGGGCGCGCCTTTGATCGCCGGCAACTCGGTGCAGTTGCTGATCGACGCGCGTGCCAACTTCGACGCCTGGCTAGACGCCATCCGGGGCGCGCAGCAGTCGGTGCTGTTCGAGAACTATATGTTCAGTGACGACGAGGTGGGGCGAGAGGTTCGCGCCGCGCTCGTCGAGCGCGCCGAGGCCGGCGTGAAGGTGCGCGTGATCCGCGACTGGTTTGGCTGCCTGGGAGAGTCGAGCGATGGCTTCTGGAAGCCGCTGCGCGCAGCCGGCGGCGAGGTGCGCACCTACAACCCGTTTCAGCTCGCCAACCCATATGCTGCGCTCTCGCGCAACCATCGCAAGCTGCTGGTGGTGGACGCCAGCGGCGGCTTCATCTCGGGCGTGTGCGTCAGCGCGCGCTGGCTGGGCAATCCTGCTGCCGGCGTCCCGCCCTGGCGTGACACCGGCGTCGCCGTGCGCGGGCCGGTGGTGCACGAGCTGGCGCTGGCGTTTGCGGAGAGCTGGAGTCACCTCGGCGAGCGGCTCGACCCGGATCTGCCGGCGCTGCGCCGCAGCCTGGCTCCCGTGGGCGAGGTGGCGCTGCGGGTGGTGGCGGCGGTGCCAGGCACGGCCGGGCTGTATCGGCTGGATCAGCTGATCGCCGCCATCGCGCAGTCGCGCCTGTGGATCACGGATTCGTATTTCGTGGGAACGGCAGCGTACGTGCAGGGGCTGTGCGCTGCCGCACGGGACGGCGTGGACGTGCGCCTGCTGGTGCCGGGCACCAGCGACGTACCGATAGTCGGCACCCTGGGGCGTGCCGGTTATCGCCCGCTGCTCGAGGCGGGTGTACGCGTGTTCGAGTGGAATGGCTCCATGCTGCACGCCAAGACGGCCGCCGCCGATGGGCGCTGGGCGCGAGTGGGCTCGACCAATCTGAACGTGATGAGCTGGGCCACCAACTCGGAGATCGACGTCACTATCGAGGACGAGGGCTTCACTCGCCAGATGGAAGAGCAATACGAGCTGGATCTGCAGGGAGCCACCGAGATCATCCTGCACGCACGCCGCCGGCGCCGCCTGCTGCAGCATGGCCCCCGGCGCCGGGGCAGCACGGGGCAAGCGGCGGTGGGCGCGGCGCGCCTGGCGCACACGGTGGGCGCCGCCATCGGCAACCGCCGCGTGCTGGAGTCCTCGGAGGGCGGCATCTTGCTCGGAGCGGCGCTGGTATTGCTGCTGCTGGCGGCGGTGGGGCTGCTGTGGCCCAAGGTGCTGGCATGGCCCCTGGCGGCGCTCTCGCTCTGGGCCGTGTTCATCCTGGTCGTGCGCTATGCCGCCGTTCGCCGCCAGCGGGCGCCGCGGCAGGAGCGCGGCCCCGAGCCCGTGCCTGCCACGAAGAGCAGCGCCTGAGCGGCGCGCCCTGATTTGCTACCGCGCGCAGCTCGGTTCACCCGTGCCGGCCCCTGGGCGGCCCTTTAGCCAGCGCAGCCGCCGCCGTATTTCATCGAGATATGCTGTTCGGGCGGCTCAGGGTGGGGTCCAAGCTCGCAATTTTAGCGGGCATTCCGGTGCTGGGTATCATCCTGTTATCCGCGCTGGTGGTGCGCAACGTGCAACAGCGCGCGCAGGCCGCCGCGGGGCTGGGTTCGCTCGAGGATCTGGCAGCGCTGAGCGAGCAGATGCTGTTCGTGGTGGACGAGCTGCAGGCGGAGCGCGCCCAGGTCGCATACGACGTGGGGCAGGGCAGACCCCGCAGCCCGGAGGTGGAGGCGCAGGAGGAGCGTACCGATGCGGCGCTCGCCGTGCTGCAGACCGCTTTCGCCACGCGGGACGAGGCGAAGCTACCGGCCAAGCTGCGCCAGGATCTGGGCTCCGCGCGCCAGCAGCTGGACGAGCTACCCAGGGTGCGCGCGCTCACGCAGCTGGAGAAGTTTGATCTGCTACGTTACCTCGACTTCTTCGCCAAGGCCAACGATGCCTTGATCCGCGCCATCGCCGCGCTCACGCAGCTGTCCGACGACAAGTCGCTGATGCTGAGCATCGGCAACGTGGTCAGCGCCTCCCAGATCATCGAGCGCAAGTCGCGCGAGCATGCGCTCCTGAACTACGTGCTGGCCAAGCAGGAATTTCCCCCGGGCAGCTTCCGGCAGCTGGTCACCCTGGTCAGCGAGCAGGAGGTGTACGCGGAGACGGTGCGCACGTGGGGCAGCGAGGAGGAGGCGGCGCAGCTCAAGACCAGCCTCGACGGCCCGAGGGCGCCGCAGATCGCGGCGCTGCGGAAGATCATCATCGAGACCACCGAGGACGCGCCGCCCGTGGAGGCGACCGTCTGGTACGACGCGCAGAAGACCAACATGGCCGCGCTGGTGCAGCTGTTGCATGGCATGTCCGGCAACGTACGGCTGGTCGTCGCGGGCAAGATGGCAGAGGCGCGCGGCGCCGTGCGCCTGGCGGGTGGTCTGGTATTCGTGGTGGTGGCCGCGTCGCTGCTGGTCGGTGTGGGCGTGGCGCGCGGGCTGACGCGCAGCGTGCGAGTGCTGTCGGTGGCCGCCGACGCCGTGCACAAGAACAACGACTTTACCATCCGCGCGGAGAAGACCAGCAGCGACGAGCTGGGTCGACTCACCGATGCGTTCAACGGCATGCTCACCGGCATCCAGGAGCGTGAGCGAGAGCTGGAAGGCTACCGCAAGAACCTGGAGCAGCTGGTGGACGCGCGCACCCGGGAGCTGACGCGGCGCAACGACGAGATGCGGCTGGTGCTCGACAACATCGATCAGGGGCTGGCCACCATCGATCGCGAGGGCCTGCTGAAGGCCGAGTGCTCGCGGGCCTTCGAGCAGGCGTTTGGCACGCCCGCGCCGGGCACGCCGTTCTACGAGGCGCTGGCCGGGGAACAGCAGAGCCTGGCGCAGGCCCTCTCCGTGGCCTACGAGCAGCTGATCGAAGACGTGCTGCCGGTGGAGCTGGCTGTCGACCAGATGCCCAATTACCTGGAGCGGGACGGGCGCTACTTCTCGCTGGCCTTCAAGCCCATCCGCGAAGGCAAGGAGCTCGCCGGTGCGCTGCTGGTGACGAGCGACGAGACGCTGGCACAGAAGACGCGCAAGCTGGAGGCCGAGCAGCGCGAGCGCGCGCAGATCTTCGAGCGCATCCTGCGCGACCCAGACGGCTTCCGCGAGTTCATCCGCGAGGCGCAGCGCCTGCTGGAGCAGGTCGGCTCCGCCCTGAACGATACGGGGGTCGAGCGCATGCGGGCCCTGCACACCTTGAAGGGTGTGGCCGCGGTGCACGACGCGACCTCGCTGGCGCACGCCGCGCACGAGCTGGAAGCGGCGCTGCTGGGCGACGCGCCCGGGCTCGTGCCGCAGGCACTGGAGCAGCTGAACGAGCGCTGGCTCGGGCTGGGCACCTTCGTGCGGCCGCTGCTCGACGGCGACTCCACGCAGCGCGTGCAGATGACGCCGGCCGATCTCGCGGCCCTGATCGCGCGGGTACGGGAGGGCGCGCCGCACCAGAGCCTGCTACGAGCGCTGCAGCGCTTCGCCTGGGAGCCGCTCGGCCTGCGCCTGCAGCGCCTGGCGGATCAGCTGGTGGGGGTGGCGCGGCGCCTGGGCAAGCCGCAGCCCCGCGTGCTGATCGACTCGCAGGAGCTGCGCCTGCCGCCCGAAGCTTACCGCGCTTTCTGGTCGAGCCTCTCGCACCTGGTGCGCAACGTCGTGGACCACGCGCTGGAGACCGAGCAGGAGCGCCTGCAGCTCGGCAAGCCTGCCGAGAACCAGGTGCAGCTGCGGGCCTGGGCCGACACTGAGCACCTGCACGTTCAGGTCAGTGATGACGGACGCGGCATCGACTGGCAGCGGCTGGCTCGTCGCGCGAAGGAGCGCGGCTTGCCCAGCCACAGCCGCGAGGAGCTGGTCGAGGCGCTGTTCGCGGATGGCGTGAGCACCGCCGACAGCGTGAACGAGACGTCCGGGCGCGGGGTGGGCATGTCGGCCGTGCGCGCCGTGTGCCGTGAGCTCGGGGGCACGGTCAGCGTGGCCAGCGAGACCGGGCAGGGCACCACGTTCCACTTTCAGTTCCCCTTGCAGCAGGGCGGGCTGGTGCCCGGCTCCGGCCTGCGACCGGTTTCGCACATCCCGACGTCCCAGCGCAGCGAGCCAGAGCGCGCCGGCTCGCAGAGCTAGAGCAGCGGCCGGCAGAAAGCGGTCCCCTCCCGCGCTCCAGCGTGGCAGGACAGGAGCGCGATGGCGCTCGTGTACCTGCCGCAGCCAGAGGCTCTGTTCCTGTGGGGCAGCGAGGCGCTGGCGCCGGCCCTGGTCGAGCTCGCGCAGCTCGGCGAGCGCGCGGCGAGCGACGAGCACGAGCTGGTGACCCCGGACGGGCGGGCGCCGGTGCCCGGCCGCGTGCTGCCACTGCTGCGGGCGGTGCCGCTGCTGCGGCCGTGCCTGCCGCTGCCCTGCCAGGTCTGTCTGCATCCCAGTCGGTCTGGGTGCTCGCCAGCAAGCTCGCGCTGGAGCTGGTGGCGCGAGAGCAGGTGCTGCCCACGATCCGTCGTCATGGCGGTCGCATCGAGGCGCGCTGGGCGGCCGCTCTCGCCAGCGCGGAGGACACCGCGCGCGTGACGGCGCTCGCGCTCGCCATGCCACCCGCCGCTCACGCCGTGCCTGCCGGCGAGGGCTCCTCGCTCGAGGTGTGGGCGCCGGACGCGCTGCTGCGCGCCTTCCTGGACGCGGCGGTGGATGGGCTCGTGCGCGCGGCGCAGGACGAACGGGATGAAGCCGAGCAGGCAGGAGCACGGGCTGCCCCGGCGCGGCAGCAGCGTGCCCGGGCGAAGGCGCCGGAGCCCGAGAGAGCAGCTCCCGCGCCCTGGGATCAACGCTGGCGGCAGGCTCTGCAGGGCCCGCAGCGTGCCTTCGCGCCGCAGGGCTTCGGCGAGCGCGCGCTGCTCGAAGAGCTGCAGCGCTGGAGCGCCGCGGCGCTCGGCACGCGTGATCGGCTGCGCGCGTGCTTCCGCCTGGAGCTGCCGGCGGCAGGCGCTGGCAACTTCGTGCTGCGCTTCTTGCTGCAGGCGCCGGACGACGCGAGCTTGCTGGTCAGCGCCGCGGAGGCCTGGCAGTCCAGCGCCGGCAGCCTGGCCAGGCTGGGGCGCGCGTTTCGCGATCCGCAGGAGTCGCTGCTGGAGGCGCTCGGTCGCGCAGCGCGCCTGTTTGAGCCCATTCAGCGCGCCCTCGCGCTGCCCCAGCCGGAGTCGCTCGAGCTCGATCCCGCGAGCGCCTGGCAGTTCTTGGCTCATGGCGCGGCGCTGCTGGCGGAGACGGGCTTCGGCGTGATCGTGCCGGCAGAGCTCACCCCGTCGGGCCAGCGGCGGCTGCGGCTGCGCATGCGCGTGGGCAGCAAGACCAGGCTGGCCGGCGTCGTCTCCGGAGCGGCCGGGCTCGGGCTCGACGAGCTGCTGGCCGTGGACTGGCAGGCCGTCATCGGCGATCAAGAGCTCAGCAGCGCAGAGCTCAGCGCGCTTGCCCTGCAGAAGGCGCCGCTGGTGCAGTTTCGTGGTGCCTGGGTGGCGATCGATCCCGCCGAGCTGCCACAGATCCAGGCGCGGCTGGCGCGGGGCCCCGGCGAGCTGAGCCTGCGCGAGGCGGTGCAGGCGGCGCTGGCGGGCGAGACGCGCGAGGGCGAGCTCAGGGTAGCGGTGAGCGCCAGCGGTGGCTTTGCCGAGCTGCTGGCGCGGCTGGGTCAGAGCGCAGCGACGGAGCTGGCTGAGCCGGAGGGGCTGCGCGCGCAGCTGCGACCGTACCAGCGGCGCGGGCTGGGCTGGCTCGCGAGCTTGGCGTCGCTCGGGCTCGGCGCCTGCCTGGCGGACGACATGGGCCTGGGCAAGACGATGCAGCTGCTGGCGTTCTTGCTGCAGCGCCGGCAGCGCGTGCCGGATGAGCAGCGCCCGGCGCTGCTCGTCGCGCCCACGTCCGTGGTCGGCAACTGGGAGCGCGAGGTGCAGCGCTTCGCCCCCGGCCTCGAGCTCCGTGCACACTACGGCAGCGCGCGCGCGAGCTCGGCGGCGGAGCTGGCGCGCCCCGGCGCGCTGGTGCTGACCAGCTACGCGGTGCTGCGGCGAGACGCCGAGCTGCTGAGCAGCGTGGCCTGGTCGGTGGTCGTGCTGGACGAGGCGCAGAACATCAAGAACGCGGCCTCGGCCACCGCGCGAGCGGCGCGCCAGCTGGCCGCACCGGAGCGCATCGCGCTCACCGGCACTCCCGTTGAAAATCGTCTGGCAGAGCTGTGGTCCATCCTCGAGTTTGCCAACCCCGGCCTGCTGGGCCCGCTGGAGAAGTTCCGGCGCGAGGTGGCCATCCCTGTCGAGCGCTATGGCAACGACCTCGTGGCAGCACGGCTGCGGCGCATCACGAGCCCGTTCGTGCTGCGGCGCTTGAAGAGTGATCCAGCCATCCTGCAGGATCTGCCGCCCAAGCACGAGATGCAGGTGGTGTGCTCGCTCACTCGCGAGCAAGCCAGCCTGTACAAGGCGGTGGTCGATGTCGAGCTGCGCAAGATCTCCGAGGCCGAGGGCATGGAGCGCCGCGGCCGGGTGCTGGCGCTGCTGACCTCGACCAAGCAGATCTGCAACCACCCCGCGCAGTACCTGTCCGAGCGTGGTCCGCTGGCGGGGCGCTCGGGCAAGCTGGAGCGCCTGACGGAGATGCTGGAGGAGGCGCTCGCGGCCGGCGACAAGGCGCTGGTGTTCACGCAGTTTCGCGAGATGGGGGAGCGGCTGGTGACCCACCTCGTCAGCACGCTGGGCGTGGAGGTGCTGTTCTTGCATGGCGGCACCGCCAAGGGCGCCCGCGACGAGCTGGTGCGGCGCTTTCAGGAGGAGCCGCACGCGGCGCGGGTGTTCGTGCTCTCGCTCAAGGCGGGTGGCACTGGGCTCAACCTGACCGCCGCGAGCCATGTGTTTCACTATGACCGCTGGTGGAACCCGGCGGTGGAAGATCAGGCCACCGACCGCGCCTATCGCATCGGCCAGCGGCGCGTCGTGCAGGTGCACAAGCTGCTCAGCGCCGGGACCGTGGAGGAGAAGATCGCCACCTTGCTGGAGCAGAAGCGCAAGCTGGCGGCGCGCGTGGTGGGCAGCGGCGAGCGCTGGCTGACCGAGCTCTCGCAGGGCGAGCTGCACGAGCTGTTCTCACTGAGCGCCGCTGCGGTCGGTGCCGATGACGAGGCAGAGCCGAGAGAGCCGGCAAGGCGGCGCGCATGAAGCACTGGCGAGACTTTGGAGAGTATCGCGCCACCCGGCGGCCCGCGCCCGAGCACGGTATCAAGGTGAAGCAGGCCGGCACCACCTGGTGGGGCCAGCGCTGGATCGAGGCGCTGCAACACGTGCTGCAGGGTGATGCGCGCCGGCTGGAGCGCGGCCGCAGCTACGCGCGCGCCGGGCGCGTGCACGACCTGGAGGTGGCCGCGGGCAAGGTGTCCGCGCAGGTCACGGGTACTCGGCCCGAGCCGTACCAGGTGACGATGGAGCTCTCGCAGCTCTCCGCCGAGGTGTGGCAGCGCGCCATCGCCGCCATGGCCGCACAGGCGCAGTTCTCTGCCGAGTTGCTGGCGGGCGAGATGCCCCGTGCCATCGACGAGGCGTTCCATGCCGCGGGCAGCAGCTTGTTTCCTGCGCAGCGCGCCGAGCTGGTGACGAGCTGTAGCTGCCCCGACTGGGGTGATCCGTGCAAGCACGTCGCCGCAGCCCACTATGTGCTGGGCGAAGCCTTCGACCGCGATCCGTTTCTGCTCTTCGAGCTGCGCGGGCGCTCGCGGGCACAGGTGCTCGCGGCGCTGCGTCAGGCTCGCAGCGGCGCGCTGGCGGCACTGGACGAGCCGGCGGAGGCCCTGGAGGCCTCCGAGGTGGCCAGCGTGCAGCTGAACCCCGCTGACCTGGCCGAATACGAGCGGCCGCGCGCGCCGCTGCCGGCGCTCAGCTTCTCGTTCGACCTACCCGCGAGCCACGCTGCGCTGCTGCGCCAGCTGGGTGCGCCCGGAAGCTGGGCGGGCGCTAGCTCCCCCGCGCAGGCCTTTGCCCCCTCTCTGCAGAGAGCCGCCGAGGCCGCGCGCAGACTGGCGCTGCAGGAGCCTGCGCCACCTCCGCTGGAGACTCGGGAACTCGAGAGTCAGGAGCTGGAGACTCACGCGCCTGCCCCCGAGCAGCCGGCGCCGCGGCGGAAGCAGCAAAAGCAAGCCGGGGCCAAGACGCGTGCCGTGAAGAAGCAGTCCAGCGCGCGGTCAGAGCCTCAGCGGAGCGCCCGGAAGAAGAAGCGCTCGTCCAGAGCATGACCGGGCGCGTGCAGCGCGAACGATGGTTAGCTGCAGCGCAATAATCGGCCCATGCGGCACGCGAGAGCGAGAGCTGCCCGGCATCGTTGTCTGCATCATCACTAACCTGCGCGCCCTCATTCCCAACTAGGCTGCGCCCGAAGGCGCGGCGCTCGAGCGCACGCCGTCAAGAGAGAGAGGACAGGCAATGCTCGGCTATGACGTCTATGGTTCTGGTCAACGCGGCGTGATCGTGCTGAATGACTGGGTGTCGGACACCTCGTCGTGGGACGGGGTGCGGCCGTACCTCAGTACAGAGTCTCATCGCTGGGTCTTCGCCGATCTGCGCGGCTACGGCCGCTCCATCGAGCAGCGCGGCGAATGCACCGTCGTCGAGGCAGCTCGCGATGTGCTCGAGCTGGCCGACGCGCTCGACTGGCGTACCTTCATGCTGGTCGGCCACTCGATGAGCAGTCTGATCGCGTTGCACCTGGCGCAGCAACCAGCCACCCGCGTCTCCCGCGCGGTGCTGATCACGCCGCCGCCACCGGCCAGCCTGGGCCTGGACCCGGCGTCGGTGGCCGGAATGGAGGCGCTCGGCGGCGGCGATGACGCGCAACGCCTGGTCGCGCTGCGGGGCATGTGGGGCGAGCGTCTGGGCGAGGGCTGGGTCCGCTACAAGACCCGCCGCTGGCGAGAGACGGCTGACCCGCGAGCGGCCGCCGCGTACCAGCGCATTTTCACCTGTGATGGTGTGCCAAGCCCGGCGGCGCCCGTCGCCATCCCGGGGCTGGCGATCGCAGGGGAGCAGGATCTGCCGCCGTTGCGCAGCTCCGCGGTGGCAGAGCAATACCGTGGCATCTGCAGGCAGCTCACCGTATCCGCCATCAGCGATAGCGCTCACTATCCCATGCAAGAGACGCCGCCGCTGCTGGCGAGCCTGGTGCAGCAGTTCCTGGCGGAGGGCTGAGCCACTGCCCGAGCCCTGTCCCGACCGCGCGCTCGCTCCCCGCACTGCTTCAGTCGAGAAACACCCGCAACGGGCGTGCCCGCCTCCTCGGGGCGCCCCGAGCACCCTGCACCGTGGGGAGAATCGGGGCTTGTCAGCGCGGGGCCGCCGGCTTAGACGCTGAAGCATGGCGAGCTCCCACAAGCTGGCGCGAGGATTGGCGGTTGCGTACGGCCTGATCGCTTTGATCGGAGGCCTGATTGGCTATCTGAAGGCCGGCAGCGTTGCATCGCTGATCGCCGGGGGCGCTTCCGGCGTGCTGCTGATCGTGGCGGGGCTGTTGATGGGCAGCAAGCCCAGGGCCGGCCTGGTGCTGGGGCTGGTGGTGAGCCTGGCGCTGCTCGGGCGCTTCGTCAGCGGCGCGATCAAATCCGGACCCAGCGCCATCGCACTGGTGATGATCATTGGTGGTCTCGCCGTGCTGTTCAGCACCACCCGCGCGCTCGTCGCCCGCCCGGCGTGAGCGTCGCGCAAGAGCCATCGCCGCTTCGGCCATAGACGGGATCGCTCCGCTCCTGGCGGTGGGTGCCGTGCGCTGGCGCGGGCGATTCTGGTGCTCGGGTCGAGCTCAGCGGAGCGACCTCGCGTGCAACGGGCAGGACACACGGAGGTTGAAGGAGTGTCACTGTGCAACGGTCAGCGCTAGCGCGAGCCTCAACAAGGCGGATTTCGCGCCCGGCGCGCTGATCGGCCGAGCGAAGGCGCTGCTGGCTGCGACAGCTCTTGCCGTTTGCTTCGCCGTGCGCAGGCTTCGTGCTACGCAGGGGTCGCCCCGTGTTGCGTGAGTACTTGCAGTTCCGATTTCGGCTCTCCGCCAGCCGCGACGCGCGGGACCTCATACGAGCTGCGATGCAAGCCAGCCTGGCTCGCTCACCCCGCTGCAAGCACTGGGAGCTGCTGGAGCGGCCCGGCGATCCCGGTCGCCTGGTGTTGCACGTACGGTGGCAGGGTGAGGAGGACGAGCTGTTCCGCGGCAGCCCGGAATGTGCCGAATTCTTCCGCGTGCTCGGCACGCGGGTGCTCGCGCTGCGGGAGTCTGAGTATCGCGCGGATGATGCGTATCTGCTCGCCAGCCTGGGCGGCGCGCAGGGCATGTTGCAGTTCGTCTCCCACCTCCTGCACGAGGTCAGCGGTGATTCGCTGCTGCGCGAGCGCTTCGGCACTGCTGGTGGCGAGCGCTTTGCCCGGCTGGGCTTGTGGTTGATCGAGGTGCTCGGCGGGGCCAAGCTCTACTCTGCCACGGCTCCGGCGCAACCCTTGCGCCTCGGGCCGATGCCTGAAGATCCGCTCGACGTCGAGGAGCGCGCCCAGCTGCTGGAGCTGGCGCGCTACGCGCTGAGCTTTGCCGGCGGGCGCGGGCACTCTGCTCTCGGCGCGCTGGAGGCCCATCTACCGCTGCATCCCGCGCTGCCATCGCCGCGCAGCTCCGCCACGCCGCGCCTGAAGACCGGCATCCGGCTGCGGATGGGAGCCGGAGCCGCCGCGCCGCCCGGAGCGCTGCCCGCCGCCGCGTCGCCAGCCTCGATCGAGGGGGGAGACGGCGAAGAGGAGCTGGTGATTGAGGAAGACCCTCTGTCGCCGCGCGAGCTCCTGGCCTGAGCGAAGTGCGCTGATACCCGCTCGCTGCGGCGAGCAGATGGCCTATCGTTGCGCGCGGGCAGGCACCCCGTTGCGCCCTCGGGGCAAGCCAAAATCAGAGACGGCCGGACCGCGAAGGGCCGTCCTGGGACCAAGAGTCGGAAACCGGCTGCGGGCTGGGGTCGGCTCATCCATCGGCCGCTCTCGTGATGGTCGGGGCCGGCACCGCCGCGCTCCTGCCGGGACGCTCTTGCACGGATGCTTCAGGCGGCCGGCTCTCGGTGGAGGTGAACGTCGCGCTGGGGGAGGGGGATGCTGATGCCCTCGCGGTCCAGCCGCTCCTTGATGGCGCGGGTCAAGTCGAGCTTGGTGTCCCAGAAGTCGGCGGCCTGGGTGAAGCAGCGCACCAGGAGCACCACGGCGCCGTCGTCGAGCCTCAGCGTGTTGACGAGGATCGGCGGGTCCTGCAAGACACGCGCCTCACTCCGGAGCACGTCTTCCAGGGCGGCCCTGGCCTTGCCGATGTCTTCGCTGAAGCCGATACGGAGCTCCAGATCGATGCGCCGGGTCTGCGCGCGCGAGTAGTTCTGGATGATGGCGGAGCGGACGGCGGCGTTGTTGAGCACGATCGGGATGCCCTCGAATGAGACGAGCTCGGTCTGCAGGATGTCTATCGACTTGACGACGCCGCCCGTGCCGCCGATGTCGACGGCCTCGCCCACGTCGAAGGGGCGTAGCACGAGCAACAGCACGCCCGCGGCGACATCAGACACCGTATCCTTCAGTGCCAGGCCCACGGCCAGCCCCGCGGCGCCGAGCGCGGCGAAGAGGCCGCTCGTGTCGATGCCGAGCTGTCCGAGCGCGGCCACGAGCACGACCAGGAGCAGCAGGATCCGCGTCAGCTTGGCGAACAGCGGCACCAAGGTCGGGCTCACGCGCTGGCTGCGTTCACTCGCCCGGCGCACCGCGATGCCGGCCCAGCCGGCGAGCGTCCAGCCGATGATCAGGATCACCAGCGCGCTGCCCAGCGCGAGCGCCGATTTCTCCAGGTTCACGTTCGAGAGATCAAACCTCATGAGGTCTCCTGAGATGATTTGGAGCTACGGGCATCTCAGGTGACGGCCGGGTATGCAAGCTCGGGCGCTGCTCGCTGCCGAGGCGGAGCCCGGGACAGCGCGCTCCGCTGGCAGATACCGCGGCGCCTCAGCCTGACGGAGCTCCGAGCGAGGAGAGAAGAGTAGAAATAGCGACAGCATCTGGCGTCAGGAGCGACAGCTCGGCGCCACGCCCGCTCCCCCCCAAGCGATTGCTCGCTGCTGCCAGCAGTGGATCGGTGACAGCGAGCGCGCCCGCGCTTTGCTGGCGCTGGCTCAGAAGCGCAGCGCGCCCCCGGTGGCCAGCACGACCTCGTGCACCGTCTCGGGCTGCAACAGCAGGTTGTATTCGCCCTCCAGCACGATGCCGTATTGCGGGGTGAGCCAGTATTGCCCCCCAGCTTGCGTACCGAGGCCGTACGCCGACTCTCGCTCTCCGGCCTCGAACCACTCCGTGGCCAGCCCCAGTCCGACGAAGAGCCCCACGTGCTCGGAGACCTCGAAGGGCTTCTTGAGCAAGAGGTCGACCGGCAGCGTGAGCCCACCTTCACCCGGGGCGAACAACACCGTCGCCTCCAGCTCGAGCCAGCCCGGGATCAACGAGCGCTCGTAGCTCAGCGACACGCCCGCGCGGCGCAGCACCTCCCGCTCGACATCGGCGGGCTCCTCCTCCGCGGGGGGGGAGCTGAGCTGCAGCCAGGCGAGCTTGACGGACACGGCGTTATCCCCCGCCGCTTCGGCCTCGACTTCCCCCGCCACGTCTTCGGCCGCGCGCGCTGGGCCGTCTAGAGCGAGCAGCTCACCGGCGCTCATCAGAACGGCGAACGAGGCTCGCCATAGCTCGTGACGTTGCATCATGATACACCGTACTGGGGGAGGCTTAACATCAGCTGATCCTCTGCATGACGCGGCTGCGCCGGGTTCGGCACAGCTACGGCGTGCGGTGCTCAGTCGTCAACCCTTGGCGCCCTTCAGCGCAAAATTCACGTGCATTGACCAGCTGGCGGTTCACCGCGCACAACACACGAGTGTGGCCATGACAGCGAGGGAAGACGAGCAGCGGAGCGCTCGCGAGCGTGAGCTCGAGCGAACGCCATTGGAGGCACCGCAACGACTCGTGATGGCGTCGCAGACAGCGGCATGGTCTAGCCGTTCGCGGCACTCGAGCGTATCGCGCCGTGCGCACGTCGATCGAGTATCCGCCCCTGGATCGCCTGCGAGACGTGCGGTGCGCGCACGGCGGGCTCGCCCTCCAGATCGGCAATGGTGCGCGCCACGCGCAGCACCTTCACGAACGCGCGCGCGCT
>JAICQL010000086.1 GCA_025937895.1 Polyangiaceae bacterium | reverse complement strand
TGGCGCTTGACCTTGGCCTTGGTCTTGGCAAACGTCTGCCCGCCGAGGCGATCGAGGCGCCCGCTGTCCGTCTCGCCACTGCTCAGCTTCTGGATCTGATTCATGCGGTAGACGGGCACGAACAGCTTGTCGCCGCCGCGATACTCCACCACCAGCAGATCCACCGGCGCGCCGGTGCCCACGTCGCGGTTCTCCAGCCCCAGATAGCGGCCGATGCCGTGCTCCACGTGCACGACCAGGTCACCGGGCGCCAGCGCGCGCAGATCTTCCAGCGCTGCACGCGGGCTCTGCTTGTGCGCCGCGCTGCGATGCGCCCGCTTGCCGAAGATCTCTTCCTCGGTCACGAACACGTGACCCACGCTCTCGGCGATCAACCCGCGCGTCAGCCCGCCCACGCGTACGTGCACACCGGGCGCATGCACACGCGCCACCGCGCCTGGCTTTGCCGCCTCCAGCTCTGCCTGGCCGGGCCGTCCTGCAGCCAGATCCAGCTGCGCCGTGATACCGCGCTCCTCCAGCAGCGCGAACAGGCGGCGCGCCTGCGTCTCGGTGCGGGCCGTCAACGTCACCGCCAGAGCCTGCTCGCGCCAGCCCGCCAGCGCCTGCACCAGCGGCCCCAGCGTGGCGTGCCCCGCCTGACCACGCTGACTCATCGCACGCGTCAGCTCGCTCTGATCGAGCAGCCCGAGATCGGGCGTATCGAGCGGAGCCAGCTCCAGCGCGCCCAGCCCGGCCGCCTCCTCCAGCGCGTTCACCACCGCCGCGTGCGCGAACACGCTGCGGCTCTGCGCCAGGTGCGCCAGTAGCTCGGCCTCCAGCACGAACAGCTGCTCTGGCGGATAGCGCGGGTATTCGCCGGGTGCCGCGTAGCCGAGCAGCGCGGCGTCCAGGGTGGCGCGGATCTCCGTCACTGCGTCGGCGGGGCGCTCGAACACGAACAGCGTGCCCTCGGGCAGATAGTCCCAGAGCGTCACCAGCGGATGGCACGCCGGCAGGTACCCTTCGGCACCGAACAGGCTATGGCCGTCGATCAGATCCTCGAGCAGGCGGCGGGTCTTGCCGCTCGGGACGTTGGCGGCGTCGCAGAGCGCGCGCAACTCTGCGCCCGCGCGCTCGCGCGCGGAGCGATCGAGCAAAATCTCACTGACCGGTGGCAGCCAGATGCGCTCGATGCTGCGCCCCGTGCGCTGCGTCTCCGCGTCGAAGTGGCGCAGCCCGGCGATCGTGTCGCCCGCCAGCTCGACCCGCACGGGCGAGTCCGCATCGGGCGGCCACACGTCGAGCAAACCTCCGCGCACGGCGAGGCAGCCCGGGTCCTCCACCACGGGATGCCGCACATAACCAGCAGCCACCAGCGCGCTGGTCAGCTCCTCGAGATCGACAGCCTGCCCCTGCGCGAGCACGCGGCTGGCAGCGACGAGCGGAGTCGGCGGCACCAGGCGCCGCACCAGCCCGCGCGCGCTGGTGACCAGAAAGCCCAGCGGCTGCCGCTCGGCCAGCGCCGTCAAGGTGCTGAGCCTGGCCATGGCAACCCGGCGATCGGGGTGCACCTGATCGTAGGGCGAGCTCTCGGACGGCAAGAGCAGGCGCACGCGGCGTGCCTCGGCGGAGCCCTGCACCCAGCCCACCCCAGGATCGCTCGCGAGATAGCGCAGGTCGCGCGCGGCCGCCTCGGCGCCGTCACTGTCCGGAGCGACGTACACCACGAGCGCGCCCGTGCGCTGCCCCAGCGCCACGGCCAGCAGCGGCGCGCCCGCGCCGCGGGCGCCCGACACGTGCAGTGAGCCCACCGCTGCCTGGCGCAAGCGCGCGCTGGCGCGATCCACGAAGCTGCCCAGCGCCACTACCGCTCCCGTGGTGTCGGGGCCCTGACGCGCAGGCTCCGCCGTGAGAGATTCGCTCGGACTCGTCACTCGCTCAACGCGGCGCCGCAGGCCGCCAGATAATTCTTCGCGCGCAACGTCCAGGGCCCGTCCGGCTGCTGCTCGAGGTGAGACACAAACTGCGCCGAAGCCTCGGCGATGCGGCCACGCTGGTAGAGCAGCACACCGCGGGCGAGGTAGGAAGGGTACTCGAGGTCTTCACGCGCCAGGGCGGCGACATAGCCCAGCTGGAGCTGCAAGTCGTGCTCGCGCGTCCTGGGATCGCGATTGGGCTGGGAGAGCAAAAATCGGTAGTAAGCCCGCCATTCGTTCAGGGTGGGCGCAAAGGGGTGCCGGCGCAGTTGCAGCACATCGGCCCAGTACACGCGAAATAGCGTACCCAGCTCGTCCGGCCGCGCGCGCACCGGCCCGGGCTCAAACCAGCCCCGCTCCACCCCGAGGGTAAACAGGCTGCCACCCAGCTCCACCCGCTCCGGCGTCGGCTCGGCATCCGAGCGAGCCTGCAGCGCCGCCACGAACAGCTCCGTCTGGAGCGCGCGCAGCTCCAGTAGCGGCTCGTCGCCGTGGCGCTCGCGCGCGATGGCCAGCTGCGCGAGCAGCGCGCTGCGCGCCAGCTCGGGGCTGGCATCCTGAGCCGAGCTCACCCGGCCAAAGTGGCGAAAGGCTTCACCCACTGCGCGCAGCTCGAGCGGCAGACCGGCGCGTGCGCGCACGCTGCGCCGTGCCTCCAGCTCCTGAAGCTGCCGCTGCTCCAGCCGATCGACTCGGGGTGGTGGCACCCAGCTCGGCTCGACGCGCCGGGGCACCACCAAGAGCGCGCTCAGCGCCGCCATTCCCACCACCGCCAAGCCGCTGGGCCATCCTTCCAGGTGACGAGCCCAGCCCTGTTGCCGGCGGCTCATCTAACGGCACCCCAACGAGCAGCGCCGTGCAATGCAGCTGGACACCCACCCCCGCAGCTGTTTATGAGCCAGAGGCGCCGACCGTAGAGGCAGATCGTGGCTGAACAGCGCAAGCACCATCGCGTCCCGGTTAGCTTCAAGGTGACCTGCATTCTGGACGAAGCGAACAAATTCGAAGGTGTGGCGCGCGATCTCAGCGTGGGCGGTCTGTTCGTCGAGTCGGATCGAAGCATGGTGTTCGGCACTCCCATCACCATCGTGGCCAGCGGCCTGGCCGCGCGCGAGCTGCGGCTGCCGAGCGTGGTGCGCTGGGCGGAGCCCTGCGGCTTCGGTGTTCAATTTGGCTTGCTCGGTGCGTACGCCACGCACGTGATCGTGGATCTGGTGAAGAAGCACACGTCGTGATTGTACCCGAGAGTCCCGCCCGCTTGATTGAGGAGTTCTTGCCCCAGGTGCTGGGGCAGCTGCTGGCTGGCGCGGCGCCAGCAGCCACCGCTGGCGGAACGATCACGGCGGGGCGGCGAACAGCCGCTCCCGCGACGGCAGGCGTGGGCCTGCGCGTGGTGGGCGCCGGTGAGTGGACCCTGCGCATCTCCGGCGAGCAGCTGCTCGTCGCGCCCGGCATCGCCGGTGACGTGGCCTTGCAGCTGAGCATGACCGCCCGTGACTTCGAGCCGCTGGTGGTGGCGCCGTTGCGCAGCGCGCTGGCCCAGCGCGAGGCGGGCGCCGAGCTCAGCGCGCGCAGCGTGTGGCAGCGCCTCGGGCGCTGGGACGCAGAGACGGTGGAGCTGCTGCGCCGCCAGACGGGCAGCATTTTGCTGCGCATTCAAGACGGCGAGCTGACCCGCGCGGTGGCGCTCACGCCCAGCACCCAGCCGTTTTCGCTGGAAGCGGCCAGCTGCACCATCGAGTGCGCGCTGGCAGACCTTCAGAAGCTGCAGGAGCAGCGCGGCAATCCCCTGGATCTGTTCTATCAGGGGCAGATCCGCATCTCGGGGGACGCTCAGATCGCGCTGGCCATGGCCGGCTTGTTCATCTGAGCCGAGCGCGGCTCCGGGCCAACCCTGCCCGGAGCTTTGCTGCGACTCACAGCGCGCTGCCGGGCAGCGCGGCCCAGCGCAGCGACTGCCCCACCTGGCTCGAGATCTTCTGCGCCGGCTGCTTGCTCTTCAGCGATTTGATGTACAGCCCGGAGCCGCTGGAACGGCTGGAGAAGTACGCCAGCAGGCGCCCGTCGGGGCTGCACGCCGGATAGGCGTTGGAGCCTTCGCCCTGGGTCAGGCGCGAGAGGTTGCCGCCCGTCTCGTTCGACATCACCAGATCCCGCCCGGCGCCCGTGGCCACCGAGTAGATCAAGAACACGCCGTCCTCGGTATCGCAGAAGGTCGGCGCCGAAGCCGACAGCGCCGCGGGCGAGACCGCCTTGCCGTCGACATACACGCGATGGCCCACGTGGGCCACGCCACCGCCAATCCACGCCAGCTTGCCCGATGGGCTGAACACGGGGTGCGTCGCCACCTCCGTGTTCGATACCTTGCGCATGTTGCTGCCGTCGGCGCCGCCCACCCAGACGGAGCTGCCCTCGGCGTTGGCCACGGCCACCGCCAGCTTCTTGTAGTCCGCGCTGAAGGCGGCGCTGTAGATCGAGTCGCCGAAGCTCAGGTTGGGCGGGCTGGAGCCGCCATGCTGCACGAAGCGAAACGGCGAGTAGTTGCGGCTGCGCGCGTAATACAGCAAGCCCGAGGGCCCCCAGACCGGAGCCACACTGGTGTCGCTGGCCGCCGTCACGGCGCGGATATTGTGCCCGTCCGAGTCGACGGTGTAGATGGCGGGGTTCTTGCCGGCGCGCGCGGAGAAGGTGAGGTGGCTGGAGAAGCCGCCGTTGCGCCCCGTGATCGCCCCGAGCAGCGCATCCGCGATGCGGTGCGCGGTGATGCGCACCTGCTCCTTCTTCACCACCAGCGTCTTCTGAAACACTGGCTCGCGCCCGTGGCTGAGGAAGTAACAGAGCCCGAACATCTTGACGGTGCTCGCATCGTTCTGGCGTGCCGCCACCTTGATGATCACCTCGGCGCCCCGCGCCGACCAGGCCTTGATGTCGACGGGATCGTCGAAGCCGTACAGCCCCTCGGGCGCCTTGGCGTCCGGGATGACGTTGAACATGCCCGTCAGCTCGAAGTCACGACGCACCACGCCGCGCACGATCACGTCCTCCAGCTCGGGCGAGAGCGAAGGCAAAATGGCCAGCGGGGTGAGCCGCTCCGAGACGTCCCCCGTGATGGGCAGCACGCCCAGGATCTCTTCGGGCGATTGCTCCGCTTCTTGCGCGGCCGCCCCCAGCGCACCCGTCAGCACCGCCAGCGCGGCGGCAGCGGCGCGGGCGATCTGGCGCCAGCGCGATGGAGCAGCACTTCTGACCCGGGAGACTAGTTGCATTTCTCGTTCTTTCCTTGGAACTGAGTGAGAACCTTCGAGCCGAGCAGGTCGGGGTAGTTGGGTGGCGGCGGCGGCACCGTCTGGCCCACGTGTAGCTCCATCGCCGCGCGTACTCGCTGATCGAACAGCTCGTTACCGCTGGGCTCCAGGCTGTAACCGGTGACCTCACGCTCGGAGTTGAGCCGGGCGGTGACATTGGCCGTCAGCTTGACCAGCTCGTCACAGCCCAGCTCGTCGATGGGCGGCGTGAAGCCCTGCTGAAACCAGTTGATCAGCTTGGCGCGGTAGCTATCCACCGCGCGCGCCTTCAGCGGGTCCTTCTCGGTGCCCTCCTTGACCCCGTCCTCCAGCCCTTCTTCGGCGGCCGTGGCCTCCTGCGCCTCGCGCCGCATCTTCTCCGCCAGATCCTCCACACGCTTGGCCTGTGGCGTCTCCGGCTGCGGGCGCTCCTTGGTGTCCTTCTTCTCGGTGGGCTTGGTGATCTGACGATCATCGCGCTCCAGCGGCTTCGTGACCTCGGGCGCAGGCTTGGGCGCGGGTGGCGCCGGCGCAGGCTCCGGCGGCTTCCACATGTCGGGCAGCTTGTTGGGCACCGGATTGCGAACCCCCGCCTTGGGCAGCGGAGCGTCGACGATGGGGTTCACCGCGATGCGCATCTCGCGCATGATGGGCGCGCGCTCCACCTTGTGATCCTTGTCGGTGTGGGTCAGCCAGATGGCGACCCCCAGGGCGGTCTGCACCAGGCCAGCGAGCACCATGGCTCCCACCACTTGACCGGGTGAGAAAGCAGCAGGCCTCACTTCTGGCCCGGGTTCTGGCCCGCCCCCGATGCTGTCTCCCGCTCGTCGGCCGCGTCGGGCTGGACCAGCAGATTGAGGGAGTCCACGCCGCTGCGGCGAGCTGCGGCCACGACCTCAGCCACCACCCCGTACAGCGCCATCTTGTCGGCACGGATGTAGAGCTCGCGCTCGCGCTGCACCCGCTCGTTCGTCGAGAACACGTCGTAAGCGCGACCGGTAACGTCTTGCTCGTCGAAGATCACCTTGCCCTCGGCGGTGACCTCGACCAGCAGCCGACCATCCGCCACTGGAGTGTTGGGCGCCTGCACGTTGGGCAGATCGATCTTCAAGCCGGTGGTGAGCAATGGCGCCGTGACCATGAACACCACCAGCAAGACCAGCATCACGTCGACCAGCGGGGTGACGTTGATGTCACGGAACCCGCGCCTGCCGCGGCGACCGACGCTCGCCCCCATGGCTAACCTCGAACTTGGGGCTGGTGCGTGGGGCGCTGACTGACTGAGCCCGGCAGCGAGCTCTGGCTCCGGCGCTCTGCCGCATCGCTGGCCAAGATCTCCACCCACGTTTCGCTCGACGCCTCGAGCGCCGCGAGCAAGTCGGAGATGCGCTGATCGATGTAGTTGTAACCGATGGTGGCCGGGATGGCCGCCACCAGGCCCACGGCGGTGGCGATCAGTGCCTCACCGATGGCCGGTGCTACCACGGGCAAGGTGGCGCTGCCCTCGGCCCCGATTTTCAGGAAGGCATCCATGATGCCCCAGACGGTGCCGAAGAGCCCGATGAACGGCGCCGCCGAGGCGATGCTGGACAAGGTGGGCATCAAGACGCCGGCGCGCTGCTGCTCGCTGACGATGGCACGCTTGGCCACGCTCATCAGAAACTCGGCGGTCAGGTTCGAGCGAGGGCGCTTGGCCATCTCCACGACGACCCGCCCCCCAGGGGCCGCCTTGTGCTGAATGCCAAGCGCAACGAGCGCAGACGCCTCGGCCACACCGGCGGCGTCCCGCTCGAAACGATCCTGCGCCGCTTGCAGACGGCGCAGCTGCATCGATTTCAAGAACCAGATCACCCAGACCGCAAACGAGGCCACGGCGAGGAGAGCCAGGACGACCAGGACCACCCCCGACGCCTGGCGAACCAGCGACAGGGGATCCAGACTCGTTGCCCCTGGCTTGGGCGTTGGGGGAGCAAACATCTATTGCGATCAATCCGCCAGGATGACGTCCACCCGGCGATCCTCGGTCCAGCCCGGTTCGTCCGTACCGGTCGCGTCCAGCTCCCCGCGAGAGGTCGTCTCCGCCTGGCGATCGGCGAGGCCCTGCGAGGTCAGGTAGCTCTTGACGTTGTCCGCACGCTTACCGCCGAGCACCATGTTGTATTCCGCCTCACCGCGTGGATCGGCGTGACCCACGAGGCGCATGGTGCGCCCGCTCAGCTTGCCCGTGGTGAAGCACTGCACGAGCTTGTTCAGCACGGGTTGATCACCCTTCTGAACCTTCGCTGAGTCATAGGCAAACTTGGCCTCGGCCTCGGTGATGCCGCAGGCCACCATGATCTCGTCGGAGACGTTGATCACGCTCTGGCGGGGATCATCTCCCGGCTTCTGCGGCGGCGGAGGAGGAGGTGGAGGCGGCGGCGGCGCCTCGACCACGGGCATGGGTGCCGCCGGCGGAGGCTTGGGATCGGATCCACACGCCATAGCGGCCAGTGCCGCAAGGACGAAGAAGCTACGCTGAGCTGACATCTCGAGAATCCTCCTGAACGGTCTGCAAAAAACCAGTGTCGTCCCGTAGTCGAAGCGCGGTCAAACAATCGTATGCGATGGCAGCAACCCCGACCGGGCACGCACTGCTCCGGGTGGCTGTAGTCCGGGTTGCTGTACTGCCGGCCGCTGCCCTTGGGGCTGCCCCTGGCGCGACGGTCTGTCGGGCAGCAGTATCCGGGCGGGCAGCAGCGGAGGCAATCTATCGCACGCGATCTGCACGCTCGGCATTCCCCAGCCAGCCCTGCTGACGGCAGCGCCGGGCGGCCCGCTGCTCCGGGGAAAAAGCCTGAGAAAATTCATGAGCTTCCGCCGGACGCCCGCGCCTGGCTCGCGGGTTTATAGTACCAAAGCCGGTAGTCCGGCAAGCACGCGACATGGATCGCCGGAGCACCCTCGAGGCATACGCGCGCGACCTGGTACTTCTCCCGAGTCAGATCGCGCCAGTGGGACACCACCGCAGGGACTCCGCGCCCCACCCTTCCCACGCTGGAACCTGGCCGTGCTCCTAGGTGGAGTGGTCGAGCGGGGCTACAGCCGCAACTGCCGCAGCAGCTGGCGGCTGAGCGCGAAATACGTCGCGCGATCGTAGGGTTGGTTCAGGATGTGGTAGTCGCGCTGGCTCAGCCCCACGCAGCCCAGGCAGTAGTTGCACTGGGCCATGCCGGAGCAACGGACCAGGTACGTGCAGCCCGTCGAGTCGTGCGTGTCGATGCAGTGGTGGCACGACAGCAACCCGCGGCTGCCCCGGCAGTGGGAACAGTCGGCGCACTGCTCACACTGCAGGCAATAATGACAGCGGATCAGCTGGCGCGAGTGCCTGCAGAAGGTCGACGCAGAGCAGCCCTCGCAGTCCTCGCACTGCACGCAGCGCTCGTTCGTGCTGCTGGCATTGCGCGCCCGCAGCAGCTCCCGGTAGCGCGCTTCGAATTCTTCCACGGCGAGGCCAGCGACCGGAGCGGCGCTGGCAGCCGGCGCTGGCATGAGGTCCTGCGCTCGCGGACGGCTGGGATCGGAGACCACCGCTCTTACATACCGTGGTGCACCCGCATCGAGCGCCGGAGCGCTCGGGCCGCGTCGCGCGTGATGGGATCTTCAGCGAACTCCTCCAGCCGGCGCAGCCGCTGGTCCAGGATGGGGCGCTGGATGGGGGACTCACGCTGCAAGAGCTCCGCCATCACGAACACGGCGTCGCGAGCGCGCTGCTCGTTCTCGTGCTCGAGCAGCTGGATCTGCACCTCCTGCTGGCGGGGAGCCTTGAACTTGCTCTCCCACAGCTCGTCGGCGGCGCGCGAGATGGCCACCCGCCCCTGGCTGCGCAGCAGCCGATCGAGCAGGCGCTGCTCCCGATTGTCGGGGGCCGTGGTCTGCTCGGGTGCCTTGACGATGCGTACTGCACGCCGGCGCACGACCCCGGCGCTACGCTCGGCGGCGCTCAGCTCCACTGCTGGCGGCGGGGCGGGCGACTCGCTGCCCTCCTCCTCACCCTCGTCAGCCGCTCGCACGCCGTTCTCCAGCTCATCTGCGTCCGAGCTCTGCTCCATTTCGACGCCGGCGGAGCGTAGATCCACCTGCCGCACGTCGACCGGCGAGCCGCTGGCAAAGGCGTCGCTCAGATAGACGCTGCTGCGGCGCGTTCGTTTCGGCTCCGCAGAGGCGATCACCGCGTGAAAGCCGTTCCTCAGCAGCGGCGAGTCCGGTCGGCGCGCTGCGATCAGGACGGGCTCAACCGCGACCTTGCTGCGCGCGCTCTTGGACTTGCGCCGTTGCCGGCGCCTGCTGCTGGTTCGTTCTCCTTGTCCTTCCATTCGTGTTTCCTCCGGCGCTCTGCGCCGAACTCTGCTTGGCGACCGTAGCCGCCGCCGTCACCAGGGAGCCCTCCTCACCGGAGTGGGGCCTCTTGCCCTCGGTGCTCGACCGGGGCGCTCGCTTCAAATCGCTGCAACTGTTCGCAGCAACACCCATCAGGGCAATGCCGTCATCACTCGACGCTCACGCATGCTGCTCTTCGGGTCTGGCTCGGGCTGGAGCGCTTCGTCCGGCGTACCGCCATGAGCCCCGAGCAGCTGCTGGATCACCAGCATCGGATCACCAGCGCTCGCGTTTACCCTGCTTCACCCGTCCTTCCAGACTCGTTCGCTTCTCACACCTGCCTCGAGCTCACGTGCCACGTGCTCACCCGCCACGTGCTCAGGTGCCATGCATGCAATGAAACACCCCCCTAGCCCTCTCGGCACCCCGGGGCACCGCCAGGACATGTTGCGAGCTCGCACCCTGCAGCCGGTAACCGCTGCCCGCCCCTCGGAGCGACCTAGCTGCGCCCGACATACCCAAATCAGCCCAGCTCGCGCCAGCTACCGCCGAGCAGCGAACGTAGCACCAGATTTTGAACTGAACCCACACGTTGACCGCAAACCGTGCCTTCAGCAATTGAGGAGAGAACCTGGAGTTCCGAAGAACCACTCCTCGGACGAGCTGCCCCGAAAGCGATGGCTCACGAAGCAAGACTGAGGGTGCAAAACCGAGGGTGCAAAACCGAGAGAACGATGCCCGGGCGGCGAACGACCCGGCTACTGATTGACGATGATGCGCTATCGATGCTGCGGGGACGGCGCCCTGCTCCCGGGCGACGACCACTCTGCGAACGCCAGCTCTCGAGAGCTACTAGCCTCGAAGGGCTGCCGTGTCCCAGAGCTGCTGGGTCTAGGGCAGCCGTGTCCAGGGCTGCTGGCGTTCCAACACTGGCCTTCCAAACAACAGTGGGCGTTCCAAGGGCGGTTGCTTTGACTGCTGCTGGCGCTTCAGCAGCTGTTCGTTCCGGGACGACGCAGCTGATGCCAACGGAGACTGCCAACTGACACCCACCCGCGTTTCTTGAACCTACTCCGACGAGGGCAGCGAATCACCTGGCAGTGGGCACCTGGCAGTGGGTTGGGGTACGCTACCGTGAGACGTGCCTGGTAGATAGCCCAAAATTCAGAGCACGCCCAGCCCGTAACATTAGATAGCACACCACTTTGGGGGGTGCGGAATAAAAAACTCTCGGCGCGGGGCCACTGCCATGGATGCGTTCCACGCGCGCCGCTTCCGCCCGCGCGCTCCGGCACTTAGCCGTGTTGCGGGTGTCAGTGCTGTCCGGATCAGCGTTAGCGCTGCTCGCGTTAGCGCTGCTCGCGTTAGCACTCCGCATTATCGGTCGCATATCACTCCGCGTTCTCACGTGCGCATCAGCATCCGCGTCAGCACTGTCGGGAATCAGCACGGTCGGGATCAGCACTGTCGGGATCAGCACTCGCTCCCGGGCTCTGCCTTGCAGCCAACGAATGTTGCAATCGCACTTTGCGTTCGCAGGCCTCGCCGAGTCCTTGCAGAGCCAGCTCTGTAGAAGAGCTGGGCGATGACGAGACGCTGTTCTGCCGCAGGCGACTGCGGCTGCCGGCGGTGACACCTCACGCTGCCGACCACTCCTCAGACGGCGAGCGCTGCCGGCTACGTTAGTGCAGCTCGAGCTCTGTTAGCGCGACGGACGACGGCTGCGAAGGTCCCTTCCGGGGGTAGCCCGCCGCTTTTTCCGGCTGCCTCTTCTTTTTCTACGTCCCTTGATCGACAGCTCCGGTACGCAATGGGCTGTGCCCGCCGCCGAGCGTTCCGCCACGGCATTGCCTGCGGCGGCATTGCCCACCGGCGCGCGCTCTTCAGCCCGCGCTCGTCCCTGTCGCCCTTTGCCCCTGGGCACCGTGCTGGCGCCCGGCGCACAGTCGGCGGCTGCCCCGCGCCATCCGCTACGCCGGAGGGGCAGCCCTCTCGGCTGGAGCCCACGAATGAGTCGCTCCCGGCACCGCCGTGCCGCATTCGAGCGCAGCTCCCCGCTGATTCATCATGGAATGCCGGCGGCCACTCGCGGCTCGGGTCGGGCCTTCAGCAGCTCTGCCGGGCTGCCGTCGAGCGGTGCTACGAGGCACTGTATATGGCCAGCCCCGGCGGGAGTCGAAACGAGGCAGCGCGCGCTGCGCTGCTGGCGCTCGCCGCCCTTCTGCTGGGCTGCGCGCACGCCACAGCCCCCGCAGCAGCTCCGCTCGGGCAGCCAGCGCCGCCGGTAGACTCCGGGCTGGAGGGCGGCGCCAGGGCCCTCGAGGTGCGCAGCCAAGGTCTGGAGCTCACCTTGCCCGACGCCGCGGGCTGGCGGTTCGATCCCCGCGAGCGACACAGCTGGGTCGCCCGCCACCTGCGCAGCTCCTCGCAGCTGGTGGTGCGCGCCTGGCGCTTCGAGGACATCGCCCGTCCCGAAGATTGCGAGCAACAGGCCCGACTCTGGCGCAGAGAGCTGCCGTCCCTCGCACCCGTGGAGCAAGTCGAGCAGCGCGAGCAGCGCCTGGCAGGCATATATCGGAGCCGGGTGACGATCGGGGTGCGGGCGGCCCCGCGCCAGCCGGGGCGCCTGCTAGGCTACGTGCTGGCGTTTGGCAGCGACGCGCGCAGCTGCCTGCTGCTGGCCTACTCCACCCTGGCGAGCGGCCCCATGGCGCGCGCCGTCATCGCCGCGCGAGTGGCGCTGGTGGAGGGCACGGTGTTCGAGCGCCTGCGCCGGCTCGACATCGAGGGCAGGGTGAGCGTGCCGCGCCGGTGAGCGCCGGCTCGCCGCATCAAGCGCTGGAATACGCCGGCAGCCGCCGGCATCAGGTATACGAGAGCGTGAGCTCTCGCAGCCGCTCGCGGTTGCGCCGGCCATGTGCGCCCACCGCGACGACGTTCAAGCCCGAGCTCTGAAACAGCTCGCGCGCGGCCTGCATCACTTGCTCGCGGGTCACGGCCGCCAGCTGATCGCGCCGCTCGGCTGGGTGCAGCTCGGTTCGGCCCAGCTCGCTCATGGCGAAGTGAGCCGCCACTTCCTCGGGGTCATCCAGCATCATCTGCAGCTGCCAGCGATGGCGCTGCTTGGCCTTGTCCAGCTCGCTGTCCGTGGGCCCTTCATCGCGCAGCCGGCTGACCACCGCAAATAGCTCGCGCAGCACCTCCGCCGCGCGCTCGTTGGCGCTCTCCGCGGAGAGATCCACCATGCCCACGTCCTCGTAGGCCTCATAGCAAGCGGCCACGTCGTAACACAGGCCCTTGCGGTCGCAGATGTGCTCGTACAGGCGGGTGGAGAGCCCGTCATCGAGCACTCGTACCAGGAGCTGGGTAGCGGGCTCGCGCGGGTCGAGAAAGCTCGGGGCGCGGAAGCCAACACGCAGGCAGGTCTGGCTGGCCGCGTGCGGCACGAAGCGAAAGGCGGGCGCCGACTGCGCGCCGGGCGCCAGCACGGGCTGTCGGAGACCGCTGGGCACGCCGCCGAAGAGCTGCTCCAGATGACGCAGCACCTGCTCTGGCTCAAAGGGACCTGCCGCCACCAGGGTCGTGCTCTGGCCCACATAGAACTGCTGATGGTGCCGGCGCAGCCGCGGCGGATCAAAGCCCTGCACCTGCTCGGGAGCGCCGGTGATGGGCCGCCCCAGCGGATGACCTGGAAAGGCGACCGCGCCGAGCAGATCGTCGGCGTCGATCAGGTTTCCGCCTTCATCCAGCGTCTCCAGGATCTCCTCGTGCACGATGCCGCGCTCGATCTCGATGCCGCTCATCAGCGGCTCTTGATACACCTCGGCCAGCAGCGGCAGCATGTCCAGGAAGCGCTCCGGCGGCATGGCGATCTGCAGCGAGCCGAAGTCCTTGGCCGTGGCCGCCTGCAAGGTGCCGCCCAGCGTCTCGAAGGCCAGCGCCTGATCGTGCGCCGTTGGGTGGCGTGGCGTGCCGCGATACAGCATGTGCTCGAGGAAGTGGCTGATGCCGTTCTCCTCGGCGCTCTCGAAGCGCGAGCCGATACGGATCTGCGCTTCGAAGACCGAGCGGTGCACATGCGGCATCGGCACGGCCAGGAGCCGCATGCCGTTGCTCAGGAGCTGGCGGATGGGTGTGAGTTGTGAAAGCTCCAAGGGCAGCTACTCAGGAATCGTCAGCGGACGACTTGTCTTCCAGGAAGCGCGCGTTGACCATGATCTCGCTCTCGCGGCTCTGGCGCAAGCGGCTGACAAAGGCGGTGAGCGCCTCTGACTCCGCTCGCTGCTTCAGCTCGCGCATGAACTCGAGCTTCTCCTTGTCAAAATCCTCACGCTTTGCGGGCTCGCGATCCTTGAGCTGCATCACCGCCAGGCCGTCACGGGTGGCGATCGGCTCCGGATACACGTCGCCCACCGCCGCCAGCGAGAACGCCAGCTGCTTGACCGCCGCTCCCTGCAGCGCGTTGTACACGGGCGTGGCCACGCCCATGCGCGTGAAGCTCGAGCTCACGTCCACCTGCGGGCGCTCGCGCGACTCACGCGCGGCCGCGCCGAGCTCGCTCAGGCGCGCGGCGCTGAGCTTCCGGGCGGCGGCGTTGAGCGGGCTGGAGTCGAGCGCGCTCTTGGTCATGGCGTCCACCACCTCCTGCATGTTCTTGTCCGGACCGAGCGCGGCGATCAGCCCCTTGGCAAACTCGCGGGTCAGCTCCTCCGCCGCGGCGCGCGCCGCGAGCGGCCGCGCCACCCACAGCCGGGTCACGTCGGCCAGCGCCTCCTGGCTCACCCGATCCTCGAGGCGCAGCAGGTAGAACCCGCGCGCTTGCTCCACGAGCTTCGAGTTGGTACCCGGCGCCAGCCCCTCCACCGCCTTGATCAGCTGCGCCACCTCTTCGCCCTCCGACTCGTGCAGGCAGCCGCGCTTGCCGCCAACGTCGGCGCTGGGCGCGCGGCTGTAAATGCGGGCCAGCAGCGCGAACTCCTCGCTCGAGGCCTTTGCTGCCTGCGCCGCCACGCGCTCGGCCAGAGCGCGGGTCTCCGCCTCGTCCTTCTCGTCGGCGGCGGGGGGAAAGCCGAAGTAAATCTCGCTCACCAGCGGGCAGCCCTCGACGTAGCTGGCCTGGGCCTGCGCCACCGCAGCGTCCACCTCTGCGGCCTTGTTGGTGGCGTAGTTGCGCACCATCTCGTCCGTGAGCGCGGTGTTGAAGCGCGCAAACCAGCGGGTATTCAGCTGCGCCACGCGCGCCGTGGCGCGGGTGCGGCCGCGCTCGAACTCACCGAAGGCCTCGCTCTCCGAGACGCGCACGCCGAGCTTGATCAGGTCGCGCATGCGCGCGGCCACCAGCTCATCCGTCTGGTTCGCCTTGAAGTCCTTGGTGCTCATGCGCGCACGGTTGCGCACGGTGCGCTGGTACAGCTCGTAGCTGAACTGCTCGGTCTGCGGATCCCGCACCGGCATGTACGTCAGCATCGGCAGCTGGCCGTCGCGCACCGCCGGCATCGAGAAATGAAAGCGCCCGAGCGCGAGCTCCGCGTCGACCGCCTCCTCGCTGATCGACACGCCCAAGCGGCGCGCCTCGTCCACGAGGAGCTGCCGCTCCACCAACCCGTCCAGCAGCATCTGCCGCACGCCCAGCCGCCTCAGATCCTTGGCGGACAGGTCTGCTCGCACCGCCAGGGAAAAGGCCGTGGTGAAATCGCGCGGCGGGACGCAGCGGCCTCCCACCTCCACGGCACACTCGCCCTGCAGCGACGTGTTCACGCCCTTGTATTGGTAGTCGAGCGCAAACGCGACGATGATCGCGACGATGACCCCGCCCATCAGGAACTGGACTAGACCGCCCTTGCGGAAACTGCTGAGCATGACTGGGGAGCACTCCCTCGGGTTTGTGCCAGGGCCGGCTGCGCCGGCGGTGGAGCGCGCTGATAGCATGGCACCAAAGGCGGACCAAACCTCCCGCTTCGCCTCTCACAGCCTCGGCGCCCGATAGACCGCTCGACCGGCCCGAGTGCGAGCCCACTGATACGGTTGCCGATGCGCGCCCTTCCGCCGAACATCGCTGGCGCATGGGCGCCGCCGAGCTGCTGGGCCCCGCCGGTCCGTTCGCGATGGCCCTGGCGGGCTACGAGGCCCGCGCCGGTCAGCTGGAAATGGCAGCGGCCGTGGAGCGCTGCTTGCGCCAGGAGGGCGTGCTGCTGATCGAGGCCGGCACGGGCACGGGCAAGACGCTCGCGTACCTGGTGCCCGCGCTGCTCGGCGCCGGGCGCAAGAAGGTGATCATCAGCACCGCCACACGCGCGCTACAGGACCAGATCTACCACAAGGATTTGCCGCTGGCGCAGCACGTGTTGGGCCTGAACGTGGAGGTGGCGCTGATGAAGGGGCTGCCCAACTACGTGTGCCGGCGGCGCTACCGGGAGTTTGCCAGCAGCGCCGAGGCGCTGCGACCCGAGTGGGCGCGCTCGCTGCCGCTGGTGCAGCGCTGGCTGGAGGAGAGCACGAGCGGCGCGCTGGAGGAGCTGGAAGCGCTGGCCGAGGACGATCCACTCTGGTCGCGCATCAGCGCGGCCAGCGAGCGCCGCATCGGCGCGGGCTGTGCCTTCTTCGAGTCCTGCTACATCACGGCCATGCGCCGGCAGGCGGCGCGCGCGCGCCTGGTGGTGGTGAATCATCACCTCTTCTTCGCCGACCTGGCCCTGCGCGGCGCGCATCCGAGCAGCGTGCTGCCCGACTATGACGCCGTCATCTTCGACGAGGCGCACCAGCTGGAGGACGTGGCCACCGAGCACTTCGGTGTCAGCGTCTCGAGCGCCCGGGTGGCGCGCCTGGTCAGCGACGCCAGCCGGCTGCTGGAGCGCGAGCTGGGCGCCAGCGCGAGCACGGCGATGCAGCGCATCGGCGAGCTGGGCGAGGGGCTGTTCGCGGCGATCGGGCGCCAGCTCGATGGCAGCGAAGGCCGCGCCGCGGTCCCGCCCGACATCTGGGTGGGCGAGGTCGAGGAGCGCTGGTTCGCGCTGGATACGGCCCTGGATGTGCTGGGCAGCCGCCTTGATCTCGCGGCGCACGCCGATGGCGAGAGCACGCCGGCCGCGGCCGAGCCGGAGGCGCTGCTCGCGCTGCAGCGACGCTGCCAGAGCCTGCGTGATGATCTGGCCAGCATCGCCCGCGGCATCCCCGGGCGCATCGTCTGGTTCGAGGCCCAGGCCCGCTCGCGCCGGCTCAGCGCGTCCCCGGTGGAGCTGAACGATCTGCTGCAGTCGCGGCTGTTCGACGTGACGCCGTCGGTGGTGCTGACCTCGGCGACGCTGGCCAGCGGCCGCACTGGCCCTCGTGAAGGCGCGGCGCAGGGCCAACCCAGCAGCGCCGCCGAGCTGGTGCCCCGCGTGGACGGCGCCGAGAGCCGAGAGCCGCGCAGGGTGCTCGATCTCGAGCCCGAGCTCGCCCCGGACGCCGCTTCCGCCGCCGACAACGAAGCTGTGCGCGCCGCGCAGGTGCCCTCCGGGCCGTTCGCCTTTACGCGGCGCCGGCTGGGGCTGCACGACGATCTGTACCGGGTGGAGGAGCTCACCGTGCGCTCGCCCTTCGACTTCGAGTCACAGGCGCTGCTCTATCTACCCGACGATCTACCGCTGCCCGACTCGCCCGAGTTCGGCGCCGCGGCGACCGCCCGCACCACAGAGCTGATCTGGCAGTGCGAGGGTGGCGCGTTCGTGCTCACCACCTCTCTGCGCGCGCTGCACGCCATGGCTGGAGCCCTCGCCGGCAAGCTGGGGCCGCGCCCGCTGCTGGTGCAGGGCGAGGCGCCCAAGGCCAAGCTGCTCGAGCGCTTTCGCAAGGCCGGCGACGCCGTCCTGGTCGCCACCGCCAGCTTCTGGCAGGGTGTGGACATCCCCGGCTCCGCGCTGCGCCTGGTCGTGCTCGAAAAAGCACCCTTCCCCGTCCCCAGTGATCCAATCTTGATGGCGCGCTCCCAGGCACTGCAAGAAGCGGGTGAATCGCCCTTCGTGCGCCTGCACCTGCCGCTCGCGCAGCTCAGCTTGAAGCAGGGCTTTGGGCGCCTGATCCGCACGCGCTCGGACTATGGGGTGGTCGCGCTGCTCGACGCGCGCGTGCACCGCCGCGGCTATGGCAAGCGCCTGCTGGAGGGCTTGCCGCCTGCCCGCCGGGTCACCGCGCTGGCCGACGTGGCGCGCTTCTGGCAGAGCTTCCGCGGAGCCGTGGCGTGACCGAACCCGGGGCAGAGCTCACCCGCCTCGCGCACGTGGAGCTGCTGGGCACCCCGGGCGCCTCGCGGGTCGAGCTCGCGGGCTTGCGCCAGTGCCTGACGTTTGCCTTCAGCTCCGGCGGCACCCAGGCAGAGCTGGCGCGGGCGCTGGCCGAGGTGCGGCCCGGGCCCACCTTGTGGAGCGGCGACTGCTTCGCCGAGGACCTGTTCCTCGCGCCGCTGATCGAGCGCTGTCTGTGGCGCGGCCGCGGCGCGCCTCGCTCGTCCGCCAGCGCCGGCGTGCGCCGCTACCTGCTAGGAGTGCTCGCGGCGCCGCCACAGGGGCCGGATGCCGCGCGGGTGCTCTCGTTTCGCCAGGGCATCAGCGCGGAGCTCGACGCAGACCCGGCCGTGGCGGAGCGGGTCGGGGCGTTCGTCGCGCGCTGTGAAGCGCTGTTCGAGCTGCTGGAGGCGGGCGGCGTGGGCCTGCGGCTGGACCCGGTCCGGCGCGGGCTCGATATCCTGTCGGCGCTGCGCGGCCTGATCCTGGCCACCGCGCAGTTCGAGTCGTGCAGCTCGGGCCTGCGCCGCATCGCGGAGTGGGGCCGCGCGGTGCGCGCGAGCGCCGGCTTTGGCCGGCTGCAGGCGCTGCTCGAATACGACGGCCGCGCCGCGGTGGTGCAGCTCAACGTCCGCCTGGGCCGGGAGGGGGACGTGCGCGGGCTCGACGTGGTGCAGATCGCCGACAACGCGCAGAATCCGTTTCATGTGCCGCTGTGGCGCCGCGTCTGGGGCTACCTGGGCCTGGCGCTGCGCGGCGTGCGCGTGCGTCGGGACGAGGTCTTCGGGCGGCTGGTGCACGACACCTTCGATGCCGTCATGCCCGTCATCCCCGTGTTGTTGCAGCTGCTGGGCGATCTGGAGCTGTATCGGCTGGGCCTCTCCCTGGCCCGCTTCGCGCGCGAGCGCGGGCTCTCGGTCTGCTTGCCCAGCTTCGGCCAGGGCCAGCGCCAGCTGGAAGATCTGTTCAACCCGTTCTTGCTGCTGGAGGAGAACCCGCCGCGCCCGTGTGATCTATCCACGCAGGGCATCGTGGTCATCACCGGGCCCAACTCCGGAGGCAAGACGCGGCTGCTGCAAGCGCTCGGCATCAGCCAGGTCCTTGGCCAGGCCGGGCTGTTCGTGCCGGCGCGCAGCGCGCGCCTGCCGTGGCAAGACGGGCTGTTCGCGTCGCTCACGCTCACGCCCGAGGTCGATCAGCGCGAGGGCCGCCTCGGCACGGAGCTGCTGCGCATCCGCCGCATGTTCGAGAAGCTGGAGGTCGGCTCCCTGGTGCTGGTCGATGAGCTGTGCTCGGGCACCAACCCGGCCGAGGCGGAGGAGCTGTTCCGGATGGTGCTCGAGCTGTTGATCGAGCTGTCCGCGCAGGCCTTCGTTACCACACATTTTCTGGAGTTCACCTCGCGGCTCGAGGCATCTCGGCCGCTGCCCGGTCTGGAGTTCCTGCGCGTGGGGCTGGACGCAGAGTATCGCCCCACCTATCGCTTCGAGCCGGGCGTGGCGCCCAGCGCGCTGGCGCAGGCCACCGCGCGCCGGCTGGGGGTCACGCAGAGCGAGCTGGCAGGGCTGGTCCAGGCAGCGCGCGAGCGCAAGCAGCTGCGCGAGCAAGGCAGCTGAGCCCAGGAGACGGCTGAGCCCCGCGGCGCGAGCCCGCGGGCGCCAGATGCACGACGGCCGCCGGAGCAACGCCCCGGCGGCCGTGTCGCGGTGCCCGAACGAGTCGGAGCACCGCCCGTGCAGCGAGCTCAGCGCTTGCCGCGCTTCTTCGCTTTTTTCTTGCCGGCGGCCTTCTTGGCAGGCTTGGCCGCCGCCTTCTTCTTGCCGGCCTTCTTGGCGGGCTTGCCAGCCTTCTTGGCGGCCTTCTTCGCCGCCTTCTTGCCAGCTGCCTTCTTCTTGCCGGCTTTCTTGGCAGGCTTGGCAGCCGCCTTCTTGGCCGCCTTCTTCTTGCCGGCCTTCTTCTTGCCGCGACGCTGGGGTGCGGGAGCGCTCTCCTCGTCCTCCGCGGATTCGTCAGAGTCCTCGGCGACGGCGGCCTTGCGCTTGCTGGCCTTCTTGCCCTTGCCTTCCTTGGCAAAGCGCCTGGTCACCGGCTCTTCCTCTTCCTCTTCGTCTTCCTCCGGAGCCTCCGACTCGGACGCGCGGGCGGGCGGTTCGGGATCTTCGTCGATCAGATCACTGTCGTCGTCGTCCTCGTCCTCGTCCTCATCCTCGCCTTCGTCGTCGTCGCTGGACTCGTCTTCGTCTTCATCCGAGTCTTCCTCCGACTCGTCCTCATCAGACTCTTCGTCGTCCTCGCTCTCGTCGCGATCTTCGTCTTCGTCTTCGTCTTCCTCGTCGACGTCGTCGTCCGACTCTTCGTCTTCGTCACCATTCACGGCCTGTTCCTCCTCTTCCTCTTCACCCCCAGCGTCGGGGCGACCGAGCGTGCCAGCACGGCGGCGCTCCAACGTCTCGCGAATGCGCGCTTCCAGCTCGGCAAACTCGAACGGTTTGTCGATGTAGGCGTCTGCACCGTACAGGGGCGAGGTGAGCTCGTTCAGGCTCTCACCGATGCCCGTGAGCATCACCACCCCGGTATGCGCGAGCGACACCGACTCGCGGATCTTCTTGCACACTTCCCAGCCGCTCATGCCCGGCATCATCACGTCGAGCACGACCGCGTGCGGAAGATGCTGGTGCGCCAGCTGCCAGGCCATGTCGCCATCAGAGGCCTCGAGAACTCGATAGCCCTTGGAACGGATATACGCACTGAGCAGGGCCAGCATGCTGGGCTCGTCGTCGGCGACGAGCACCAATGTGTCTTCGTTTCTTGGTGACATGATCCTACTTTCCAGAAAGGCGGCGTATTCGAAACCAGGTAGAGTTGACGGTCAAGCTCTGTCTTGGTGAGCCACGCGCGAAGCACGCTCAGCGAGCTACGAGCGCCATGTGCATGCGCCCATGGCGTGCGCGAGATCATCGTGGCGTGGGTCGCCACGGCCCAACACTGCGCTGCGCGCAGGCGCTCTTCTCGGGGCTCGCCGCAGGCGCCCCACGCCGGCCGCTTTAGCATTGAAATCACAGCGTTTTTCGGGGTTGCCAGAAATCGCGGGAAGAGCTCGGCAATCACGCTACGATTAGTGCATGCGCGATGGACCTTCGTCCGGGCAGGTGTTGCGTCTGTTCCGCGCCGCGCGCAGCGCCACACGCCGTCAGCGTCTCAATGCTGCCGTGCGTCGGTTCGCGCTGCTGCTGCCGCTGCCCATCGCCTTCGGCGCCTTGGTGCTCAGCTGGCTGAAGTGGGGTGCAGGCGAGCTGCCTGCCGCGATCGGCAGCACCTCGCGCTGGCTCGGGCCAGGCGGGCTGCTCGGGGGTTGGTTGGGCTACGTGTGGCTGGCCACGCTGTGCGCGCCGGTGCTGGCTGCCATCAGCGGCTGGCGCTCCCAGCGCGCGCGTGCGCTCGGGGCCCTGGCGCTGGATCGCCATCACCAGAGCGCCGATCGCATCACCAGCGCCCTGGCCTTCGCAGAGCTGCCCGCCGAGCAGCGCAGCCCGTGGATGGACGCCGCCATCGCCGATGCGCTGCAGCGGGTGGAGCGCCCCGCCCCGGCGCGCGCCGTGCCCTTGCGGGTTCCGCGCACCACTTGGGTAAGTGTCGGGCTGGCGTTGCTGGTGATCGCGATCAGCCAGCTCCAGCCCAAGGCTCCTCCCGCCCCGGCGCCACTGCCGGCCCCGCTGGTCATCGCCCCGGTGGACCTGACGGAGGACGACCTGGCGGCGCTGCGGGAGTCGCTCGCCGAGCTGGCCGACAGCGAGGATCCGCAGCTCTCGGCCGCCGTCAGCAATTTCAACCAGCTCATCGAGCAGCTCGCCGAGCGGCAGCTGGACCGGCGCGAGCTGTTCCGGCGGCTCGCCGAGCTGGAGCGCTCGCTCGGCAAGCCCTCCGAGCTCGATGCGGCGCTCGACGCGGGGCTGCGCGACATCGCCAGCGAGCTGGAGAAGGCGCCGCTCTCCAAGCCAATCGCGGAAGCACTGAAGCAGCGGCGTCTGCCCGACGCGGAGCGCGCGCTGCGCGAGCTGGCCGACAGGCTGGCGCGCCGGGAGAAGCTCGGGCAGAACGAGCTGGAGCGCCTGCGCAAGGCCCTGGACGAGGCCTCCAGGCAGTCCGCGGGCCGTGTGCAGCGGCTGGAGGAAGCACGACGGAACCTGGAGTCGCAGCAGCAACGCCTGCTGCAGAAGAAGAACAAAGACGGCAAGCTCAACCCCCAGCAGGAGGCCGCGGCCGCCGAGCAGAAGCGGCGGCTGGAGCGGCTCGAGCGCGAGCGCTCGCAGGCGGCCCAGGCCCAACAGGAGCTGAGCCAGCTCGACCGCGACCTGGCCAAGGCGGCACAGGAGCTGATGAAAGAGCTGGGCCAGAGCGCGGAGAGCCTGCGCTCGGGCGCCGAGGACGTAAACCGGATGGCTCGCAAGCAGATGAGCGAGCGCGAGAAGCAGGAGCTCAAGCAGAAGCTGGAGGAGCTGAAGGAGCTGCTGCGCCAGGGCGGCGCCGGGGGGGAGGAGCACCGGCGCCGGCTGCGTCAGTTTGCCCAGCGTGCGCGCGGCAAGCAGGGCTCGGGTCAGAACGGCGGTGATCCGCAGAGCGGCCAGGGCCCGGGCGGAAAGGGCCAGAAGGAGCTGATGCTGGGGCCCGGCGGGCAACCGATCCCCATTCCCATGCCCGGAGCGGGCTCGCGCTCGGCAGCGCGCCCGGGCGGCGAGGGCAAGGGTCAGGGCGAGGCCGGCAGCAAGGACTGGGGCTCGGGGAGCGACAGCAACCTGCAGGGCAAGCCGAGCGAGCTGGAGGGTCAGACGGAAGACGTCTCCGCGGCCGCCGTCGACACCGGGCAGGGCTCGAGCACCAGCGAGGTGGTGTTTGGCGCCGCAGACCGAGGCTTCACCGGCGGGCGTTACCAGAAGGTGTACACACAGTATCGCACCGTGGCGGAGGACGTCCTCGAGCAGGAGAACATCCCGCCAGGTTACGAATTTTACGTGCGGCGCTATTTTCAGCTGATTCGCCCCAGAACTACGCCCTGACGGGCTGCGCGGGGCAAACTGCCGCTGTTACCAGCAAGGCGCGCCGAGTGGGACGCCGGTGAGCCATGAGCCAAGGCAAGCAATGAGTGACACACGAGAGGTAGAGCGCGACGCAGCACGATTCCGCGAAAATCTGTCCGCCCTCCGCGAGGAGATCGGGCGTGTAATCGTGGGCCAGCGCCCGGTGATCGATGGCGTGCTCACCTGCATGCTGGCGGGCTCGCACGCGCTGCTCGAGGGCGTGCCCGGGCTCGGCAAGACCATGCTCGTGCGCACCCTGGCGCGCGCCCTGGGCCTGAGCTTCGCACGCATTCAGTTCACCCCCGATCTGATGCCGGCCGACGTGATCGGCACCACGATCATCGATGAGGCGCAGAGCGGCGCCAAGGCGTTCGAGTTCCGGCCCGGGCCGATCTTCGCCAACATCGTGCTGGCGGACGAGATCAACCGCGCCACGCCGAAGACGCAGAGCGCGCTGCTCGAGGCGATGCAGGAGCGCAGCGTCACCGTCGGCCGCAAGACACACGCGCTGGAGGCGCCGCACCTGGTGCTGGCCACCCAGAACCCGCTGGAGATGGAGGGCACTTACCCCCTGCCGGAAGCGCAGCTGGATCGCTTCTTCTTCAAGCTGCACGTGCCCTTCCCCGACCGGGACGAGCTGCACCGCATTCTGGAGCGCACCACCACCGCTCACGAGGCCGAGCCGCGCACCGTGCTGTCGCGGCAAGAGGTGCTGGAGCTGCAGGCGCTGGTGCGCAAGGTGCCGGTGGCGAAACACGTGCAGGACTACGCGGTGCGCTTGCTGCTCGCCACCCATCCGCACAATCCCGGCGCCCCCGCCGGGGTTCGCCGCTTCGTCAAGGAGGGCGCCTCCCCGCGCGGCGCGCAGGCGGTGCTGCTCGCCGCCAAGATCCGCGCGCTGATGGAAGGGCGCTTCGCAGCTGCGCTGGAGGACGTGCGGGTCTCGGCGCTGCCGGCGCTGCGGCACCGGGTGCTGCTCAACTTCGAGGGCGAAGCGGAGGGCATCAAGACGGACTCACTGCTGGAAGAGATCTTGAAAGCGCTGCCGGAAGCCTGATGCAGACCTCGAGCAGAGCGAACGGCGGCACATGTTCGAGGCTCTGAAGCGAACCTTCTCGCGCTCGCCGGCCAGGCCGGGCGCCGGGCGCCGCACGCGAGAAACAAAGCCCCGCGGCGCTAGCCCCCTGCTCTTCGACGACGAGTTTCAGCGCAAGCTGGAGAGCCTGGCGCTGGTCAGCCGCCGCGTCTTCGCCGGCCGCATGCGCGCCGAGCGGCGCTCCAAGAAGAAGGGCAGCGGCGTCGAGTTCGCTGATCATCGAGCGTACGCGCCGGGCGATGATTTCCGCTTCGTCGACTGGGACGTGTACCGCCGCTTCGGCAAGCTGCTGGTGCGCCTGTTCGAGGAGGAGGAGGATCTCAGCATCTACTTCATCCTGGATTGCTCGGGGTCGATGGCCTTCGGGCAGCCCAGCAAGTTCGACCAGGCACGCCGGCTGTGCGCTGCGCTGGCCTACGTGGGCCTGGCAAACCTGGATCGAGTCACGGTGGTGGCCGCGCAGGAGAGCGGGCGCTCGCTGCTGCCGGCCACCCGCGGCAAGAGCCGCATCTTCAAGGTCTTCCACTACCTGGAGCAGCTCGAGGCCTCGGGGGTCACCAATCTGGCCACCTGCCTGAAGACCTTCGCGGCGCAGCACAAGCGCCGCGGCCTGGCCATCCTGATCAGCGATCTGTACGACCCGCAGGGCTTCGAGGCGGGCATCAACGTGCTGCGCTACAACAAGTTCGAGCCCTACGTGCTGCACATGGTCGACACCAGCCCGGGTGGCCTGGGCAACACGGCCGTGCTGGGCGACGTCAGCGTCTACGACTGCGAGACGGGGGAGGCGCGCGAGGTGACCGTCACGGAGCGCGTGCTGCAGGACATCCGCCAGGCGCACCGCGACTACGACGACGCCATCCAGCGCTTCTGCACCCGCTCGCACGTGCCCTATTTTGCCGCCGCCGCGGACGTACCGTTCGATGAGCTGGTGCTGCGGGTGTTGCGGCGCGGCGGGGTGGTGCGCTGATGCACCTGGCGGGCTTGCCGCTCTCCACAGTGCTGGGGGTGTTTGGCGTGGCCGCCGCCTGCACGGTGGTGCTGTACATCCTCAAGCTGCGCCGGCGCCCCGTCGCGGTCGTGTTCTCGCCCATCTGGCAGCGCGTGCTCGGCGCGCGCGAGTCCTCGCGCCTGTTTTCGCAGCTCAAGCGCTGGCTCTCGCTGATCCTGCAGCTGGTGCTCCTGGCCCTGCTCGCGCTGGCGCTGGGCGATCCGCGGCTGGCGGCGCGCGCGGCGGAGACGCGCCACGTCGTGGTGCTGGTCGACGGCAGCGCCTCCATGCAGGCCAGCGACGTGCCCGGCGGGCGTATCGGCGCCGCCAGTGAGGCGGTCTCGCGCTTGCTCGCGGGGCTCGGCCCTGCCGATCGCATGCTGCTCGCGCAGATGGACGCCACGGTGACCCCGCTCTCTACCATGACCGACGACGTGGCGGAGCTCGGGCAGGCGCTGCGCCGGGTGCAGCCGAGCGATACGCGCGCGGATCTCGGGCGGGCGCTCGGCTTCGCGCTCGACAGCCTGAGCGGGCGCAGCCGCCCGGAGATCATCGTGGTGAGCGACGGCGCTTTCACGGACGAGGCGCGCCGGCACGCGCCGCCCCTGGGCGACGTGCAGCTCACCTTTCTGCCCGTCGGCAAGAGCGGTCACAACGTGGCCATCACCGGCTTCTCCGTGCGCCGCTACCCGCTGGATCGCGCGCGTCACGAGGTGATGCTGGAGGTGCTGAACGCCAACGATGGCCCCGCCGACGTCGAGCTCACCCTGCTCGGTGACGGCCAGGTGGCAGAGACCACGCGCCTGTCGCTCGGGCCCGGCGAGCGGCGGGCGCAGTTCTACGCCAACCTGGCAGGCGCGGACCGAACCCTGGAGGCCACCTTGGCGGCGCCCCGCGGGCTCGACGAGCTGGCTCGAGACAACCACGCCTACGCCCTGATGCCCGAACGGCATCGCACCCGCGTGCTGGTGATCACTCCAGGCAATACCTACCTGGAGGCTGCGCTGCTGCTCGATGAATACCTGGACGTGACCCGGGTCAACCCGGCAGACGCCCTGCCCGCGGGGCGATTCGACGTCACGATCCTCGACGGCGTCTCGGTGCCGGTCGAGCCGCGGCTTGGCAGCCTGCTGTACCTGAACGTGCCCGAAGCCGGCGGCCCCGTGGCCCTGGGCCGCAAGATCGAGGACTTTGGCTTCGATCGCTGGGACGAGGCGAGCCCCATCCTGCGCTGGACCGCGCCGGAAAACGTGCAGGTCCGCACCGGCCATGCACTGGTGCCCGGTGCGCGGGATCAGGTGGTGGGCGCCAGCGAGCTCGGGCCCATCCTGGTCAGCGGGCGCCGTGACGGACAGGCCTTCGTCGCGCTCGGCTTCGACCCGCGCGAGAGCGATCTGGTGCTGCGCATCACCTGGCCGCTGTTCTTGCTGAACACCATCAACTATTTCGTGGCCGAGGACACGGGCTACGTTTCCTCCTTCCGGACCGGTGAAATCTGGCAGATCCCGGCACCGGAAGGGGCTGAGCTGGCCTGGCTCACAGAGCCCGATGGCTCCCGCATGCGGGTTGCCATCAAGGATGGCAAGGCCGCCCACCTGGGCCTGCACGCCGGCTTCTACGAGCTCGCCGTGGAGGGCAGCGCCACGCCTCCGCTGCGCTTCGCCGCCAACCTGGCCGACCCCGAGGAGAGCAAGATCACTCCCCAGCCCGAGCTGAAGCTCGGCGCGGCAGTGGCCGCGGCGCCCGCCGGCTTCGAGGTACGAGCGCGCCATCAGCTCTGGGGCTACCTGGTGATGGCGGTGCTGCTGCTCTCCGCGCTGGAATGGCTCACCTATCACCGCCGGCTGACGGTGTAGAGAGGCTAGCGAGGCATGAAACGCGCGCTCGGCTTCTGGTTACTGCTGCTCGGCTGGCTCGGGCTGGTGGCGGCGTATGCGCGCTGGGTCTGGCCGCTCGGTGCGCCGCTGGTCTGGGAGCAGGGCGGGCGCGACTACCAGCTGCTGCAGCCCCGCGCGCTGGGCTTTGCGCTGCTGGTGCCGCTCTTGCTGCTGACCCTGTATCGCTCGCTCGCCGATCTGCCCTGGCAGCAGCGGCTGCTGTCCACGCTGTTTCGTGCTGCCTTTGTCTGCCTGCTGGCGGTCGGCCTCGGGCGGGTGGTGCGCAGCGTGGAGACGTCGCGCATCTGCACCATCTTCCTGGTCGACGTGAGCGACTCGGTGTCGGACGCAGCGCTGGCGGGGGTCGCAGAGACGATCCGCCAGGCGCGCGCCGCCCAGCGCCCCGATGACGAGCTGCGCGTGATCAGCGTGGCCCGCCGCCCGCGTCTGCTCGAGCTCGGCCCTGCCGGCGAGCTGCCGGCGCTGCGCGAGCCCGCCGCAGAGCGGCGCACGGGGCCCAGCGCCGAGCGCTACTCGGAGACGGATTTGCAAGCCGGGCTGCAGCTCGCTTACGGCGTCTTTCCCGAAGGCTACCTGCGGCGGGTGGTGGTGCTGAGCGACGGCATCGAGACGCGCGGCGATCTGCTGGCGGAAGCCCAGCGCGCGGCGGCGTTTGGCGTGCAGCTGTCGAGCGTGCCCTTCCGCGAGCCCGTGCCGGCGGAGGTGGCGGTGCAGCGGCTCAGCATCCCCTCGGGGGTGAAGATCGGCGATCCCTTCTTCGTCACGGCAGAGATCTACGCCAGCCAGCCCGGCGCGGCGCGAGCGCGGCTCTTCCAGGGCGAGGCACTCAACGGGCTGGACTCCGTGCGCACCCTCGCGCTCGTGCCGGGCCGCAACGAGGTGCGCTTTCGCTCGGTGGTCCGGGTCGGTGGCCCCGTCAGCTACCGGCTGGAGCTGGACGGGGTCGAGCGCGACCAGTTCGCAGAGAACAACCGCTTCGTCACCAGCCTCGACGTGCCGGGGCGCCCCAGCGTGCTGTACGTCGAGGGGCAGCCGGCACGCGCCACGTACCTGGCCAGCGCGCTCGGGGCGCAGCAGTTCGACGTGGACGTGCGCAGCCCCGCGGCCTTGCCTCGCTCCCTGGCAGAGCTGGAGCGCTTCGATTTCTTCGTGCTGTCCGATGTGCCCGCCGAACAGGTCGACTCCAGCGTCCAGGAGCTGACGGAGCGCTACGTCCGCGACCTCGGCGGCGGCTTCCTGTTCGCTGGTGGCGAGGCCGGCTACAGCCTGGGCGGCTGGGACAACACGCCCATCGAGCGGCTGCTGCCCGTCAACATGGACAGCGAGGAGCAGAAGGACATGCCCGGGGTCGCGATGGCGCTGGTCATCGATCGCTCCGGCTCGATGACGGGCTTGCCCATCGAGATGGCCAAGGCTGCCTGCCGCGCCACGGTGGAGACCTTGCGCGGCGACGATCTGGTCGAGGTGATCGCGTTCGACTCGCAGCCCAAGCGCTTCGTCAAGCTCCAGCCCGCCCGCTACATCAACCGCATCCGCGACGAGATCGCCACCATCCAGCCCGGCGGCGGCACCGCGATTTTTCCGGCGCTGGATGCCGCCTACCAGGACATCTCCGTGGTCCAGGCACGCAAGAAGCACGTCATCTTGCTCACGGACGGCCGCGCTGACAGCGACGGCATTCGTGACCTGGTAGGTGCCATGATCGCCGAGGGCATCACCGTCACGACGGTGGGCCTGGGCGACGGCGCAGACGCGGACTTTCTGCGCCTGATCGCCGACGCCGGTGGCGGCCGCTACCATCACGTGCCCGATCCCAACAGCCTGCCGCGCATCTTCACGCGGGAGACGGAGATGATCACGCGCCAGTCCGCCGTGCAGGAGTGGTTCCCCGTGCGCCAGACCTCGGGCGCCGATTTTCTCCGCGGGCTATCGCTGGCCGGGGCGCCGCTGTTGCACGGCTACGTCGCCACCCAGCTCAAGCCACCGCCCGCGCAGCAGATCCTCGCCAGCGACCAGGGTGAGCCCATCCTCGCGCGCTGGCGGGTGGGGCTGGGCTGGGCCGTGGCGTGGACCAGCGATCTCAAAAACAACTGGGCCGTGGACTGGCTGCGCTGGTCGGAGTTCGGCCGCTTCTGGGGCCAGCTCGTGCGCGAGCACATGCGCACCAAGCACCGCCGCGAGCTCGATCTGACGGCAGAGCTCGTCGGACAGCGCGTACACGCCAAGGTCGACGCCTTCCTGCCCACCGGCGGCTTCGAAAACGACCTGCAGTCCACCTTGATCGTCACCGGCCCCCTGCCAGGCGGCGAACGGCGCGAGGTGCCCCTGCTGCAAGCCGCCCCTGGCCGCTACCAGGCGGACTTCGAGCTAGACGGCTACGGCTCCTTCCTGCTGCGTGCAGACCACTACCGCATCGACCCCGACGGCAAGCGCGTGCTCTCTGCCGTCAGCTTCGGCCAGGTCTCACAGCCCTACCCCGGCGAATACGCCCGCCTCGAGCCCGACCGCGCCCTCCTGGAGCGCGCCGCCCTCAGCACCGGCGGCGCCCTCGACCCACCCCTCGAGCGCCTGTTCGACCCCGGGACAGCAGTCGTCCGCTATCTCGAACCCCTGTGGCAGCGCTTCCTGCTCGCCGCCATCGCCTGCTTCCTGCTCGATCTCCTCATGCGCCGCGTACGTCTGTTCGACCGCCAGTTCCGCGGCACGCCGCGCCAACCCGCATGAGCCCACGACTCCAATCCGTCACGTCGCGGATTGATGACGGCAACCGCCTCCGGCTTTGCACGTATCCGTTACGTCGCGGACCAATGTGAACACACGGGCGGAGCTGACCTGCGACTGCGCGTCAACGCCGGAGGTCAGGCATTTGCTCCGACGGCCCCGCGCGACAGCTGGCCCTTTCAGCACCCCTCACGCAGCCCGCCAGTGCCCCCCACCGCGCGCCGGCTCGTTCGCGGGGTGGCCTCGCAGCATGACATCGAGCGGCATCACGCGATGCGCCTTGCACGGCCCCGCGGCAGCCGACCACGGTCCCAAGCGGCCCCCGAGCGCTGCAGGCCGCAGCGCAGGGTTGGGGGCCTTTCAGGACCACAAACGCAAAACGGGCCCCAGTGTTCTCTGGGACCCGTTTGGGGTGGCGCGCCTTCGGCAGCAGCCACATTTGGCCATCATGGCAAGATAGCCTGGCGACGTCCTACTCTCCCACACAGATTCCCCATGCAGTACCATCGGCTCCGAAGAGCTTGACTTCCGAGTTCGGGATGGGATCGGGTATGGCCTCTTCGATAAAGTCGCCAGAAGTTTGGGCGTCTCGGCCG
>JAICQL010000155.1 GCA_025937895.1 Polyangiaceae bacterium | reverse complement strand
CGGCCAGCACGATCTGCGAGCGGCTGCGCCCGCCCTCGTACAGCCCGTTGGACACCAGCTGTTCGGGAGCGCAGCCTTCCGCGGCCAAATCCAGCGCGCTGGTGCACAACGTCGGCTGGGTGAGCGCGTTGACGTAGCGCTGAGTGGGGTTCAAGAAATCGAAGCCGAAGCGGCGCTTCTGCTCGAAGCAGCGCAGGTTTCTGCCGTCTTGCTCCGGGGCCAGGCGGTTGGGATTCGGGTTATCGACGGTGCAGGCCGGATCCACGGCGCAGCCGTCCGGCGGCGTCAGCGCGCAGTTGTAGCAACACTTGTCGTTGGCATCTTGCTCGCACGCCGAGCTGCCACGGAAGAAGGGGCGCGTGTCGGCGATGTCCAGCACGACCCAGCTCTGCAGGGCTTGTTGCATCGAGCAGTCATTCTCGTCGCTCAGCATCACGATCGCCAGGGTGGAGTCCGGGCGCAGGAAGGCCGCTCGCTGCGCGAGCAGCTCCTCGTCGAGCACGATGCGGCTGTCCGCGTCGACCTCCGGCTGCACGCAGTTCGTCTGGGTGGAGGCGCTGTTGGCGCAGACCACCCGGGTCAGCCCACGATACGGCGCTGGATCCACCAGGAAGCGATACCAGGCCTCGAGCGACTGCTCCCAGCCGCAGCCGTTTTGACCCACGGCGCGCAGCATGCGCTGGGCGCTGGTGGCGAAGTCTGAGAAGCCCGCTTCCCCCGCGCGCCACTCGAGGAAACCCTGGGCGTTGGCGCCGAGATTCTGTCCGCGCGGCAAGCTGCCGAGCAGGTGACCTCGATCGTCGCGATCGGGCACGAATGCCGGCGAGTTACTCGATGCGGAGGGGCAGGCCACGTTTGCCCCCGCGTCCCCCAGGCTGGAGCTGATGAAGCCCACGTGCAGATCGGTGAAGGGCTCGAACTGCCGCGTCTGCCCTGCCGGGCAAGCGGCTCCCGCCGCGGGGGGCGGCTGCACGTTTCCGGAGGCGTCCACACACAGCGGGTTCGCCAGCTGCTCCAGCAGCTCCCGCACCGAGCGCGCCAGCAGCTCTTGCGCGTGCGCCATGCCGAAGGAGTTGTCGACCATGAACAGCAGGTCCAGCTTGCGCGCCGTGGCGGGCGCCAGGAGGAAGGGGGATACGGTGGTGCTCGGGAGCGGAGCCTCCGGCACCAGGACGGGCAGGGTAGCGGGGAGCCCGAGCTCCGTGCCGCACTCGCCAGCGCCCGCCTCGCACGCGGCGGCGCTCAGCGCCACCGGGTTGGGCCGCGCATCGGCGTTGCGCACGCAATACGAGCCCACGTGCTCCAGGTCCTGGCCGGAGACCAGCGCGGGCACCCGCTCCTGGCACTCAAAGCCGGCCTCACACTGGCAGTACTCCGCCGTGGGATCCGGTCCGTCGCAGCGGCACGAGCAATACACGGCGTCCTCCGCCCGGCGATCCCGCCGCTGCGGCTCCACGCTGGCGTTCACCCGCTGCTCGCCGCCCGGCACGCTGCAGCCTTGCTCGCCACCTGCCGCACCATAGGGGCAGCTGACTCGCCCCTGGAAGTGATCGACCAGACAGACGGCGTCGGCAGCGCAATACGGCGAGCCCTGTTCCACGGTGACATCGCTCGCTGCAAAGCCCGCAAACTCCGGGTCCAGCTCCGCGGAGGGCAAACACGCGGAGCCAGGTGAGCGCGAGCGCTCTGGCTCTCCGCCGCCACCGCTGCCCGCCAGGTTCGGCGCGCCCGCCGTACCCGGACCGCCAGCGCCTTCCGCACCTGCGCCGCCGGAGCCGCCCGGGTTGGGCTCGGGCGTGTCATCCGTATCGCCGCAGGCCGGCAACACACAAAGCGCAACCATCCAGGCTAGCCCCGTCCACTCGTTGCTTCTCATCGCTCTCCTCGAACCCGGGCGTCAAGCACGCGCCATGCCACTGGCGAGTGGCACAACGTGTCCCACTACACTACGACGCCCGGCCACATTTCCGGGAGAGAACCGCCTTTGCCAGAGCGACCTGTGCCGCCAGGCAACCACGGGTGTGCCACGCCTACCACTCCAGGGTGGGAGCTGGACGGCAGCTCCAGCCACTGGCAACTTGCTCCTGCCCCCGATGATCCCTCGTGTACCGCAATCAGCGCGGTGGGCGGGTCACAGAGGTGTTGTTTCTCGACGACGAGCGGCGGATCGTCCGTGGAATTGCGCACTACCACGCGCGCGCGAGCTGAGGCGCGGCTGCTGGCGGTACGCGGCAGCGAGCCATGCTAGCCTGCGGCTGCCATGGGCGACGTCGTCAACTTGAACAAGTTCCGCAAGCGCAAGGCGAAGGTCGAGCGCGCCAAGCGCGCGGAGTCCAACCGGCGTTTGCATGGGCGCACCAAGGCGGAGCGCGCGCGCGAGGAGCTGCAGAAGGGCCAGCTCACGCGCAAGCTCGATGGTGCGCGGCTGGAGGGCGGCGCCCCGACTGGCGGTGACAGTGCCGGTGACACCGCTGGTAATGGCGCTGAACCCGACCCACCTGGCTCGCGCGTGGAGTGAGCTCGGGAGCTCGGGTACAGAGCTCAGCGCGAGGTACCGGGCGGGCGCAGCGGGCGCGGGCAGCACGTGGCGGCGCACACCGCCGGCGCCGGCGGCAGCGAGCCCACGCCCTGGAGCGCCGCGCCTTGCAGCCGCTCCAGCACGAGCAGGCGGATCATCTCCACCAGGCGCGGGTGCGTGCCCACTGTCGCGGCGCGCCGCATCGGTAGCTGCAGCTCCGCGCACAGCTGGCGAGCTTCCTCGTCCAGGTCATAGAGCACCTCGATGTGATCGGTGAGAAAGCCGATCGGCGCGATCATCACCCCGGACACGCCGCGCGCGCGCAGGGTACGCAGGTGATCGAGAATGTCGGGCTCGAGCCACGGCACCTGCGGCGGGCCGCTACGGCTCTGCCAGACCAGATCCCAGTGTGGGTGGCCCAGCCGCTCGGCGATCAGCCGCGAGTTGGACAGCAGCTGTCGCTCGTAGCTGCAGGTCTGGGCCATGGCCAAAGGGATGCTGTGCGCCGTGAACACGATGCGCGCGTGCGAGCGCGCCTCACCCAGCTCGCCCCCCAGCTCCTGCCAGGCGGCCGTGGCGCGATCCACACAGGCATCGATGAAGCCGGGGTGGTTGAAGAAACGGCGCAGCACCTCCACGCTCGGCGCGCCCGGCACTGCGGAGCGGGCGCGCTCGATGTCCTCCTGATACTGCCGGCAACCTGAATAGGAGCTGTACGCCGAGGTGATGAACGCCAGCGCGCGCTGATGGCCCGCCGCCGTCATCTCTGCCACGGCGTCCTTCAGAAACGGGGCCCAGTTGCGGTTGCCAAAGTAGATGGGCAGCTGGATGCCCTGCTCGCGAAAATCCTGCTCCAGCGCGGCGATCAGCGCGCGGTTCTGCTCGTTGATCGGGCTCTTGCCGCCGAAATGATCGTAGTGCTCGGCTACCGCCAGCAGCCGCTCGCGCGGCACGCTGCGGCCCCGCGTGACGTTCTCCAGAAACGGCATGACGTCTTCGGGGCGCTCCGGGCCGCCGAAGGACACGAACAGCAGCGCGTCATATTCACGCATCAATACACCGTTGCACGTCGAGCGCCGCTTTGCACGCCTGCCAGCTCGAGGCGGAACCGAGCAACCATCCGGCGCTCACCGGCCGGCGCCGCCCGCCGGGCTCGCGCTGAGCAGGCCACGCAGGTGAATGTATGCCACGGAGAGCGCGTGATCCGGGCCGCCCGTGGGATCATGCGGGACACTGCGTGCAACACCCAGGTGCGTCGGTGAAATGCCCGGCTTCTCCCCCTCGACGGCCGGGGCCACCTTGCCGGGCGCCGCGGCTGCGGGGCTGGGCTGCTGGGTGGTGGGCGGCTGCTGCGCGCCGGCCTGCTGTTGCTGCGGAGGCGCTGCCCCGGCGGGCGCCTCCGAAGGCAGGTGATTTTCCAGATTCTGCTCCCGTAGCACGGGCGTGCCGCCCTCGCTGAGCGAGCTGTCCACGACCAGGTCCGGCGTGATGCCTTCCACCTGAATGGCTCTGCCCGCGGGCGTGTAGTAGCGCATGGTGGTCAGCCGCAGGCCGCCACCGCCGGGCAGGTCGACGATCGACTGCACCGAGCCCTTGCCGAAGGTGCGTGCGCCGATCACCGTTGCTCGCTCGTGGTCTTGCAGCGCGCCTGCCAGCAGCTCCGAAGCACTGGCGCTGAACTCGTTGACCAGCACCACCATCGGGCAATCCTGGAGCGAGCCACCGCTGCTCGCGCGAACCTGCTCCACAACGTTGTCGCGGTGACGGGTGGAGTACACCACACCGCCGGGCAAGAACTCGTCTGCCACCGAGGTGGCTGCGGCCACCAGCCCACCAGGGTTGTTGCGCAGATCGAGCAACACGCCGGCGATATTGCCCATCCGCTGCCGCAGCTGGGCCACGGCCTCCAGCAGCTCCGTATCCGTCTTCGACTGGAACTGCTTGATGCGCAGGTACGCGATCTGTCCGGCCAGATCGGCGCCGAGCACGCTCGACACCTCGATCACCTGGCGCGAAAGCGTGAACCTGAGCAGCTCATCGCGTCCGGGCCGGCGCACCGAGACGCGCACCTGGGTACCAGCGGGGCCGCGCATGAGCTTGACCAGCTCGCTGGCATTCTTTCCGCTGACACCCAGGCCGTCGATCGAGACGATCACGTCCCCCGGCAACATGCCGGCGCGCTGCGCCGGCGAGCCGTCGATGGCGGAGATGACGGTCACGCGATCATTGCGGAAATCAACCTCTACCCCGATCCCGGCGAACTCCCCGCGCGTGTCGTCCTGCAGCACCGCGAAGTCGCGCGGTGGCAGATAGGCGGAGTGTGGATCGAGCTCCGCCACCATGCCCTTGATGGCGCCCTGCAGCAGCCGCTGGCGATCCACGGCATCGACGTATTCGTTCTCGATCAACACCAGCACGCGAGCGAGCTGATCCAGGAGCGAATACGGGCTCTGGCCCGGCGCTGCTTGCCCCAGCCGAGCCATGAGCGCGCCACCGCCAAACGCGCTGAGCGTGAGCACGAGTGTCCACGCTGCGCGGGGGTGCCGCCGAGCTCGCGTGGCTGTGGAGCGTGGTGCTGGATCGGGAGGGCTCGTCGGCGTCCGGGGCATGGGAGAAGGGGGGAGGGGTGCTTGGCCTACGGGTCGGCGCGTGCCGGCAGACGTCAGGAGAAGGAGAGAAGCAGCCCTCGAGCGAGGAGCAAGACGGCAGAGCTGGTGGGGCCGCCGCACCGCTGCGCGCACGAAAGAACAAAAAAAGCTGGCCTTCGCCGGCCGCCGCCCGGCTGCACGGGGCAAAGCTGCTCGAGCCGCCGAAAATACTGGGAAAACGGTTCGTTAAGCAGCGAGTAAATTGCCCCTCCACGAGCCTTGCTTCGACCGGCTCGAGTCGGCATTAATTTTCGGCCACCTTTAACTTCATCGTCAAAGGTGTCGTCTTGGTCAGCACAGCCAACTATACGAGGTCCAGCACATGGGTGAGAACCAAAACACCGGTAAGGGCAGCGACAAGCGAAAGCAAAGCCTCTACTTCCCCGAATCAATGCTGCAGGAGATCAAGGATGAGGCGGCGCGGCTCGACCGCTCGCTCTCCTGGATCGTGCAGCGCGCCTGGAAGACTGCTCGGCTCGAAATCAGGAAGATCCCCAGTGTCAACGACATTGAGGAGGAAGAGCCGATCGCCGCGAAGTAGCGGAGCCAGCGGCGCCGCGCTCGTGGCGCCGCCGTAGTCTGCGCGCCTTCCAGGTGCGACAGATGGTTACCTGCCGAGCAGCGACGACCAGGCGAGTGGGAGGGATGCTGCCGCAGACCGAGCTGCAGCAGCACTCGAGCTGTGCGACCTTGGCCGCGAGGTCCGATGGCGTGAGCCCGAGCGGCCAGGGCCATGAGTCCCGACGGCAGCAGTTCCGTCGGGGCAACCCGTCGTGACATCCCGATGGTGCGACCCCGCGAGGGTCACGGCCGTCGGGGCCAGCGAGCTCTCGTCTCTGGCGCCCGAGGTCGTTTCATCGGGTGAGCAATGGCCTGGGTGGAGGTTTGCTCCGCTGCCAGCGCGCCGTGGAGCGGCACGCGAAGCAGTGGGCAGCACCGCGCTCGCACCTGGGCCGCTGGTCGTACACGGCACAGGGCAGCGGGGTGGTCTGCAGCAGGAGCCACCCGCCGGGTGCACGCAGAGAGTGCCCCGGCAAGCGGTTGTCTGGGCTAAAGAGAAGTACCGGGGAGTATGCCCGGTTTTGATGCCGGCCCGGCAAGCCAGGGCTGAACGAGAGAACTATGGGTGTTGTTGGCCGTTCGGAGCGACCTGCCGGCGCGGAGGCGTCCGCGCTCGGTGCCTCGAGCGAAAGGAGCTCAGGCGAGAGCCTGGCCACTCACCTGATTGGTGAGCTCATCGGGCTGCTCGCCCACGACTTGCGCAACCCCCTCTCGGCCCTGCACAGCAACCTGGGCTACCTCGAGGCCGTCCTCCCCAGTGAGGAGGGCGATGCTCGCGAAGCCGTGGAAGACGGTGTGGTGTCGTGCGATGGCCTCTCGCACGTGATCGATAACGTCGACCTGCTCGGGCAGATCTTGCGTGGTGGCCTGTCCGTCTCACGCACTCCCTCGTCGGCGGCGGCCCTGATCGCGGGCGCGGTGGAGCGCTGTCAGCCGGCGGCCCGCAGCCACGGCTTGAAGCTGGAGCTGGATCCCAAGTCCCGCCAGCTCCACGCCACGGTCGACGTGGGGCGCGAGCTGGCGATGAAGGCACTGATGAACCTGATCCGCAACGGCATCCAGCACGCGCCGCCCGCGACGACGGTGCACGTCAGCGCCGCGCTGGAGGGGGCGAGCGTGTGCGTGTACGTGAAGGATGCGGGCACGGCCCTGACCGATGATCTGGTCGAGAGCGCGTTTACTGCCGAGGGCCAGGTGGCGGGAAAATCTCGCTCCAACAGCCGCTACAGCCGCGGTATGGGTCTCTACTGCGCCCGGGTTGCCGCACGTCTCTGCGGTGCGGACGTGAGCGTGGTCCCCAGCCCGAAGGGCAACACCTTTCAGCTCTCGCTCCCACGCGTCGACGCGCTCTGACCTGTGACGGTGCAGAAACGGGCAGCTTTCGCTGGTCCGTCGCCAGTCCGGTCAATGGGCTGAGCGGCGGCGCGGTCGGCTTTCCGCTTCTGCCGGTTTTTCGAGCAGTTGCGGTGGCCCGCCGAAAGGGCTAGAGAGCGCGGCGTGGGCGAGCTGGACCCGACAGCCGCGCTCGAGCAGGTCCGGGCGGCGGCGCAGGCTTTTGCTGCCGGTCGCGACGGTCTTGCCTTGTTGCCGCCTGAGCTCCGCGCCCCGGTCGCGCTCTGGCAGCAGCGTCTGCAGAGCGCCGGAGAGGTGCTGGATCACGAGGCATGGCTGCTCGGTTTGCTGACTTTGACCCGACTGGCTCAGCGGGATGCGCTGCCTGCGGCGGGCGCTGCCTCTTGAAGGAGCGAGAGCGCGAAGGATCGAAATCGCGTCGGATCGACGGTGCGGCAGGCTCGGTCGGAGCACTGGGCTGGCGTCGCGCCGGCCAAGCGGATAGGTTACAGGAAAGTCTGGAGACAATGGCATGAGCAAACCCGAGGATTTCAAGTTTGACAGCCGAGTGCGCGAACGCATGTTGCGCTCTCGCGTCCTGGCCGCGAGTGATCTCGATCGGCACCTGGAGCAGTTGCCGGATCTGGAGGGCGAGTACGAGCTGTTGAACGACACGCCTCAGCCTGCCGTCACCCCGCCGCGTGATCACGTGGAAGAGCCGCTGGTGTTCGAGGGCATTCGCCGTCTCCAGTCCCTGTCTGAGCCGCACCCCAGCTTGCGCTCTGCGCCCAGCTCGGTGGCGGTGGCCAGCGCTCCTCAGCCCGCGCGGGAGCCGCTGACCCGCAGCTTCGGCAGCATGCCGGAGGTGTCGCGTGGCCCGAGCCCCGCGCTGCGCTCGGCGCTCATGGAGTCCGAGATCTCGGGCGTGGGGGCGGGCGCGGTGTCCGCGGCGCTGGGCGCGATGTCGCCCGAAGCGCGCACCGCTGCCGGGTTCCCGGCCACAATGCCCGTCGTGGCGCCGCCCTCTTCGGAGGGTGAGCCGCACACGCCGGTGACCCTGCGCTCCCAGTCCGCTCCCGAGCACCTGACGACGGACGAGGACGAAGAGGACGAGGACGACGAGGACGAGGACGACGAGGACGACGAGGAGGGCATCGAGGCGGAGACCGAGGCTGAGGCGGCTCAGTCGGAGGAAGCCCAGTCGGAGGAAGCCCAGGCGGACGCGGCGGAGCCCCGGGCAGAGTCCGAGGCAGAGTCCGAGGCGGACCCGGCCAAGGCTGGCGGCGTCGCCGACTGGGAAGCACCCTATCCGGACAGCGAGGACATGACGTGACCGCATCCGATCCCGAGGGAGGCGACAACGAGGAGCTGCCGGCGATTGATTTCGCCACGTTCATCCTGTCGCTGAGCCACAGCGCTCTGGTTCATCTGGGAGACGCTCCCGACCCTTCGGGTGGTCCCGCACGGCGGGACGTGACGATGGCCAAGCAGACCATCGATCTGCTCGGCGTACTGCAGGAGAAGACCGAGGGTAACCTGAGCGGCGAGGAAGAACGCTTGCTCGCTCAGGTCCTCTACGACCTACGCATGCGCTACGTGGAGGTCACCCGCTCGGCGTGAGGCAGCGCGGCTGGGTCCTGCTGCTCGGATGCCTGCTTGCCGGCGTACCCGGCTGTGAACGGCTGCGCCAGCGCCTCGGGCAGAGCACTGAAGCGGGGGCGCAGCCCGTGGTGATGCCCGTGCCGCGCGGGCCGGAGACGGTGATCTTGCCCGGGGGGGTGCAGGCTCCGGCGAGCTTTGCCGATCTGGCGGAGCGCGCGGCGCCCTCGGTTGTGTTCGTGCGCACCAACCAGACGCACCGCTACGGTACCCGGCGCGTGCTGGGCCGAGGCCTGGGCAGCGGCTTCATCATCGATCCCGATGGGCTCATCCTGACGAACCATCACGTGGTGGAGAACGCCGCGCGGGTCGACGTGCTGATCGGCAAAGATCGGCGGCTCCGCGCGCAGATCGTCGGGGCGGACCCGCCGACGGATCTGGCCATCCTGCGCATCGACGCGCGCGGGCTGCCGGCGCTTCCGCTGGGCGACTCCAACTCGCTGCGGGTGGGCGACTGGGTGCTGGCGATCGGCAACCCCTTCGGCCTGGCCAACACCGTGTCGGCGGGCATCATCTCCGCCAAGGATCGCACGACCGAGGACGTGCCCGGGCTCGATCCGCGCGGCTTTTACAGCTTCCTCCAGACGGACGCCAGCATCAACCCGGGCAACTCCGGGGGCCCGCTGCTGGACATGGGCGGCAACGTGGTGGGCGTGAACACGGCGATCAACGTGCAGGCGCACAAAATCGGCTACGCCATTCCGATCAACATGGTGCGCGAGCTGTTGCCGGATCTGATCGGGCAGGGGCACATCGAGCGCGCGGCCATCGGTGCCGTGATCTCGTCTCTCAAGCCCGTGGACATGCCGCGCATCGGCGTGGATAGCCTGAAGGGCGCGCTGGTGCGGCAGGTGAGCGAGGGCGGGCCAGGCGCGCAGGCAGGGCTGGCAGTGGATGACGTGATCCTGGAGTTCAACGGTCGCGAGATCACCAGCCCCTGGGCGCTGCGCTGGGCGATGAGCCTCGCCGGCGTCGGCAGCGTCGTGAGGCTGGTGGTGCGCCGCGCGTCGGGGCAACTGCAGGAGCTGCAGGTCAAGCTGGGTGACGCGTCGGATCTACCGACCCTGCCCGACGAGGACTCGACGCCGTAGCGCCCGCTGCGCGCCGTCAGGCGGCGGCTCACTCACTTTCCGGCGCCGCCTTGTCCAGATCCAGTATCTTGGTGTCCCCCACATAGCTGCGCGTCTCGTAGCGCGTGATCTTGCCGATCTTCTGCACGATGTCTGCCATGCGTTGAGCCTGCTCCAGGATGATCTCCGCCGCCTCGCGGTGCGGCGCGTCGGCTCCGGACAGCTGCTTCAGCAGGAGCTCTGCGTAGCCGATCACGGCCGTGAGCGGCTGGTTCAGCTCGTGCGCGGTGGTCCCCGCCAGCTCGGCCAGCGCAAGGCCCTTCTCGCGCTCGCGCAGCTCTTCCTGAGCGCTCTGCAGGCTCGATTCCATGCGCAGCTGCTCGCGGATGTCCGTGAACACGCCGACCGAGCCGATGGCCTTCTCGCCATCCAGGATCAGGGCGGCCGAGAGCTTGACGGGGATGGTCTCGCCACGCGAGCCCATCATGTCCACTCGGTAGTCTTCCAGGCGGCGCGGGCCGCCATGCTCGGGGCTGCGGATCCTGCGCATCACCTGCCGCGCCACGCCCGCAGGGTAGAGGCGCTCCACGCTCAGCTTGCCGATGACCTCGTCGGGCTCGTAACCGAAGATTCGCGCCGCGGCGCGGTTGAACAGCAGCACCCTGCCGGTCAGGTCAGCCGACACGATCGCGTCCACGGAGCTGTCGATCACCCGCGCCAGGAACTCGGTGGTGCGGCGCAGCTCGACCTCGGTGGCGCGCTCCAGGGTCACGTCGCGGAACGTGAAGAGCACCGCGCGCTCGGCACGCAGCACCGGGCTGAAGGTCACGTTCAGGATCAGCTCGCGCGGCTCGACCCCGCCACGGGTAGGGGGCGCCGCTGCAGCCTCGGCGCGCGCAGATTTGGGCACGAAGCGAATGTCCACCCCGCGCGGATAGATGCCGGAGCGGAAGCCGCGCACGATCTTTGCCGCGCGCCCGATCTCCCTGCGGCTGAGGAAGCGCAGCACCCCCGCGCCGTCCAGCTCTGCGCTGGAGTAGCCGCTGATCTCGCTCGCGCGGGGGTTCGAGAACAGGATGCGCCCGGCGTGATCCACCACCACCATGCCGTCGGCAGCGCTCTCGAAGAAGTCGGCGTAGCGCTGGAAGAACTTGATGCGATGCTCCACACGCGCGCGCTGCAGGCTGACCTGCCGCTTCTCGTACGAGAGGGACTCGCTCATCTGCGCGTTGCGCAGGGTCATGGCGGCGGCGTTGGCGATCAGCTCCAGCAGTGAGCGCTCGGCGGGGGCGGGTGAGCGATCGGGCTCGGGGCACACGTACAGCACGCCGTGCTGCGCGCCATCGTAGCCGATGGGCACCACGACCACGCTGCGCTCGACCGGCTCCGCCGGAGCGGCGGCGGAGAGACCTTCGCGCGGCTCGCTGACGGTGGTCACCAGTGTTTCACCGCTGGACAGCACCTGCTCGATCTCGGGCAGCGCCTCCAGATCGATGCCCTCGCTGTGAGCCATGTCGTTTGCCGGCGCGCTGCTGGCTGCAACATGCCCGATGGCGTCGCCCTCCCGCGCCAGGATGATCTGGCATTTTTGCACGGGCAGGCTCTCCGTGATGCAGCGGATCACGGCCTGCAATGCTTCCCGCAGATCCTGGCTGCTGGCCAGGAACCGCGTGAGCCCGACTACCGCCTCCAACCTACGCTCACAGTGACACGCAACGATGCCACGAACCGCAGCCACAGGCAAAGGGCTGCCCCGTCGCGCCGCGCTGAGCTCCACGCGCGCGCACGTGCGCCCGGCTTCGGCCTTGTCATCGCGCACTGGGGGACTACAGTCGCCCCGAAAAACTCGCCGAGGAGCAAACGATGCGCATCTCTGCTTTTGCCGCCCTGCGTCCCAAGCCGGAGCTCGCCGCGCGTGTGGCAGCGGTTCCCTATGACGTCGTCAACACCGAGGAGGCGCGGGGCCTCGCGGCGGGAAACCCGCTGAGCTTTCTGCATGTTTCCCGCTCGGAGATCGATCTGCCCCAGGGCACCGATGCGTACTCCCCCCAGGTCTACCAGCGGGCACTGGAGAACCTTCGCGGGCTGGAGCGGGAGGCGCTGTTGCGCGAGGCGCAGCCCAGCACGTACATCTATCGGCAAGAGACCACCTTGCTGGGCAGGGCGGTGTGCCAGACCAGCCTGGTGTGCTGCGCCAGTGTGGAGGAGTACGAGCGGGGCATCATCAAGCGTCATGAGAAGACGCGGCGCGACAAGGAGGACGATCGCACCCGTCACGTGCTGACCTTGAAGACCAACACGGGGCCCGTATTCCTGATGTACCGCGACCGCGCCAGCATAGATCAGCTGATCGAGCGAGAGCTGCAGGCGGCGCCGCTGTACGACTTCACGGCGATAGACGGGGTGCGTCATCGGGTGTGGCGCTGCAGCGCCGCCCAGCCATTCGTCTCGGAATTCGAACGGATCGAAGCGGCGTACATCGCCGACGGCCACCATCGCGCGGCTTCCGCAGCCCGTGCCGGCGTCGAGCTCCGGGCCGCCAACCCCGGGCACACCGGCAACGAGCGCTACAACTGGTTCCTGTGCGCGCTATTTCCCGCGTCGCAGCTCACGATCTTGCCGTATCACCGGGTGGTCAAGGACCTGAACGGCCTGTCACCCTCCGCGCTGCTCGAGCGTCTGGGCCAGGTGGGTAGCGTGGCACCTGCCAGCGCTCCAGAGCCTCCGGCACCCGGCAGCTTCTGCGTGTACTTCGCCAGGCAGTGGCATCGCGTAGCGTTCCCCGAGCACTCCATCGATCTGCGGGATCCCGTGGGCTCGCTCGATTATTCGTTGCTTGGTGATCGGGTGCTCGCGCCCATCCTGGGCATCAGCGACATCCGCAGCGATCAGCGCATCGACTTCGTCGGCGGCATCCGTGGACCGGGCGAGCTGGTGCAGCGGGTGGATAGCGGGCGCGACGCGGTGGCATTTTGCATGCACGCCACGACCATCGAGCACCTGCTGCGCGTGGCCGATGCAGGCCAGATCATGCCCCCGAAATCCACATGGTTCGAGCCCAAGCTGCGCTCGGGTTTGTTGCTGCACACCCTCGATTGAGCCGGAGCGTCGCGTTTCTGCCAGCGGCAGTCCGGAATGGTTCTTGCTTTGACGCGGGGCGTGGCGGCATTGAGAAAAGCAGGTTGCACGCTGGTTCTGGTGCTCGGGCTCGGTGTTGCAGCGGCGGCCTGCAGCGCGGAAGAGGTGCAGCCCGCCAGCTCCATGCCGAGTGGCATGGCCGGAGCGGCGCCCGGCGAGATGACGGGAATGTCGGCGCTGGAGCCTGCTCTCATGCCGCCGGGTCAGATGCCAGCCGCTCCGAATGAGCCGGGCAGCGTGCCCGGCGCTCCGGGCGAGCCGGGTTCTGGCGCTGCCGGTGGTAGTAGTAGCGGTGTGGGTGGCGGCGCGGGTGCCGAGCCCCCGCTCTCCGCAGAGCTGCCCGATCTGGTGCTGGATCGCGCATATCTGCTGGACACGACCCGCTTCGAGACGCAGCGCATCGATGACCCGTGCGCCGTCGAGCACGCCTGCGCCACCGGTCTGGGTGAGCGCAAGGTGGTTCGCTTCGGCTCGCGCATGGGCAACCTGGGCAACGCCGACTTCGTGCTAGGCACTCCGAACCAGGACAACCCGCTCTGGACCCGGGACAGCTGTGGCGACGGCTTCAGCTTGCGAGGGTTTGCGCGCTACGAGCTGCGTGACGAGAGGGGCCAGCTGGTGCTGCAGGGCAGCAAGAGCCAGTTTTGCATCACGGACGCCGAGGAGTGGATCCCCGAGTCCGGTGCCGACTGCCAGACCTTCAGCTGTGGCCGGCAGGGCATAGCGCCGGGCTGCGCCGATAATTACGGCACCGACCTGCCCTGCCAGTGGCTGGATATCACTGACGTTGCTCCGGGCGCTTACGAGCTGCAGGTCACGGTCAACGCCGAGCGCAGCGTCCCGGAGCTGGACTACGCGAACAACAGCGCAACCTTGCAGCTACAGATCAGCGCCGCGGGCGGCAGGGCTCTGGGGGTCACCGCCACGCCCGGCACGCCGGCGCCCTGAGGGCGCTGGCGCCAGCCCGGGGCTGAGCAGCGAGGCAGCGCGCCTCTGTCGAGCAATTGCGCCGGGCATTTCCGCCACGCGGGGAGTCGCCGGTGGAGCGCTCTGCTCCCGCGCTAGGGGTCACTCGCCGAGCTCGGGCGGCGCGGGCTGAGCCGCGATGCCCTTGGCGGCCAGCAGCGGCAAGAGCTTCTGCTGATCGCCGACCAGCACGATGGTCATGTGCTCTGGAGTGAGCCGGGCTGCCTCTGTTGCGGCGGCAGCCCTATCCACCGAGCGCACGGCGCTCAGGAACTTCTGCTGGTGATCTGCCGGCAGCCCATCGACGTACAGCTCGGCGGTGTCGGCCAGCACCGTGCGCACGTGCTCGAGGTGACCCCCGAGCTCGTGAACCAGATCCGCCTTCGAACGCTCCAGCTCCTCCGGCGTGATCTGCTCCGGCTTGCCGGCAGCGATGGTGCGCAGCTCCAGCAGCAGCTGTTCCAGTGCGTCGGCGGTGTTCGACGTCTCGATGCTGCTCTGCACCGCGAAGGCGCCGAAGCGCCGCGCCGCCAGCACACGCGAGCGCACGCCGTAGGTGTACGCGTGCTTCTCGCGCAGGTTCAGGTTCAGCCGCGAGGTGAAGAGCCCTCCGAGCAGGTTGTTCACCACCTGACGCGCCTCGTAACCGGGCGCGCTGCGCTCGGGAAAGGCCTGACCCGCGAACAGCGCGGTCTGCACGGCGCCGGGTCGATCGATGAGCCAGACGGTGGTCTGCGTGGGCGGCGGCGGCAGCTTCAGCGCTGGTAGCACCGGGGCAGTGCGGGCAGGCAAGTGGCCCAGGCCCTTCCGCGCCAGCTCGGTCAGGCGCTCCATGGTCAAATCGCCGACCGCCAACACGGCCAGGTTGCCCGACACGTACCACTCGCGATGAAAACGCTGCAGGTCTTCACGCTCGAGCCGCTCCACATCGGGCACGCTGCCGTCCACGGGCGCTGCAGCGTCGCCGAACAGCGCGCGCATGCCCGCCAGCCCTGCCAGACGCACGGGCTCCTGGCGCTCGCTGCGCAAGCTGTCCAGCCACTGTGCTCGCAGGCGCCGCACGTCTTCAGCCGCGAAGCGTGGCTCGGTCACCACCTCTGCGAGCAGGCTCAACGCCGCCTCCGCGTCGGACGGCAACACCTCCAGCGAGATGCTGCTGCCGTCTCTGCCGGTGTCGAAATCGAGCTGGGCGCCGAGCGACTCTGCCGCTTCTGCCAGCTGCAAGGCGGACTTCTGCCGGGTGGCCTCGGTCATCACCCGCAAGGTGAGCGCGGCCAAGCCGCTGCGCCCGGCGCTGCACGCAGAGCCACCCGCCAGCGCGTTCAGCGAGAGCGCCACGGTGCCGCTCTTGCGCGGCACCAGGTACAGGCGCACGCCGTTGGGCAGCTGCGCCGTCTGCGCGGCGGGGTAATCGAAGCTGGAGGGCGCGGCCGGGGAGGGAATGGCTTGCCGCCAGCTCTGATCGACGGCCGCTCCCGCGGCGCTGGCTGCTTCCGCCGTCTGCGGCGGGCCTCCGGCAGCGGGAGCGCACGCGGCGCCTGTCAGGCACTGCCCGACGACCACGAACGCAGCTGTCACCGTCGCACGGGCTTTTCCAAGGCGCTGATTCATGGCGCGCTCCTTGCCGCGCTGCCGCCGGCGTTGCCCATGCTGGCCGTGCGCGGTGTGCTCGAGCGCTTCGGCAAGGTGACCACGGTCACCCGTTGCCGTGGGCTGAGCTGCTCGTTCACCCGGCGCTGCACCTCCGCGGCGTCCACTGCGGTCAGCTTCTGCATCTCCGCCGGCAGCCCGCCCGGATCCCCGAGATAGTGATTGAGCCGCTGCAATACGCCCGCTCGGCCACCGTCCCCCATGCCGCTGTTCAGCAGCTGCAGCGAGCTCAGCAGCTCCACCACTACACCCTTCTTGGCACGCGCGAGCTCGGCGCTGGTGGGGCCCGTTCGCGCCAGCCGCGCAACACTGGCCTCCAGCGCGCGCTCCACCTTGTCCACGGGCACACCGCTCGCCACCACCACCTCGAGCGCCAGCACGCTGGCATATTCGTTGGAGTCCAGCCACGCCTCCACTTCGGCAGCCAGACCGGTGATGACCAGGTCCTGATACAGCCGTGAGGCCTTGCCGGCCCCCAGCACCTGGGCCGCCAGCTCCAGCCCTGGCTCCTCGGCGCTGAAGGCGGGGGGAACCAGCCAGGCCGCGGTGACCTTGGCCAGGGACACGCTCTCCGTCACCTCCAGCCGTAGCGGCTCCGTGCGGGGGGGCGTGACCAGCTTGCGCCGCTCGGGCTTGGGCCGCTTGCGCAGCGGACCGAAGTAACGCTCGATCAGCTGCCGCGCTCGCTCGGGCTCGAAATCGCCCACCAGCGCCAGGGTAGCGTTGCTGGGCGCATAGTAGGCATCGAAGAAGGCGCCGACGTCAGCGAAGGTGGCTCGCTCGAGGTCTTCGATCGAGCCGATCACGTTGCCATGGTAGGGGTGTCCGGGAGGGAAGAAGGTATCGTATAGCGCCAGCTCGCTGGGCCCGTAGGGACGGTTCTCGTAGCTCTGCCGGCGCTCGTTGAGCACCACTCCGCGCTGCACCTCCACCCGCTCCGGGGTGAGGGCGTCGATCATGAAGCCCATGCGATCGCTCTCCAGCCACAGCACCAGCTCGAGCTGCTCGCTCGGCACCGTCTCGAAGTAGTTGGTACGGTCGAAGTTGGTCGTGCCATTCACGTTGGTGGCGCCTGCCCCCTCGAGCAGCGTGTCGAACTGGCGTCCTGCATACTTGGAGCCCTCGAACATCAGGTGCTCGAACAGGTGCGCGAAGCCCGAGCGCCCCGGCGGCTCATTCGCGGGCCCCACGTGGTACCAGAGGTTCACCGCCACGCGCGGCAAGCTGCTGTCCCGGTGCAGGATGACCTCCAGCCCGTTGGCGAGCGTATACTTCTCGAACGGCAGCTGGAACACGCTCGGGTCCAGCGCTGGCAGCGCTCGCTCCGGTTCCGCCGCGTGGGCCACGATGGCGCCGGGCGCGCCCGGCAGCAGCGGCGCCAGCAGCGCAGCGGCGAGCCAGCCCGACCACCGGCGCCCCGGCGAAAACGTGCGCAGTAACGTCATGTTCACCTTCTACACGGATCTCTGCGACTGAACTACCTTCCAGCCGCGGCAAGCTCGGGCACGCTGCGCCTGGCGGCTTGCGCGCCGTTCGCGGCGGCGGCTACGCTGCCCGGGCGATGGTGGTCGAGGTCGTTCAGGCAGTGTCGGATGTAGAGCGCGCGCAGTGCCGGGCGCTGCGCTACCAGGTGTTCGTGCAGGAGCAAGCGGTGCCGCCGGAGCTGGAGGTGGACGGGCTGGATGACGAGTGCCAGCACTTCCTCGCGCGCTCCAGCCGAATCGGGTCTGACGTAGGCAGTGAGGCGCTGGCCACGGCTCGGGCGCGAGCTACCGGGCGCGGCTGGAAGATCGAGCGGGTCGCGGTCGCTCGCGGACAGCGGGGGCGCGCTATCGGTGCAGCGCTGGTGCGCCACATCCTTGCCCAGGCGCCGCGCGGGCTGACGGTCTACGTGCACGCGCAGGAAGGGGCGCTCGGCTTCTGGCAGCGCATGGGCTTTGCCGCCGAGGGGCCTGGGTTTGTCGAGGGAGGGATCCAGCATCGCGTGATGCTGTGGAGCGAGTCGCCCGCGGCGCGCTGAGCCGCGGCGCGCCCGCTACATCCGAAAGCGAGAGCGGCCCGGGTGGCGATGAGGCGCCGTGCCCGGGCGCGGACCAGCAGTGTACCGGGCTGGGGCACGTGGGTGGCGCGATGAGGTGTCCGTCGCGGCTCTCCGCATACACTGCGCGTGCCGGTAGCTCAGCCTCGAGCGTGCTCGGCAGTGTTCGAGCGTGCTCGACCTGTTCGCGGGTGTGCACCGGCGAGCGCTTTGATCGCGGCCGCGACTCAGCTCATAGTGAATTGGAATATGCTTCGAGCGAGGATCAACGTCGCGCTGAGCCTCCTGCTCGCCCTGGGCTGCGGTGGCGGCCCCAGCAAACACGACGGCGAGGGTGACGGTCAGGGTGGCGCGGATAGCAAGGGCAGCGCGGGTGAAGGGCCCGGGCCCATTTTCTATACGGGTGGCGGCGGCGAAGATGGCTTCGGCGGCAGCGGCTCCGCGAGCGAACGCAACATCGTGTCGCTGCGCATCGAGCCGGAGGCGGCGGTGCTCGACGTGGGGCTCGGCAGCTCGGTCCAGCAGACATTCACGGCCCATGCCGTGTTCTCGGATGCGCCCGAGAGGGAAGTGGACATCACCGGGCAGGCAGTGTTCTACGTGCCCGATAACTACCTCGTCGCGAGCTTTCCGGAGGATGGCTCGAACACCCTGACGACACGCCTGCCCACGAGTGACAGCGAACCTGCCCAGCGCGGCGGCTCGCTCACGGTGCGTGCGCAGGCGGCCAGCGCAGATGGGTCGATCGCCACTGCCACGGCGCCCGTGCTCGTGCGCCTGAGCGGCCAGCGCCTGCCCGAAGATCCGTATGGGCCGTTCAATGACCCACCGTTGCCCGAAGCCAGCGCCAGCCACTTCGTGGGGCAGCCCGTGGCCGGGCGCGCGCCGGAGCTCGTGTACCCGAACGACGGGGTGCTGCTGCCGCCGAACCTGGGCCGGCTGGAGGTGCACTTCACGCCGGGAGCGCCGGAAAATACGCTGTTCGAGCTGCGCTTCCAGAGCGAGGTGACGGACCTGGTGTACTACACGCGCTGCTACGCGAGTCCGAGCGACTTCGAGCCCGGCTCGTGTGCGTACGTGGTCGGAGGTGAAGATCTGGAGCTGCTCGCGGGCTCGAACCAGGGGCGCGGTCCGGTCACCTTGTCGGTGCGCGGCAGCGACGAGTCTGGTTCCTTCGGAGAGAGCGCGAGCTTCTCGATCGAGTTCTCGGAGAAGCGCATCGACGGCGCCGTGTACTACTGGACCACGTCGGGCGGCAGCATCATGCGCTTCGACTTCGGCAGCGCGTCCGCCGTGCCGCAGAAGTTCGTGGGCGCCAGCGACGTGCCGGGCAGCGGCAGTGCCGTGTGTGTCGGTTGTCACGCGCTGTCACGGCAGGGGGACAAGGTGATCTTTGGCATGGGCAACCCGCCCGCCGCGCGCCTGGTCTATGTCAACGACATGAGCCGCCCAATGAGCGACAGCGCCTTCTTCAGCTACGCGGGGCCGACGGGCGACCCCAACGCGATGCTGAACGGCTCCTTCGACCCGGTCGGCGATCAGTTCGTCGCGGTGGCTCCCGTGGGCACGGGGGTGGCAGCCGAGCCCCGCCTCTACTTCCATGACGGGGACAGCGGCGTCCGCACGGGCCAGCTCGATCTGCCCGTCATCCCGAACAATCCAGACTGGTCGCCCGCGGGCGACAAGATCGCCTTTTCGGTGCTGGGCGGCGCACAGAAGTGGCGTGTGCTCTTCCTCGGTGGCGGCATCAGCTACATCCAGCGCAACGGT
>JAICQL010000309.1 GCA_025937895.1 Polyangiaceae bacterium | reverse complement strand
GTCCAGCCCGAGCCCGATCGCGTCGTTCGATCGCCAGCTGGTGAGCAGGCTGGAGCTCGCGCCAGGGCAGCGAGTCGCGACCGAGAGCATCTTCTTCGAGGAGCGATTCATCCTGCGTGACGCGCGCGAGGTCCACTGCCAGGGTCGCTTCGACGTGCAGGTCAACGTCAGCTACGGCGAGCGGAGCGGCGAGCCCGCGCTGGAGCTCGACTGGCCGGAGCTCTCGCAGCCGCGCGCCTGTGACAGCCCCGATGCCCCCATTCCACCGTTCGAGAGGCCCGCAGGGCGCGCTCGCTTCGTGCTTCGCTCCGATCAGCTGGTAGGGGTTGAGCCGGCCCTGGAAAAGCGCGTCTTCCTGCCCGTTGAATGAGGCAGCCGGCGCAGCCCCTCGGCTGTGGAACACACCCGCGCCCCGCAGCGGCTCAGCCACGGGCAAAATCAGCCGCGCGCGGGGCCGCGTTCCCGTAGCGGTGGCGCGCGGGACGCGCTATGCCCGCCGCCATGATGCGCTGGCTCGCCCTCTGCTCCTTTGCTGCCCTCGGCAGCCTCGCCTGCGGCGAGAGTCGTCTGGTCGACGGCTTCACGGAACAAGCCACCCGCCTGCGCATCAGCCCAGAGGTCTTCCGCGGCAGCGTGCCCTGTAGCAGCGCCCCCGGCGCGCTGCGCATGTACGCCGTCCGCTTCGTGCAGATCCGGCAGTCTCCGCTGCAGACCGACGCAGGCTTGTTTCAGGCGCTGTCGCCCGCAGTGCCCTGTGAGCGGTCGGTGGCGCTGGATGCGCTGCCGGGCATCCTGTACGGCGCCGAGCTGTTCGGGTTCGATCGCGTGCTGGAGAGCGGCGAGCCGCCGATCGATGAAGCCCGCTGGACGGCAGAGTGCGGGAAGGGTGAGCCAGAAGGACCGCTGGCACCCACGCTTGCCGTCTATGGCGCCACGTCACCGATCAACGGCTGTACCACCTTCAGTGGGACGGGCGGCCCCGGTAGCGCCGTGCTCGTCGTCGATCAGGCGGGCGCGCTCGGGAGCCTGCGCTGCGGCTCGCAGCCGGGGCAGGTGCTGCGGCTGGAGGGCGTGCTGAACGGTACGCGCCGGTCCGCCCCTTGCGGAGAGCCGCTGGCCTTCGACCTCGGCACCGCCACCGGTGCGTACACGATCGAGCTGACGGCGTTCGAAGCCAGCCCGGGCAGCCCAGCAGGGCCGACGGCACCGAGTGATCCGCTGGACGCATCGGTGCCCGCACCGCTCGACGCCGCAGCCGATGCGGCGCCCGAGGACGCGGGTGCGCCCGTGCCCGCGCCCGCGCCCGAGGACAGCGGCCCTGGTGCCACGGACGCCGGCGCGGATCTGGGTGTAGCGCGCTGGCGCAGCACCTGTGAGGGCAGGGCGCTGCCCGGAGTGAGCTCCGTAGCAAGCTGCGAGCGGCTTCAGCCCCTGCCATGACCCACCTCGGCGAGCCCCTGCCATGACCCGCCTCGGCGAGCCTGCGCGTTTTCCGGCGCCGGCAGTTGCGGAGCCGGGCGCGGACAGCTAACCAAGAGTGGGATGTCTCGCTGGGAGCAACAGGGCGGCGCCGACCTCCAGCTACCGCGCCCCGGGCGCACGCTGAAAGCGATCCTGCTCATCCTGCTCGGCCTGTGGCTGATGTTCGCGATGGCGCTGAACTGGGCCAACGCCGATCCGGCCATCTTCCAGCTGCTCGCCGGCAACACCGAGGCGATCGCCAGCGGCCAGATCTGGCGCCTGTTCACGGCGCCCTGGCTGCACTCGCCCAGCGAGCCCTGGCACGTGGTGGGCAGCATGCTGGGCCTGTATTTTCTCGGGGTCAGCCTGGAGCAGAGCTGGGGCGGGCGGCGCTTCGCCTTCTTCCTGCTGTGGTCGGGCGTGCTGGCGTACTTCTGCCAGTTCCTGGGGGAGCTGCTGTTGCCCGCGGGGGTCGCGGCGCGCATGAGCACCGGCTACTGGTTTGGCGCCATCCCCGTGATCGAGTCCATTGCGGTGGCCTGGGCGCTGAATTTCCGCGGCCAGACGGTGCGCCTGTTCTTCGTGCTGCCGGTCACGGCGCGCGGGCTGCTGGCGTTCGTCATCGGCTTCAGCGTGCTGCGCTTGATCGCCGTGCAACAGACGCCAGAGGGCTTGATCGCTCCCTTCGGCGGGCTCGCTGCGGGCTGGCTCCTCGGTGGCGGTACGCCCTCGCCGTTGCGGCGGCTATACTTGAAGTACCGCTACGCACAGCTCGAGCGGGAGGCGGCGGCCGAGCGGAAAGAGCGAGCCAGCCGCTCCAAGAAGGCACCCTTTTCCGTGATCGAAGGCGGCCGCGGCCGGCGTGACGACGAGCGCAAGGGCGGTGGCGGCAGCTCCTCACTGCACTGAGGCCAAGGCAACGCTGATCCCACCGTTTCGCCCCGAAATGTGGTAGGCAGCCCGCCAATATGCGGGTGCTGCTCGATGCTGCCAGCGTGAAGCGCGGATTGATCCGCGTGGCCGGTCAGATAGCGGAGCGCCATCACGGCTCGACGGAGCTGGTGCTGGTGGGCATCCGCCGGGGCGGTGTAGCCGTCGCCGAGCGGTTGCGCACCTGCCTGGAGCGGATCGAGCCGGGCGAGGTGCCCGTCGGCACCGTGGACATCACGCTCTATCGCGACGACGCCGCCTCGGCGCTGCCCAATCCTCGGATTGGTCCGAGCGAGATCCCTGTCTCCTTGAACGGGCGTCGCGTGGTGCTGGTGGACGACGTGGTCGGCACGGGCCGCACGGTGCGCGCAGCGCTGGACGCCTTGCTGGATTTCGGCCGGCCCCGCTCGGTGGAGCTGATGGCCGTCGTGGATCGAGGCGGCCGTGAGCTGCCGATTCAGCCGGACTATTGCGTCCACGTCGCGCACGTGGCAGCGGAAGAGCGCATCGACGTCATGGAAGAAGGTACGGAGCTGATCGCCGTGGTGCGCTCCTTCGAGGCCGTCTCGAGCCCGGCGCAGGGTACGGCGGCGCAGCCCGGGCGAGGTGAGAAGTGAGCGCGCGTCCACTCCGCCACCTGCTCGGCATCGAGGGCCTGACCAGGGCGAACGCGCTGGCGCTCCTGGACACCGCACGCGCCTTCTGGGAGATGAACCGGCGCCCGGTGAAGAAGGCGCCCACGCTGCGTGGCAAGACGCTGATCAACGTCTTCTTCGAGAACTCGACCCGCACCCGCACCTCGTTCGAGCTGGCTGGCAAGCGCTTGAGCGCTGATGTCGTCAACATCAACGTCGCCCAGTCCAGCGCCAAGAAGGGCGAGTTGCTGCGCGACACCATCGCCACCCTGGACGCGATGGCGCCCGATCTGATCGTCATCCGGCACGCCGCCTCCGGCGCACCGCACTATATCGCCCAGCGGGTCAACGCGGCCGTCATCAACGCCGGCGACGGCCTGCACCAGCATCCCACCCAAGCGCTGCTCGATGCCTTCACGATCCGCCAGCACAAGCCCTCCTTCGAGGGCCTCAAGGTGCTGATCTGCGGTGACATCACCCACAGCCGGGTGGCGCGCTCCAACATTCAGCTGCTGAAGCTGCTGGGCGCAGAGGTGCGCATCACCGGGCCGCGCACGCTCTTGCCGCGCGACGCCGAGGCGCTCGGTGCCGACGTGTATCACGACTTCGCCAGCGCCCTCGCGGGTGTGGACGTGGTGATGATGCTGCGCATCCAGCAGGAGCGGTTGCTCAACGCCCTGCTGCCCAACACCCGCGAGTACTCGCGCACCTTCGGGCTCGACGCGCAGCGCCTCGCGCTCGCCGCCCCGGACGCCATCGTGATGCACCCCGGTCCCTTGAACCGTGGCGTGGAGATCAGCGATCAGGTGGCGGACAGCCCGCAGAGCGTCGTACTGCAGCAGGTGGAGGCGGGGGTCGCAGTGCGCATGGCCGTCCTCTACCTGTACGCCCCCGGCGGCATCGATAGCGCTCCGCTGGGCTGAGCCGCTCTGCATGGCCCGCGGCGCTCTGCATAGCCCGCGGCGCTCCGCGCTGAGCCCGCGGCGCTCCGCGCTGAGCAGCAGTGCCGCTCCGCGCTGAGCAGCAGTGCCGCTCGCCGCGCTGGCCTCAGATCTCTTCGATGCGCATGTAGCGCGGCGGCCGCTTCAGGAACGGCGCCTTGCCGACCGCCTGCGCCGCTGCACGCACGGCGCCCTCGCGACAGCGGTGGCTGATGATCAGGATCGGCACGGCGGCGTCGCGCGTGACGGCGCGCCCATCCTGCACCATCTGCTCCACGCTCACGCCCTGTGCGCCAAGCGCGCTGGCGATATGCCCGAGCACGCCCGGGTCATCGGCCACGTCAAAGCGCAAGTAGTAGCGGGTCTCCAGCTCGTCCATCGGCACGATGCGGCGCGGCCGTGGATGGATCGAGCGGGTGGCCAGGCCCGAGACCTGCGCCAGACGATCCCGCGCGACGTCCACCAGATCCGAGACCACGCTGACCGCCGTCGGCAGCTCGCCCGCGCCTTTGCCCACCAGCAAGCAGGGCCCCAGCGCCCGCCCTTGCAGGTACACGCCGTTCAACACGTCGTTGATGTTGGCGAGCACGCTGGAGGTGGGCACCATGGTCGGGTGCACCCGTAGCTCGAGCGCGTCACCCTTGAGCCGCCCGATGGCCAGGTGCTTGATGTTGAAATCGAAGCGGCTGGCGAAGCGGAAGTCCACGTCGTCCACCTCGCGGATGCCCTCGACGGGCACGCTGTCCACATCGACGGCAGCGCCGAAGGCCAGCATGCTCAGCACCACCAGCTTCTGCGCAGCATCGTGCCCATCCACGTCCATGCTCGGGTTGGCCTCGGCGTAGCCCAGCTTCTGGGCATCCGCGAGCACCGCGCCAAAGCTGGCGCCCTCGTTGCGCATGCGCGTGAGGATGTAGTTGCAAGTACCGTTGAGGATGCCGTGCACACTGACGACACTGTCGCCCGTGAGCGCCTCGCGCAGGGTGCGGATGACCGGGATGCCTCCGCCGACGGCGGCCTCGAACGCCAGGTCCACGGAGTGCCGCGCCGCCATCTCCAGCAGCGCCGGGCCGTATTTGGCCAGCAGCAGCTTGTTGGCGGAGACCACACCCTTGCCCGCCGTCATGGCCCGCTCGAGGTAGCCCTTGGTCGGCTGCTCGCCGCCCATCACCTCGACGATCAGGTCGATCTCGGGATCACCCAGCACGGCCTCCGGATCCGTGGTGATCCAGCTGCGCCGGCACTCTTCCGGCCGCGGCCGATTGGGGTTGCGGACGAGCACGCGGTGGATCTCCACGCGCGCTCCAATCCGGGCCTCGAGCTGTTCAGCGTTGTGAGTCAGCAGCCTGACGACCCCGCTACCCACGGTGCCGCAGCCGAGCAGGCCAACCTTCAAGACGCGCTCCGTCACGGCACGGGCATATCACGGACCGCGCCGGCCGGCGCAGATTTCGCGCACCAGCACGGCCGCGCTCGCGCATAAAAGACGCCCCCGCAGCGCGGGCTGCGGGGGCGTGATGTGCTGGGCACGCACCCTCGTGCGGCCACCCTGGCCGATGAGAGCAAGCCGAGCGCGGGGCGAGCTCAGTTCGACTGGGTGGCTGCGGCCTCTTGCGCCGCCATCTTCTCCACCCACTCCTGTGAGGGCTGAGGCTCGCGCTCCAGCGCGGCCTTGAGCACCTCGTCCAGGCGGCTCACGAGCACGAACTCGAGCTCGTCGCGGACCTCGCGCGGGATGTCCTCGAGATCGGGCTTGTTCCGCTCGGGCAGCAGGATGCGCTTGATGCCCGCGCGGTGCGCGGCCAGCACCTTCTCCTTCACGCCACCGATCGGTAGCACGCGGCCGCGCAGCGAGAGCTCACCCGTCATCGCCACGTCGTGGCGCACGCGGATGCCGGTCAGCAACGAGACGAGCGCAGTGAACATGGTGATACCGGCGCTCGGCCCGTCCTTGGGCATCGCGCCCGCCGGGATGTGGATGTGGATGTCGCTCTTCTCGATGAAGTCGCGAGCCACGTCGTACTTCTCCGCGTTGGCGCGCACGTAGCTGAGCGCCGCCTGCGCGCTCTCCTTCATCACGTCACCCAGCTGCCCCGTGAGCTGCAGCTTGCCGGTGCCGAACATGCGCGTGGCCTCGATGAACAGGATCTCGCCACCGGCGCTGGTCCAGGCCAGGCCTGTCGCGACCCCCGTCTCTTCCGTGCGCTCCGCCACCTCACTCGTGTATTTCGTCGGGCCGAGGAAGCTGCGCACGTCATCTTCCGTCTTGACGACGCGCGGTGTGTCATCGCCCTCGGCCACCTTGACGGCCACGCCGCGGATCACGCTGGAGACCTGCCGCTCCAGCGACCGCACGCCCGCCTCGCGGGTATAGTGCTCGATGATCTCCTCGATGGCCTCATCGGTGATCTCGAGGCGCTGCTCGTTCAGGCCGTGCTCCTCCAGCTGCTTGGGGATGAGGTGCCGCCGCGCGATGGCGAGCTTCTCCCGCCGCGTATAGCCCGGCAGATCCAGCACCTCCATACGATCACGCAGCGGAGGTGGGATGGGGTCGGCCAGGTTCGCGGTCGCCACGAACATCACCTTCGACAGATCGTAGGGGATCTCCAGATAGTGATCGGCGAACGAGTTGTTCTGCTCGGGGTCGAGCACCTCCAGCAGGGCCGCGCTCGGATCGCCACGGAAGTCGTGCCCGATCTTGTCGACCTCATCCATCATGAACACCGGGTTCACGGTGCCCGACTTCTTCATGCCCTGGATGATCTGCCCGGGTAGAGCCCCGACGTACGTGCGCCGGTGGCCGCGGATGGCTGCCTCGTCGTGCACGCCACCGAGCGATACGCGCACGAACTTGCGACCCAGCGCGCGCGCGATGCTCTTGCCCAGCGACGTCTTGCCCACGCCGGGCGGACCGAGCAGGCACAGGATCGGACCCTTCTTGTCCTTCTTCAGCTTGCGGACAGCCAGGTACTCGACGATGCGCTTCTTGACCTTCTCCAGGCCGTAGTGATCCTCGTCCAGGACCTGGCGCACCTCGCTGATGTCCATGTTGTCGTCCGTGGCGTCATGCCAGGGCAGATCCAGGATCCAGTCCAGGTAGGTGCGCACCACGGTGTACTCGGCGCTGCCCACCTGCATCGTGCGCAGGCGCTTGAGCTGCTTCTTGGCGACCTGGTCGGCCTCCGTCGGCAACTCTGCCTTGGCGATGCGCTCCTCCAGCCCGTCCAGGTCTCCCTGATCGCCCTCGTCCTCGCCCAGCTCTTCCTTGATGGCCTTGAGCTGCTGACGCAGCACGTACTCGCGCTGCGAGTGGCCCATCTCTTCCTGGACCTGGGTGTTGATGCGCTCGCGGATCTCGAGGATCTCGAGCTGGCGGGTGAGCAAGCGCAACACCTTCCGGATGCGCTCCTTCACTTCGACTGTCTCGATGAGCTGGGCCTTCTCTTCGACTGGGGCGTCGAGGTTCGCCGCCACCAAGTCCGCCAGCGCACCTGGCGCCTGGATCGAATCGATGAGCGAGCCCGCTTCGCGCGGCAGCTCCGGCATCAGCTGGATGACTTGTTTAGCGACGTCGCGCAGGCTCATGGCGAGCGCCTCGGCCTCGACGTCTTCCAGCGTCGGAGATTCGACGCGCTGCACCTTGGCGC